>JAJYBG010000074.1 GCA_021779075.1 Actinomycetes bacterium | reverse complement strand
ACTGCTGTGCCTGCTCGACCGTCAACCACACGTAGGCGGAGTAGTCCGCGGAGCCGATCTCGATCAGGTGTTGAGACTCGTTCGTGGTCGCGTCGGTGCTGGCTTCGGTGGTGATTCGAAGAATGGCACCGTGGTGGAAGGAGAGAGTGGCGCTCATGCGACACCGAGCATTCCGGCCAAGTCGGCCCGTACGGTGTCGTCGGTGAAACGGCGGCAGATGAGCCGGTTGACGGCGGACTTGTTCTCTTCGGCGATGGCGTGAGACGCACGCCACAACTCGTCTTCCATGCTGGAAAGCTGTCGGGCCTTTTGGTTGGGTTGCGCCCGGTGGATGGCCTTGCCTGCGATGTTGGTGCGCCCGGTGGTCATTTGTCCTCCATAGGGGCGAAATGGGCGATAAAGCGGTTCAAACCCCACATGCAGCGGTACCTAGGTCCGCGGCGGGAATCGGTGAACCAGATCTCGCCGGTTGGTTTCATTTCCAGAACTTCGGCGGTTGCGCCGTGGCTGCAGGTGTAGAGGTCGCCGCGCTGCGGGGTTTTCACGCGACCATGTCGATGTCGAACAGAGCCCGCTCGCCGGACGGGGATACGAGCTGCCACGCGGTCGCACTGCTGCCGGAGCGGGTGCGACGTTTCAGGCCGGAACTTTCCACCTGGCCGGTCTTCACGAGCTGCGAACGGGCGGTGCGAAGGCGCGGTGATCCGGGTACCCATGCATCCTGGTAGCGGGCGGTGGCCCGTACTTTGTCTTCGATCTGCTCATCGGTGAGCGGCCCATGTTCGAGCGCCCAGAGGACGGCCTCTTCGCTGAGTTCTCGGCGTTCCTGCGAAATGCTGTCGCCGGCCAGGAAACTCGTTAGCGGGTCGGTCGAACGGGCCACGGGTGCCGTCAGGTAGGGGGTCACGGGACAGCCACCCGATACAAACCGCGGACGAGAGGGTTCTCTTCGGAGACACGCTCCACAGGCACCCTGTATGCGCGAGCCACCGCTTCGCGGGGCGGGCAGGAGAATGTCTCGCTGCGCGACTTCCACGTCACCCTCACCAGATGGTCAGAAACGCGAGTCACGTACGCGATCACAGGGCGAGGCTCAACCTCACCTGACTGAATCAACTGCCGTCTCATCGGGAAACCCCTTCCGAAGAAATCGAAGAGAGCGACGCAACTGCGCCGCCCGTGCTTTCACCGCTTCGCATTGCTCCACGGCCGACCGGGTATCGAACTGGTCGAGCCCGCGAATCACGGCCTCACACCGCAGCAACTCGATCTCCGCCGCACGGATCAACACGAAATCCGCTTCAACGACGACCGAGGCGGGGCGCTTAGACGGGGACTGCCGGGGCTTATCGCCGCGCCGATGAGGACGCTCTAACTTCACCGTCGACGCGCGCTCCATCTGAGCGACCGCATTCCGGTCCCCGCGCCGCTCAGACGGCGTTGAAGACACCGACACCCTCCGCCCATTCGGATGCACCAGCACCCAATGGCCGCGCGAATCCTGCTCCGGAAGCAACTCGAAACCGAGACTCAAACCAATCTGGATGAGCTCACGGGATCGCTTCTTCATCAGATCTCGGGATACTCGGGCGAATCAATGTCCGCGGGCCCGGTCTCTGACGGGGGTGGGGATGGTTCCGGGAAGGCTTCCGGGAACAGAGTGCGCGCCCATTGCTCGCGCTCACTGTCGGAGAGGTAGAAGAACACCAGACCATCCCCGTGAGTGAGGAAGGCGCGTGGGTGGGCTTGGTCCACACCGCTGAGCTCCGTCGACACTTCCAATGCGCCGCCTGAAACAGCGACCGATGACACTCGAACGCTCATGGTTCCTCCTCACCGTTACCAGTGGGCGGTCGGGTTCGACCCACGCCTGACGCGCCGCCCTGCCACCTGTGTTCCGGTGGCCCGACCGCAACCCCGACCCCTGACCGGGGTTCGTTTGGGTTGCCCTTCCGCTGATTGCCCCTGCGGCCGGGTCACAGCCCGCATAGGCGGGCCGTCCTCATAAGTTCTTCTTGTCGCAGATCCCCCGGACCACACCCGATCCGGTCTCTCAACTGCCGCTATATACCGCCGCTCTCAGCGCATTGACCTTGGGTGGCCGTCCGAGGGGCTATGTGAAGTTGTCACCGCGCAAGAGCGCGGAAGATCACGGAGCTAGACAGCCCCCGGAACAGGGGGCGTGGGCCGACCGCCAGCGAGAAGCGCCTCAACGTCAGAGCGGCGGAAGCGATGCTGACCACCCGGTGTAAGAACCGAAACAAGACGGCCGCTACGTACAGCGCGCCGAAGCGTGTCAGGGTGGACGTGCGCAAGCTTCGAGGCTTCGCCGATCCTCAGCAGATCGTCGCTATCTTGCGCTGGCATAACTTCCATACGCATAGAAAATCATGATCCGCAAACTTATGCAAGCGTAAGTTACTTCGGCGTGTCGCAACCAGCTTCGGTTAGCACGTCATGCAGACGCTTGCGGAGTTTCACCAAGGTCTGCATACTTTTGCCATGTCCACTGAACCGGCCAACGCCGCACAGCAGCCACTCATCCCCGAGTGGACCTTCGGCGACAAACTCCGCAAAGCACGACTCACGGCAGGCATGGAACAGCGCGCGTTCGCCGCGGCGCTCGAAATGAAGCCCGGGAAGCTAGCCGCATACGAGACTGGGCGCGCCGCCCCGAGATTCCGCGACGCCCCGGCACTGGCCAAGCGCGTCCAGGTGCTCACTGGCATCGACTACCGATGGTTCCTTGACGCCGGTCCCGTCTATACGGGGAGCGCTGAACCGAATGGCGTCCGCTATCTGGTGCCCCCTGTTGGATTCGAACCAACGGCCTTCTGCTCCGGAGGCAGACGCTCTATCCCCTGAGCTAAGGGGGCTCGCGGGCTCGACAAGGCTAACGCACCAGGCGGCGCGCTGGGTGCCGGACGGGCTCGTCGCGCCAGCCTCGACACCGGAGAAGAGCACCGAGGCGGAATCCCGAGCCCCCTCCGGCTGTTGCCGCACCCATGACCACTATCGGATTCATCGGATCGGGCAAGATCGGCAGCGCCCTCGCACGGCTCGCCGTCGCACAGGGCTACGACGTCGTCGTGAGCAACTCCCGCGCACCCGAGACCCTCGCCGAGCTCGTCGCCGAACTCGGCTCGCGCGCTACGGCGGCGCGGGCGGCGGATGCCGCGGCCGCAGCCGACGTGGCGGTCGTCTCCATCCCCGCCAAGAACATCGGGCAGGTCGACCCCGAGCCTCTCGCCGCCAAGATCGTGCTGGAGACGAACAACTACTACTTCGAGCGCGACGGCCGCATCGCTGCCATCGACGAGGAGCGCACCACCGTGAGCGCTCTGCTGCAGGAGCACCTGCCGACCTCGCGCGTCGTCAAGGCGTTCAACCACATCAGCTTCGCCCACATCCCCACGCAAGGTCTGCCGTCCGGCAGCGAGGGCCGACGGGCGCTCGCCATCGCGAGCGATTTCGACGACGCCAAGCAGTGGGCGCGCGACTTCATCGACCGCGCCGGTTTCGATGCGGTCGACGCCGGCCCGCTCGCGAACAGCTGGCGCATCGAGCGCGACTCCCCCGGCTACGGCCGACGCCTCACCGCGCCGCAGCTCGAGGCCGCGCTGGCCGAGGCCGTGCGATCCGCCGTGCATCCGTGATCCACCGATAGGCTCGCACTCATGGCGACCCGTTTCATCGTCGTCCCGCAGTGGCAGGGCTCCGGTTCGGCGCGGGCGATGCGCCTCGCCGACGGCGCGACCGCGATCGCGGGCGACCTGCCTGTCTCGTCGACGACCCGGCTCGAGCTGCGGGCCGAGGCCGGCGAGGAGCTGGGAACCGGCGTCAAGCGCGCCTCGGCGCTCATCGCCACCCACGCTCAGACCACCGAAGCCCTCCGCACGGCCTGGGCATCCGACCCTGACGCCCTCCGCATCGTCGTCGGCGGGGATTGCGGAGTCGACGTCGCAGGAATCCAGTTCGCGGTGCGCAGCGCCGCACAGGGCCAGGCCGGCCCCGTCGCCCTCGTCTGGTTCGACGCGCACGGCGACCTCAACACCCCCGAATCGTCGCCATCCGGCATCTTCGAAGGGATGGCCCTCCGTGCCGCGCTCGGCGAAGGGCTGGAGGGGCTCGCCGACCCCGAGGCGGCGGTGCGGCCCGCGCACGCGGTGCTCGCCGGCGCGCGCGACCTCGACGACCCCGAGGTCGCCTACCTCGCGGAATCCGGTGTCACCCTCGTCGAACCCGACCGGGTGAGCCCCGCCTCCGTCGCCGACGCGGTCGCCGCGACGGGCGCGACGAGCGTCTACCTCCACATCGACCTGGACGTCCTCGACCCGGGCGCGTTCGAAAGCGTCGGCACGCCGGAGCCGTTCGGCATCGAGGTGCAGACGCTCGCTGAGACGATCCTCGAACTGCGCTCGCGCTTCGCCCTGGCGGGAGCCGGTGTGACGGGGTTCGCCCCGGCGTCCGACGACGACGTGGCGAACGACATGCCCGCCATCCTGCGCATCATCGGCGCGCTCACCCGTACCCTCTGACGCGGAGCGCCGTCACGCGCCTACCCTGGGTCTCGTGGCCGCACGCACGATCGTCATCACCGGTTCGAGCTCCGGGCTCGGCGCCGCAGCCGCCGCCGCACTCGCGCAGCAGGGCAACCGCGTCATCGTCGTCGGCCGCACCCCGGATCGCACCCGCGCCGTCGCCGAGCGCATCGGCGCCGAGCACCACCTCGCCGACTTCGAGCGCCTCGACGACGTGCGCCGCCTCGCCGCCGAGCTCATGGCGCGCGACGAGCCCATCCACGTGCTCGCCAACAACGCGGGCGGCATGTACGACGAGCACGCGCTCACCTCCGACGGGATCGAGCGCACCCTGCAGGTGGACCTCGTCGCGCCGTTCCTGCTCTCGCAGCTGCTGCTGCCGCGCCTTGCGGAATCCGCAGCGCCCGGACACCCCGCCCGCATCGTCACCACTGCGAGCATCGCGAACCTGTGGGGCCGGCTGCGCCTCGACGACCTGAACTGGGAGCACCGGCCCTGGCTCGGCGGCTGGCGCGCGTACGGCGCCGCGAAGCTGGGCGTCATTCTGTGGAATCGCGACCTCGCCGAACGCACCGCCGGCCTGGGCGTCAGCACGTACACCTTCCACCCCGGCTGGGTGAAGTCGAACTTCGGCAACCCCGCGCTCATGAGGTTCGCCGACATCGCGCTGCTCGGCCACGCCGGCATCTCCCCCGAGAAGGGCGGCGCGCCGCTCGTCGCCCTCGCATCGGACACCCCGGCGGCGGCTCCGAGCGGAACGCACTTCGACCGCTTCACGCCGAACGGCCGGGTCAACGCTCAGGCACGCAACCGGCAGCTGGGGCAGGAGCTGTGGAGTGTATTGGCGGACCTGGCGGGTCTTACGGCGGAGTCCGCCGAGACTCTAGGCTGACCGCGTGCTGGAAGAGGAATACCAGGCGCGGCGGGTGCTGCCGCACCACCTGCGCAAGCGGGTGCCCGCCGAGGCCCCGTTCGAGTACGTCGTCAGGGATGCCGTCGAAGCCGACCTCCCCCACATCCGCGAGATCTACAACTACTACGTCACCAACAGCACGGTGACCTTCGAGTCCAAGCCGACGACCCTCTGGTACTGGCGACGCAAGTACCACGAGATCCGCAAGGCCGGCGCGCCCTTCGTCGTCGCCGCGAGCCCGACAAGCGGCCAGGTCCTCGGCTATGCGCTCGTCGCCCCCTGGTCGACGAAGACCGGCTACAAGTACACCGTCGAGAACTCCATCTACCTGGGACCCGCCGCGACCGGCAAGGGGCTCGGCCGCGTGCTGCTCGGAGCGCTCGTCGAGAAGGCGCGGGCGGCGGGATTGCGCGAGATGATCGCCGTCATCGCCGATCAGGGGGCCGAGGGGTCGATCGCCATCCACAAGAAGCTCGGCTTCAAAGAGGTGGGCCGCATGGCGCACGTCGGCTTCAAGTTCGACCGCTGGCTCGGCACCGTCACGATGCAGAAGAGCCTGAAGAAATAGCCCCGGCCTCCAGTGCGGGCGTTGCCCGCAGTCGGCCAACGGCTACGTGATGCTCCAGTCGACGGGCTCCGCGCCCTGCGCGACGAGCAGCGCATTCGCCCGACTGAAGGGCTTCGAGCCGAAGAATCCGCCATTCGCCGACAGCGGCGACGGATGCGGCGAGGCGATGATCGGCGTCTCGCCGAGCAGGGGGCGCAGCGTCTCGGCATCCCGCCCCCAGAGGATCGCGACGAGCGGCCTGCGCCGCGCGACGAGCGCGCGGATCGCGGCGTCCGTCACCACCTCCCAGCCCCTGCCGCGATGGGAGCCCGACGCGCCGGAACGCACGGTGAGCGAGCGGTTGAGGAGCAGCACGCCGTGCTCGGCCCACGAGGTGAGGTCGCCGTGCGGCGGCGGCGCGATGCCGAGATCGGAGTGCAGCTCGCGGTAGATGTTCTGCAGCGACTTCGGCAGCGGGCGCACGCTGCGGTCGACGGCGAAGGACAGGCCGATGGGATGCCCGGGCGTCGGGTACGGGTCCTGGCCGACGATGAGCACCTTGACGTCCTCGAGCGGCTGGGCGAACGCGCGCAGCACCGCGTTCCCCGCCGGCAGGTAGGGGCGCCCGGCTGCCACCTCGGCGCGCAGCCAGTGTCCGAGCTCGGTGATCTGCGGTTGCACGCCGGCGAGCGCCGTCGCCCAGCTCGGGTCGATGAGCTGCTCCTTCGCGAGTTCGGTCAGGGGCTTACCGGCCATGCACCCTCACACCGCGACGGGCGGCTGCGCCGACCACGGGAACGCGATCCAGTTGCCCGTCCTGCGCCAGAAGTACTCGGGCTCGCGGATCGTGTGCGGCTTCGTGTAGAGGCAGACGGTGCGCACCTCGGCACCGG
>JAJYBG010000073.1 GCA_021779075.1 Actinomycetes bacterium | reverse complement strand
CGGCCCCGACGCGTACAACGCGGTGATCGGCACCTACAAGAACTGGTTCCTCGGCCTCGGCGAGTGCGCGCTGGTTGCGGCGATCATCTTCCACGCGCTCAACGGGCTGCGCATCATCCTCATCGACTACTGGAGCAAAGGCGCCAAGTACCAGCGCGTCATGTTCTGGACTGTCGTGGTCGTCTGGGCGGTCCTGATGGCCGGATTCCTCCCCGTCCAGCTCCACAACATCATCCTGGAGAGCCAGTCATGATGACGACGATCGACGCCCCCCGCACTCCTGCCCGCAGCCCCCGCCAGGGCGTCAACTGGGAGAAGTGGGGATGGATCTACATGCGCGCCTCCGGCGTGCTGCTCGTCATCCTCATCCTCGGCCACCTCTTCGTGAATCTCGTGCTCGGCGAGGGCATCCGAGGTGTCGACTTCGCCTTCGTCGCCGGCAAGTGGGCGAGCCCGTTCTGGCGCGTCTGGGATGGCCTCATGCTGTGGCTCGCACTCATCCACGGCGGCAACGGCATGCGCACCCTCGTCAACGACTACGCCCACAACGCGACGGTCAACCGCGTCCTCAAGATCGCGATCGTCGCGGCCGTCGCCGTGCTCATCATCCTCGGCACCTACACGGTCACCGTGTTCGACCCGTGCCCGTCCGACCCGACTCTCTCGTTCTGCACCGCCCACTAAGGCCTACAAAGGAATAACGCCATCGTGACTGAGACGAACGTCCACCACCATCAGTTCGACGTCGTCATCGTGGGCGCCGGCGGGGCCGGCATGCGCGCCGCGATCGAAGCAGCCCCGAAGGCGAACACCGCCGTCATCACGAAGCTCTACCCGACTCGCTCCCACACCGGCGCGGCGCAGGGCGGCATGGCCGCCGCCCTCGCGAACGTCGAGGAGGACAACTGGGAGTGGCACACCTTCGACACCATCAAGGGCGGTGACTACCTCGTCGACCAGGATGCAGCCGAGATCCTCGCCAAGGAGGCGATCGACGCCGTCATCGACCTCGAGAACATGGGCCTGCCGTTCAACCGCACCCCCGAGGGCAAGATCGACCAGCGCCGCTTCGGCGGCCACACCCGCGACCACGGCAAGGCTCCGGTCCGGCGGGCCTGCTACGCCGCCGACCGCACCGGCCACATGATCCTGCAGACGCTCTTCCAGAACTGCGTCCGCCTCGGCGTCAACTTCTTCAACGAGTACTACGCGCTCGACCTCATCATGAGCGAGGTCGACGGCACGCAGGTGCCCGCCGGCATCGTGGCGCTCGAGCTCGCCACCGGTGAGATCCATGTCTTCCACGCCAAGGCGATCACCTTCGCCACCGGCGGCTTCGGCAAGATCTACAAGACCACCTCGAACGCCCACACCCTCACCGGCGACGGCGTCGGCATCGTGTGGCGCAAGAAGCTCCCCCTCGAGGACATCGAGTTCTTCCAGTTCCACCCCACCGGGCTCGCCGGGCTCGGGATCCTGCTCACCGAGGGCGCCCGCGGCGAGGGCGCGATCCTCCGCAACGCTTCCGGCGAGCGCTTCATGGAGCGCTACGCGCCGACCATCAAGGACCTCGCCCCGCGCGACATCGTCGCCCGCTGCATGGTGCAGGAGGTCCGCGAGGGCCGCGGCGCCGGCCCGTACCAGGACTACGTGCTGCTCGACTGCACGCACCTCGGCGCCGAGGTGCTCGAGACGAAGCTGCCCGACATCACCGAGTTCGCCCGCACCTACCTCGGCATCGACCCGGTCGTCGAGCCGGTGCCGGTGATGCCGACGGCGCACTACGCGATGGGCGGCATCCCGACGAACAACAACGCCGAGGTGCTCAGCGACAACGACACCATCGTGCCCGGCCTCTATGCGGCCGGCGAGTGCGCCTGCGTCTCGGTGCACGGCGCCAACCGCCTCGGCACCAACTCGCTGCTCGACATCAACGTCTTCGGCAAGCGCTCGGGCAACAACGCCGCCGAGTACGTCAAGACGGCCGAGTTCCCGCCGCTTCCCGAGCACCCCGAGAAGTTCGTCGTCGACATGCTGCAGTCCTTCCGCGACGCCACCGGCACCGAGTCGGTCGCCGCCATCCGCAAGGCCCTGCAGGAGACCATGGACGCCAACGCCCAGGTGTTCCGCACCGACGAGACGCTCGCCCAGGTGTCGAAGGACATCCACGGGCTGCGCCAGCGCTTCGCGAACGTGTCGATCCACGACAAGGGCAAGCGCTTCAACACCGATCTGCTCGAGGCCGTCGAGCTCGGCTTCCTCCTCGACATCGCCGAGGTCGTCGTCTACGCCGCCCGCAACCGCAAGGAGAGCCGCGGCGGCCACATGCGCGAGGACTTCCCGAACCGCGACGACGAGAATTACCTCAAGCACACCATGGCCTACCTCACCGGCGACCCGCACTCGCCGGACCCGGCCGACCACATCAAGCTCGACTGGAAGCCTGTCGTCATCCAGGGCTACCAGCCGATGGAGCGGAAGTACTAGGAGCAGCCATGTCGAACGATGTCATCGAAGCCACCCCCGAGGCCCCCGTGGCGCCCCAGGCGTTCACCGTCACCCTGAACATCCGGCGCTACGACCCGGATTCCGGCGAAGAAGCCCACTGGCAGGCCTTCGACGTCGACGTCTTCCCCACCGATCGCATCCTCGACGCCCTCCACAAGATCAAGTGGGAGCAGGACGGCTCGCTCACCTTCCGCCGCTCGTGCGCGCACGGCGTGTGCGGCTCGGACGCGATGCGCATCAACGGCCGCAACCGCCTCGCCTGCAAGACCCTGCTCAAGGACCTCGATCTCGCGCAGCCGATCTATGTCGAGGCCATCAAGGGCCTGCCGCTGGAGAAGGACCTCGTCGTCGACATGGAGCCGTTCTTCGCCTCGTACCGCGAGGTGCAGCCCTTCCTCCAAGCGCACTCGGTGCCGCCGAAGGACAAGGAGCGCATCCAGTCCGTCGCCGACCGCGCGCGCTTCGACGACACCACGAAGTGCATCCTCTGCGCCGCGTGCACCTCGTCGTGCCCGGTGTTCTGGACGGACGGCCAGTACTTCGGCCCGGCCGCGATCGTCAACGCGCACCGCTTCATCTTCGACTCGCGCGACGACGAGGCGAAGGTGCGCCTCGACATCCTCAACGACAAGGAGGGCGTGTGGCGTTGCCGCACGACCTTCAACTGCACGGAGGCGTGCCCGCGCGGCATCCAGATCACCGCTGCGATCGCCGAGGTCAAGCAGGCGATCATCCGGGGTCATCGCTAGACCTCGCCGCCTGGCGGTGGCTCCTGCCGCACGCGTCATGTGGGGGGCTTCGCGCGATTCGTAGAGTTGCGCCGCACCCTCCTCAAGGACCCCTGCCCGACGCCCTGCACCTCCGCGGGAAGCAACGGACCGCGCCGTAGGGTGGGGCGCATGTCCGGTACCGCCGCACGGGCCAAGCGCGTTGCCCTCTGGATCCGGCAGACCCTGCCCGTCCGGACGTGGGCGCGCTTCGTGGAGCGCAACGGCGGTCTGCTCGCCTCGGGGATGTCGTACAACTCGCTCTTCGCGGTGTTCGCCGCGCTCTGGGTCGGATTCTCGGTCGCGGGAATCTGGATCCGCTCGAATCCCGTCGTCTACGCGGCGGTTCTCGACATCATCGAGAAGGCCGTGCCGGGCCTCGTCGGCGGCGCAGTCCCGGTCGACGCGCTCGACGGCGCGACCCTCACGCTCAGCATCACCGGTGCCGTCGCACTCGGCGCTCTGGTGTGGACGCTGCTCGGCTGGATCGACAGCACCCGCCGAGCCGTCCGGGCGATCATGGGCGGCGGCGGCGGACCGGCGCACCCGCTGCTGCTGCAGAAGGCGATCGACCTGGGCGGCGCGGCGGCGTTCGGGCTGGCGCTCGTCGTCGCGGCGGTGCTGTCGCTCGCCAGCACCGCCCTCGTGCGGGTGCTCGCGCAGCCACTCGGATTCGCGGACAGCCCTGGCGAGCTCGTCGCCGCGCGCGTCGCGGGACTCGTCGTCGTGTTTCTGCTCGACCTCGCCGTCCTCGTCGCGATGTACCGCTGGTTCTCCGGGCTGCGGATGCCGCGACGGGCGCTCGCCGAGGGGGCAGGGCTCGCGGCGCTCGGCCTCATGACGCTCAGCATCCTCGGCGGGCTGCTCGCCGGCGGTGCCGGCCGCAATCCACTGCTCGCCTCGTTCGCGGTGCTCGTCGGCCTGCTGCTGTGGTTCGACTTCGCCTGCACCGCGGTTCTGCTCGGGGCGTCCTGGATCGCGGCACGGACCGAGCCGGCTGCGCTGCCGGAGCATCGGACGCCGCCGGTAGGCTGACACCGTGCTCAGGGTCGCGACCGCCAACGTCAACGGAATCCGTGCCGCGTACCGCAAGGGCATGGGCGATTGGCTCGACGGCCGCGGCATCGACGTCGTCGCCATCCAGGAGGTCCGGGCGACCCGCGACGAGTTCGCACCGCTCATCGGCGACGGCTGGCACCTGCTCCACGACGAGGCGACGGCGAAGGGCCGCGCCGGCGTCGCCATCGCGAGCCGCGAGCCGGCTCTGGCCCACCGCACCGCCTTCGGGCCCGACGACTTCGACAGTGCCGGGCGCTGGCTCGAGGCCGACTTCGAGGTGGGCGGGCAGGTGGTGACGATCGTGAGCACCTATGTGCACTCGGGCGAGGCCGGCACCCCCAAGCAGGTCGAGAAGTACAAGTTCCTCGATGCGCTGCTCGAGCGGCTGCCCGAGCTGAGGAGGCGCAGCCCCCTCGCCGTGTTTCTCGGCGATCTCAACGTCGGCCACCGCACCCTCGACATCAAGAACTGGCGCGGCAACGTCAAGACGGCCGGCTTCCTGCCGGACGAGCGCGCCTACTTCGACAGGATCCTCGGCGCCGAGGGCGAGCCGGGCTACAACACCGGCGACGCCGGCCTCGGCTGGGTCGACCTGGGCCGCCGCTTCGCCGGCGAGGTCGCCGGGCCGTACACCTGGTGGTCCGCGCGGGGCCAGGCCTTCGACAACGACACCGGCTGGCGCATCGACTACCAGATCGCGACCCCGGAGCTCGCGGCGAAGGCGGTCTCCTACACCGTCGACCGATACCCGCGCTACGACGCCAGGTGGTCCGACCACGCCCCCGTCGTCGTCGACTACGACCTCTAGACCCTCTCTCCGCTGGTCGACTGCGACGCATCGCCGCCGCGACGGAGACCACGACCCACCGCCAGGAAGAACATGACCAAGCCGCGCCTCTACTCCGGAATCCAGCCGTCGAAGGATTCCCTCCACATCGGCAACTACACGGGCGCGCTCGTGCAGTGGCGCGCCCTGCAGGACGAGTACGACGCGTTCTTCTCCATCGTCGACCTGCACGCGCTGACGAACGCCGCGCACGACCCCAAGATCCTCGCGGATGCCACCCGCGGGCTCGCCGCGCAGTACATCGCCGCGGGCATCGAGCCGGCGAAGTCGTGCCTGTACGTGCAGTCCCATGTGAGCGCGCACTCCGAGCTGACCTGGCTGCTCAACACGATCACGGGCTTCGGCGAGGCGAACCGCATGACGCAGTTCAAGGACAAGTCGCAGCGCTTCGGAGCGGACGCGACGACGGTGGGCCTCTTCGACTACCCCGTGCTCATGGCCGCCGACATCCTGCTCTATGACACCGTCATCGTGCCGGTGGGCGACGACCAGCGCCAGCACGTCGAGCTCACCCGCGACCTCGCCGAGCGCTTCAACTCGCGCTTCGGTGAGGTGTTCGTGCTGCCCAAGGCGCAGTTCCCCGAGGAGGGCGCCCGGGTCTACGACCTGCAGAACCCGACGGCGAAGATGTCGAAGTCGGCCGAGTCGGACGCCGGCATCCTCTGGCTCCTCGACGAGCCGAGCGTCACCGCGAAGAAGATCATGCGCGCCGTCACAGACACTCTCGGCGTCGTCCGGTTCGACTGGGAGAACCAGCCCGGCATCACGAACCTGCTCTCGATCTACACCGCGCTGACCGGCAGGTCGGAGCAGGAGGCCGAGGACGAGTTCACCGGTCGCGGCTACGGCGACTTCAAGAAGACCGTGGCTGACGCGGTCGTGGCCGAGTTCGAGCCGGTGCGCGCGCGCACCCTCGAGCTGCAGGCCGACCCGGCCGAGCTCGACCGCCTGCTCGCAGCGAACGCCGAGCGGGCTGAGGCGATCGCGAACGCGACGCTGAAGCGCGCCCAGGACGCGATCGGCCTGCTGCCGCGCCTGCGCTGATCACGCCTGGCGGGCAGCGTGTCCTGAGGCGGACAGGGTCTACGGACGCGTTGCCACCGGACCGTGACTTCGTCGCGAGCAGCCTGCTCCCCTCGTAGAAGCCCACGCTACCGGCGAGGGTGCCGAGGCCGCCCGGGACCGCTGCGTTGAGGGCGATGGCCGTCGATGCGCCGAAGACCGTGGAGGTCTTCGAGACCGCGAGCGTGGTCGTCGAGGCCGGAGGCGTCGCGTCGAGCCCGCCGGAGCTCACCGAGACCTTGACGTCAGTGCGGACGTGCTCCTGATCCTCGACCGAGTTCGCCGTCATGGAGATGACGCCGTCAACCACTACACCGGCTTCGTCGTCTGGGTCGACTGATCAGTACTCGGTAGCGTGGCAGCATGACCGCGCAGTACGTCCTCGCGATCGACCAGGGCACGACGAGCTCGCGGGCCATCGTGTTCGACCGCGGCGGCCGGCCGGTGAGCGTCGGCCAGCGCGAGGTCCCGCAGTACTACCCCCAGCCGGGCTGGGTCGAGCACGATGCGCTGGAGATCTGGGCGGGCGTGCGCGAGGTCATCGGCGTCGCGCTCGCCCGGGCGAGCATCACCCGCCACGACGTGGCCGCGGTCGGCATCACCAACCAGCGCGAGACCGCGGTGGTGTGGGACCGCGCGACGGGCGTGCCGATCCACCGCGCGATCGTCTGGCAGGACACCCGCACGCAGCCCATGGTCGAC
>JAJYBG010000072.1:6658-7012 GCA_021779075.1 Actinomycetes bacterium | reverse complement strand
GACGAGCTCCAGAGCGCGCGGATCGCGGCCGAAGAAGTTCTCGCGCACGTAGGCGCCGTTCTCGGCCTTGAACGTCTGGAAGTCGCCGTCCGGGGTCTCGTTCATGAGCTTGACGAGTGCGCCGCTCGTGTCGCGCTCGAGCAGGTCGTCCCAGCCGCGGCCCCAGATGAGCTTGATGACGTTCCACCCCGCGCCGCGGAAGAACGACTCGAGCTCCTGGATGATCTTGCCGTTGCCGCGCACCGGCCCGTCGAGGCGCTGCAGATTGCAATTGACCACGAACGTGAGGTTGTCGAGCTTCTCATTCGCGGCGAGCTGCAGCGCGCCGCGCGACTCGACCTCGTCCATCTCGCC
>JAJYBG010000072.1:0-6648 GCA_021779075.1 Actinomycetes bacterium | reverse complement strand
CCGAGGAACGCCCAGATGCGCTGGTCGGAGGCGTCCTTGATGCCGCGGTTGGTGAGGTACTTGTCGAAGGAGGCCTGGTAGATCGCGTTGATGGGGCCGAGACCCATCGACACCGTCGGGAACTGCCAGAAGTCGCGGAGCATGCGCGGGTGCGGGTAGGACGGCAGGCCGTGCGGGGCTCGCGATTTCTCCTGGCGGAAACCGTCGAGGTCCTCGGCCGAGAGGCGGCCCTCGAGGAACGCGCGAGCGTACGCACCGGGCGAGGAGTGGCCCTGGAAGAAGACCTGGTCGCCGCCGCCGGGATGGTTCTGGCCGCGGAAGAAATGGTTGAGGCCGACCTCCCACAGCGAGGCGCTGGCAGCGTAGCTCGAGATGTGGCCGCCGACGCCGACGCCGGGGCGCTGTGCGCGGTGGACGAGGATGGCCGCGTTCCAACGGATCCAGCGGCGATAGCGGCGCTCGATCTCCTCGTCGCCGGGGAACTCCGGTTCGTCGGCGCGGGAGATCGTGTTGACGTAGTCGGTGGTCGGAACGGACGGGACGCCGAGGTGGAGCTCCTTCGATCGTCCGAGCAGGCTCACCATGACCTCGCGGCCGCGCTCGGGACCCTTCGCCGCGACAAGCTCATCAAGGGACTCGCGCCATTCGGCGGTCTCCTCAGGATCGGCGTCGACGTTCGTAGCGCCGTACGGGTCCTGGTCGTTGACTGTCACATCCGCCTCTTCCTTGTGTGGGTCAGAGAGTGTTGACGACACAACTTTGTCGGGTTGCGACACGCGCGCCAGGCGTCAGCCTAGTCATTCGAGCGCGCCGCGCCGCGCAGGTCCCGCGATGCGCCTAGACTCACTGCGGCGTGAAAGGAAATCCTTCAATGGCGATCGAAAACGGCAGCCTCGCACCCGACTTCGAGCTCCCGAATCAGTTCGGCGAGCCCGTCCGGCTCTCGTCCTACCGCGGCAGGAAGGCCGTGGCGCTGGTGTTCTTCCCGCTGGCGTTCTCCGGCACCTGCACCAGCGAGCTCTGCGAGCTGCGCGACAACATCGCGCTCTTCCAGGACGCCGCGGTCGAGCTTCTCGCGATCTCCGTCGACAGCAAGTGGGCGCTGCGGCACTTCGCCGAGCAGGAGGGCTACGACTTCAACCTGCTCGCCGACTTCTGGCCGCACGGCGCGGTCGCCAAGGACTACGGCGTCTTCCTCTCCGAGACGGGTTTCGCGAACCGCGCCACCTTCGTCATCGACGTCGACGGATTCGTCCGCGCCAGCTTCATCACCACGCCAGGCGAGGCGCGCTCGCTCGACGCCTACCGCTCGGCTATCGGCGCGCTCGCCCCAGTCGAGGCCGCTGCACCCACGCGATGACCTGCGGGGCTCGGCCCTGCAGCCACGGCGTGACCCAGGTGGCGATGGCGTCGACGCCGATCGCGAATGCGGTGACGGTCGCGAACGTCCACGGCGCGACGACGAGGTGCTCGCCGTAGCTCGCGCCGGAGCCGCTCACCGTGACGCTCGCGTTGACGATGAGGTACGGCGCGATGAGCCACGCCAGCAGCACGATCGCGACGGGGATGGCGCGCTGGATGAGGTTCGGTGGGCTGCCGAGTCGGCCCGCGCCGATCCGCAGACCGCTGTAGAGCGCGACGAGCACGGCCAATGGCACGAGCACGGCGTAGCCCCACGACGCGGGGATGCCGTTGAAGCCGGCGATGTCACCGTAGTCGAGGGCGCCGCCGAGGTGCCCGAACGAGACGACGAACACCGTCCCCTCGCCGAACCACGTCGGCAGTGAGAGCAGCGCGAACCAGAACGAGTGGAACATCCGGGTGATCTCGACGAGACCGCCGGTGATGGTCGCAGCGCCGAACACCGCGAGCGCAGCCGCGCCCCACGTCGCGAGCTCCCTGAGGTAGCCCGGGATCCTCACCCACAGCACGCGGAGCCCTCCCGCTACTGCCAGCTCGCGAGCGGTGCCCGCCGCCAGGGTCACGAGCACGAAGGCAGAGCAGAACAGCCGCACGCCGGTCGGCGTGATGCCGCCCTCGAGCGAGATCAGCCCGCCGAACAGCGGCAGCGAGAAGTGGGTCGCGAACGCGAGTCCGAGCAGGGTGACGGCGAGTGCGAAGGCCGCGCCAGTGATGACGGCGCCCGTCCAGCGGGCGAGGTGGCTCGCACTGACGAGCCCGCTGCCGCGCCGCGACGGCCACCACATCACGACCGCGAGGTAGGCCGCGGTGAGGGCCAGGAGCGGCACGTGGAGCGTGGCGTCGTAGTCGCCGAGCGGGCCGGTCGCCACGGCGCTGACCGATCCACCGAGGCCGAGGTCGACGAGGGAATAGAACGCGGACGCGGCCGGAACAGCCACGACCGAGCTGAACGGGTTCGTCGCCCAGCCGGCCGCGAAGAGCCCGAACGCGGCGGCCGCGATGGCGAGTGTGCCGACGAGGGCCGCGGCGGCGTGGACGAGGGCGCCGAGCACCAGGTCGGCCGTCAGCCACGCCGGCGCGGTGGGGCGGAATCCCGGAGTCTCGCTCATGCGGTCATTCTTGCGCGGCTGCCGTCTGCCGCTAGCGTTGACGCGGGCCTTTAGCTCAGTTGGTAGAGCGCCACGTTTACACCGTGGATGTCGTCGGTTCGAACCCGGCAGGGCCCACTGCTGCGCGATTGCGCTGTCGTTGCGCATCCGGTACCGGCGCTGTGGCGCCCGCAGAATGCGTGAGACGACAGGTGGACGTCAGCGGGTGAAATGCAGGTAGCGGTACTTGATGCCGGTGGATGACTCGAGCCAGCCGTTCTCCGGCTCGGGAACCGCGTGCCATCCGTCCGCCACGAGAGGGGCGAAGGTGTCGCCCTCGACGGAGGTGAGGACCTCGGTGAGCTCGATGCGGTCGGCGCGGTCGATGGCCTCGAGATAGAGCTGGCCGCCGCCGATGATCCAGGGCTGCACCCCGTCCGGCACCAGGGCGAGAGCAGCGTCGAGCGACCCCGCCACCTCGGCGCCCGGCGCGTCGTAGTCATCCTGACGCGTGACCACGATGTTCGTGCGCCCGGGAAGAGGCCGGAAGCGCTCGGGAAGCGACTCCCATGTCCTGCGACCCATGATGACGGCGCCGCCCGCGGTCGTCTCGCGGAACCGCCTCATGTCCTCCGGCAGGTGCCAGGGGATCGCGCCGTCCTTGCCGATGACACCGGTGACGGACTGCGCCCAGATGAGCGCGAGACCCATGCTCGATCCGCCCGTCAGACGGCGACCGGGGCCGTGATGGCCGGGTGGTGCTGGTAGCCGACGATCTCGAAGTCCTCGAATTCGTAGTCGAAGATGCTGTCGGGCGTGCGCTTGATGACGAGCTGCGGGGGGGCGAAGGGTTCGCGCGTCAGCTGTTCCGTCACCTGTTCGACATGGTTGTCGTAGATGTGGCAGTCGCCGCCGGTCCAGACGAACTCGCCGACCTCGAGACCGGTCTGCTGGGCGACCATATGCGTGAGCAGCGCGTAGCTCGCGATGTTGAACGGGACGCCGAGGAAGAGGTCGGCGCTGCGCTGATAGAGCTGGCAGCTCAGCCTGCCGTCGGCGACGTAGAACTGAAACAGGGCGTGGCACGGCAGGAGCGCCATCTCGTCGAGCTCGGCGACGTTCCACGCCGAGACGATGATGCGCCGCGAGTCGGGGTTGGTGTTGAGCTGCTCGATCACCTTCGCGATCTGGTCGATGTGCCCGCCCGACGGCGTCGGCCAGGAGCGCCACTGCACCCCGTAGACCGGGCCGAGATCGCCGGACTCATCGGCCCATTCGTCCCAGATCGTGACGCCGTGCTCGCGCAGCCAGCCGACATTGCGCTCGCCGCGGAGGAACCAGAGCAGCTCGTAGGCGAGCGACTTGAAGTGGACGCGCTTCGTTGTGACGAGCGGGAAGCCCTGCGCGAGATCGAAGCGCAGCTGACGGCCGAAGACGCTGCGAGTTCCCGTGCCGGTGCGATCGCTCTTCTTCGCGCCCGTCGCCAGGACGTCGCGGAGCAGGTCTTCGTACGGTGTGTCGATCAGGACGCTCACGGTAGCGAGGATACGGCGCCGCTACGCTCTCGGGCATGGCGGACACGCTCAAGGCCATCGAGCAGCTCGAGGCCATCCTCTCGGCGGCGCGGCGAGAGCCCAGGTTCTCGGACTGGATCGATCCGGATGCCACGGCTCGCGCCCAGGGCTCGGGCGCTGAGCCCGCGCCCGCTTCGGCCGCCGAGATCGAGACCGCTGAGCGCGGCAGCGCGCCCGAGCCCGCGGCGTCGCCAGTCTCCATCCTCTTCGACCAGCTCATCGCCGGCGAGGCGGAGACCGACGCCATCCGCACCACCGACCTGCTACCTGAGATCGAGCCGGAGCCGGACGACGCGGACGAGATCGTCGACGATGTCGAGGTTCGCCTCGACGGCGAGTTCACGCCGCTCTCCAGCACGACCCTCGTCGGCACTGCCGACTCGGCAGCGGCCGGATCCGAGGGGCAGAGCGGCGGAAAGGCGAAGAAGAAGCGGCTCGGCAAGCGCAGCTAGGCTGCATGCCGTGCCCCTCACCCTCGCCGACGTGCTCGCGGTCGCCGAAGACCTCTGGCCGCGCGCCGGCGCCGAGCCGTGGGATGCGCCGGGCCTGGTCGTGGGCGATCCGTCGCAGCCCATCGAGCGGATCCGTCTCGTCGTCGACGTGGTGACCGAGTCCGTCGACGACGCCATCGGGGCCGCCGCCGACCTCATCATCGCCCACCACCCGCTGCTCTTCCGCGCCGTGAACTCAATCGACGAGACCGCGTACCGCGGTGCCGTCGTCGCGAAGCTCATTCGGGCGGACATCGCCCTGCTGTCGGCGCACACCAACGCCGACGTCGTCGCCGACGGCACGAGCGATGTGCTCGCCGCACGGCTCGGGCTCGCGGAACTGCGGCCCATCCAGGCATCGGCCGTCCCCGGAACCGGCCTCGGCCGTGTCGGTGCGCTTCCCGAGCCGACGACGCTCGGCCGCCTCGCGCGGGCCGTCGCCGGGCTGCTGCCCGCCACCGCGGGCGGCATCCGCGTCGCCGGCGACTACGACGAGCCCGTACGCACCGTCGCGCTCTGCGGAGGGGCTGGAGACTCCCTCCTCAACGCCGCCGAAGTGCTCGCCGCCGACGTCTACATCACGGCCGACCTGCGCCATCACCCCGCGTCCGACGCGCGCGAGCAGCACCTCCTCGGCCGCGGTCCCGCTCTTATCGACGTCTCCCACTGGGCGAGCGAGTGGCTGTGGCTCGACGTCGCAGCTCAGCAGTTGCGCGAGCGCCTCCCCTCGGTCATCGTGACGGTGAGCGACGTGCGCACCGACCCATGGGACTTCGCGATCACCCAGTGAGAGGCATCCGATGAAGGCCAGCCCCGAGCACCAGCAGCAACTCCTGCGCCTGCAGGATGCCGACAGCGCGCTGCTGCGCATCGAGCACGCCATCGCCGCCCTGCCCGAGCTCAAGGCCATCGAGGGATTGCTCGGCCAGGCCGATCTCCTCAGACACAACCACGCGGAGGTCATCGGTCGCGTCGAGGATGCGGAGGCCGGGATCGCCCGCCTCGAATCCGACCTCAAGATCGTCACCCAGCGCCGCGAGCGCGACGTGGAACGGCTTCAGGCGTCCTCATCGCCGAAGGACATCGACGCGCTCGAGAACGAGCTCGCCGCCCTTCACCGGCGCGCCGACGACCTCGAGACCGCGGAACTCGAGGCCATGGGCCGCCTGGAGGATGCCAAGACCGACGCAGCGAAGATCGTCGAGACCCAGGACCAGGTGCGCGGTCAGCTCGCCACCGTCATGGCGGAGCGCGACTCGAAGCTCTCCGCCCTGGAGGCCGATCGCGGCGCCAAGCAGGGCGAACGGAACGCCATCGCCGAAGGCATCCCGCACGAGTTGATCGAGCTCTACGAGAAGCAGCGCTCGCGCTACGGCGTCGGCGCCGCAGCCGTGCTCGGCGGGGTCAACCGCGGCAGCAACCTTCAGCTCGCCCCAGGCGACCTCGCCGCCGTCCGATCGGCTGCCGAAGACGACGTCATCGTCGACTCCGAGAGCGGCGCCATTCTCATCCGCAGCGAGAACTCGTAGGCTGTAGGCACAGAACGGGTCGGCCAGACGGCCGCGTCAGCGCAAGCTGCCGAGGAACGTCCGGGCTCCGCAGAGCAGGGCGGTGGGCAACACCCACCCGGGGCAACCCGCGAGACAGTGCCACAGAGAACAGACCGCCGCACAGTGCTCAGCACCGCGCGGTAAGGGTGAAACGGTGGGGTAAGAGCCCACCAGCGACCGGGGTGACCCGGCCGGCTAGGCAAACCTCGTCCGGAGCAAGGTCAGACAGGGAACCACGGGGCTGCTCGTCCCGTTCCCGGGTAGACCGCTAGAGGGTCGCGGCAACGCGCCCCCGAGATAGATGGCCGTCCACGACAGAACCCGGCGTATCGGCCGGCCCGTTCCTATTTGCCGCGCCGCCGCTGCTGCGGCGCGGGTCGCTTCGCGAAACGCGTACCTGCCGCCGTTTCGCTGTGGCCGGGTGAGCGAGTGCGTCACCTGGCTGCCCCCTATTTGCCGCGCCGCCGCTGCTGCGGCGCGGGTCGCTTCGCGAAACGGCGTACCTGCCGCCGTTTCGCTGTGG
>JAJYBG010000012.1 GCA_021779075.1 Actinomycetes bacterium | reverse complement strand
CGGCCACGGGCTGTGCTCGAGGAAGAGCATCCAGACCACGAAGAGCACGATGTGGATGTAGACGAACATCATCGAACCGGCGAACGCGGTGATCGCGTCGGCGATGCGCAGCTGGATGCTCGCGGCGCGGTGCTGGGCTTGGGCGATGACCGCCGGATGAGTCGTCGTGGGGTCGGCGACATTGAGGAAGCGGCGCGGGGTGAGACCGTAGCGGCGGTGCTGCTGGACAGAAGGGGCGGCCGGAGCCGCAGGGGTCGAGGCGCTCATGCGGGCAGCGTAGCGCCGCCGGCCAGAATACGGTCCCGCCTCGCGGTTCCTAGGGCGCGGTGACGAAGAAATGCCAGCCCAGCCACCACCAGAACGCGATCAGCGTCAGGCGCACTCCCCGCAGCGCCATGACGCGGTCGAGCAGTCGCGACAGCGGCGCCACCACCTGGGGCCGGCGGTGCGAGCCGATGACCAGCGCGAGCATGAGGACTCCGACGACGAGGTAGCCGCCGATGGTGATGACTCTGCTCATCGGCGCTCCTTGCCGCGTCGCACCAGCGCGTAGCCGCCGAGCAGCCAGATCGCGACCCCGAACCCGCGCAGCACGGGAGCGGTCCACAGCGGCCGCAGCAGGTCGGAGAGCGCCGGATGATTCCAGTCCGCCCTGGCCGAGGAGTGCCCCAGGAAGAAGTTGGCGAGCTCCCACAGGCACAGTGCGACGACGAGGCTCGACCACAGCAGCGCGGCGCGCCGGATGGCGTTGTCGGTCTCGACGCTCATGTCGCCGCCCGGCCAGATGAGCGGGATCGCGACGAGGCCCACCATGATGACGAGGATTCCGGCGGCCGCGCTGAACTCGGGAAGCAGGCTGAGCGCGATGGCGAATGCGACGGCGCCCGCCACGCCGGCGCCGAGCGGCGGCTCGAAGCTGCCGGTGACGCGGTCGAAACGGTCCAGCAGACCCGCCATGTCGGCGGCGAGAGCCAACCCGCAGACGAGGAACACCGTTCCGTCAGCCGCTGCGCCCCGGAAGTACTGGAAGAAACTCGTCAACGCCAGGACGCCCAGCCACGGGGCATCCGCTCGGACGCCGGTTCTGAGCCCTAGGCGAGTGGGCCGAGCCATGCTGCTGCGACGGTGCTGTGAGCCGACTCGTCATCGCTCGGGTGGAAGAGGCCGGCGAGCACGTCGCGGTAGAGCCGCCCGAGCTCGCTCGAGGAGGAGTACGACGAGCCGCCCGAGACGCGGATGGCTTTGTCGACCACCTCCCGCGCGGTCTCGGTGGCGCGCACCTTGAGGCCGGCGACCTTGGCGAACCACAGTCCGCCGTGGTTGACGAGGTTGTCGAGATCGCTCGCGAGCGCGTGGATCTGCGGGGCGAGGGCATCCTGCTCGATCGCGGCGGAGGCGAGTCGGAAGCGGATGTCGGGGTCCTGCGAGTAGGGCTTGCCGCTCTTCAGCGACATCCGCTTCTTCACGGTCTCGACGGCGATCTCGAGCGCGCGCTGCCCGATGCCGGTGTAGACCGAGGCGAGCAGGATCTCGAACACGGTGAAGATGCCGAACAGGAGGCCGTCCGGGTTCGGGCCGGGGTCGAGACGGCGCACGACGCGGTCGGCCGGGGCGAGCGCGCCGACGAGCCTCGTCGAGTTCGACTGGCTGGCGCGCATGCCGACGGTGTCCCAGTCGGGGCGCACCTCGATGCCCTCGCCGCGATCGACGAACCCCCAGACGATCTTCGGCGCATCCGCGCTCGTCGCGTCCAGGCCCATGGTGCCGAGCTTCGTCCACGCCGGGGAGAGCGAGGTGAAGACCTTGGTGCCGGTGAAGCGGTAGCCGCCGTCGGGCTGCGGCGCGGCATCCGTCGTCGAGCCGAAGAGCACGAGGTCGTTGCCCGCCTCGCTTACCCCGAAGCCGAACACCTCGCCCTCACCGGCCTCGCGCAGCACGAAGTCGAGGCTCGGGTCGCCGCGGTCGTGGAGCACCTTGGCGACGCCGGTCCACACCAGGTGCATGTTGACCGCGAGCGCCGTCGCGGGGGCCGCACCCGCGAGGCGCTGCTGCTCGCGGGCCACCTGGGCGACGCTGAGACCGAGCCCGCCGTGGGTCCCGGGGACGAACGCCTTGAGGTAGCCGACCGCGACGAGCTCGTCGAAATCCTCGGTGAAGAACGCGTTGGCGGCGTCGTAGCCCGCGGCACGGGAGCGGATGCGCGCGAGCAACTCATCGGTGAGGATCGCGACGCCGGGAATCGAATCGGTCACGGAGACGAGCCTAGGCTCGAGGTGTGCAATCCCGAACCCTTGGTCGCACCGGCCGCAGCGTTTCGGTCATCGGCCTCGGCACCTGGCAGCTCGGCACCGACTGGGGCTCTGTGACGGAATCCGACGCGCTCGCCGTGCTCGAGGCGGCCGCCGGGGCCGGGATCACGTTCTTCGACACCGCCGACGTGTACGGCGACGGCCGCAGCGAGAGCATCATCGGCCGCTTCCTCGCCGCGAACCCGGATTCCGGCATCACGGTCGCGACCAAAATGGGTCGCCGCGCCCCGCAGGTTCCCGAGAACTACACGCTCGCCAACTTCCGCGCCTGGCTCGACCGGTCGCGGGCGAATCTGCGCGTCGACACCATCGACCTCGTCCAGCTGCACTGTCCGCCCGCGCCGGTGTACCAGACGGATGCCGTCTTCGACGCCCTCGACCAGCTCGTCGACGAGCAGGTCATCGCGCACTACGGCGTCAGCGTCGAGACCGCCGCCGAGGCCCTCGCCGCGATCGCCCGGCCGGGCGTGGCCACCGTGCAGATCATCCTCAACGCGTTCCGGTTGAAGCCCCTCGACGCCGTGCTGCCGACCGCGCGCGAGGCGGGCGTCGGCATCATCGCACGGGTGCCGCTCGCATCGGGCCTGCTCTCCGGCCGCTACACCGAGACGACGACGTTCGCCCCCACCGATCACCGCAGCTACAACCGCCATGGCGAGGCGTTCGATGTCGGCGAGACGTTCTCCGGCGTCGACTTCGAGCAGGGCGTCCGGGCGGCGCACGAGTTCGCGGGCGCTGTCGCCGACCTGCGCCGCGAGTGGGGCATCGACAATCGCGACCTGCTGCAGCCGGCGAAGGCCGCGCTCGCGTGGGTCGCGCAGCGCCCGGGCGTCTCGAGCGTCATCCCCGGCGCCCGCAACGTCGACCAGGTGCTCGCGAACGCGGCGGCGGCCTCGGTACCCGAGCTCGGGGAAGAATTCAGTGCCCGGGTGGTTGACATCTATGGCTGGTATTTCCGCGCCGCCGTTCACGACCGTTGGTGACGGCCGGAAGACACAACAGAAGAGAGATCCCCCCTGTGACCAAGCTCCTCATCGTCCTCGGCAGCACCCGCGAGGGCCGCGTCGGCCTTCCGATCGCGCAGTGGGTGAAGCAGGCCGCCGAGGAGGACGATCGCTTCGAGGTCGACTTCGCCGACCTCGCCGAGATCGGCCTGCCGCTGCTCGACGAACCGAACCACCCGCGCTTCAAACAGTACGTGCACGATCACACCAAGGCGTGGAGCGCCCGGGTCGACGCGGCGGACGGCTTCCTCTTCCTCTTCCCCGAGTACAACTTCAGCTATTCGGCGCCCATCAAGAACGCCCTCGACTACCTGAACAACGAGTGGGTGCGCAAGCCGGTCGGATTCGTCAACTGGGGCGGCAACTCGGGCGGCACGCGCGCTCAGGCGACCTTCCGCATCCCGGCCTCGGCGGTGGGCCTCGTCATCACGCGGGGCAACGTCGAGATCAACTTCCCGCAGAAGCAGCTCGCCGACGACGGGGTGTTCGAGCCCAACGAGCAGCAGGCCACGGTGCTGCGGGCGCAGCTCAACGAGATCGTGGCGCTGGGCGAGGCGCTGAAGCCGTTCCGCGGCTGACGCCTCGGGCCCCGACCGGGCCGCGCCCGGGATCGGACTGCTGCTGCTTTCGAGGAAATCGCCCTCACCTCGTCGCGGAGGGGGCGATTTCGTCGAAGCGGACGACTAGCCTCGCCGTGTGACGCAGCCCGCACTCGCGCGACGGCTGGGGCTCGGGGACGCCGTGTTCCTCGGCCTCGCGTCGATGATCGGCGCGGGGGTGTTCAGCGTGTGGGCGCCAGCCGCGCAGGCGGCAGGAGCCTGGTTGCTCGCAGGCCTCGTCGTCGCCGCGGCCGTCGCCTTCGCGAACGCCACCGCGTCGGCGCAGCTCGCGGCGGTGTACCCGACCTCCGGGGGCACCTACGTCTACGGCCGCGAGGTGCTGGGGCCGTGGTGGGGCTTCGCCGCGGGGTGGAGCTTCGTCATCGGCAAGACGGCGTCCTGCGCGGCGATGGCGTTCACCTTCGCCGCCTATGCGGTTCCGGATGCCTGGCAGCGGCCCGCCGCGGCCGCGGCCGTCGCCGCGCTCTGCGCGGTCAACCTGCTCGGGGTGACGCGCACCGCGCGGCTCGCGCGCATCCTCGTCGTGCTCGTCCTCGCCGCACTCGTGGTGTTCGTCGCAGTGCTCGTCGCGCCGCCCGCCTACCACACGAGCGGCTCGGCGCTGGTCGTCGGCGTCTCAACGGGTGGGCCGTGGGGCATTCTGCCCGCGGCCGGCCTGCTTTTCTTCGCCTTCGCGGGCTATGCGCGCATCGCGACGATGGGGGAGGAGGTGCGCGATCCCGCGCGCACGATTCCGCGGGCCATCCCGATCGCGCTCGGCATCGTGCTCGTCGTCTACCTCGCGGTCGGCGCCGTGCTGGTCGGGCAGTTCGGCGCGCTGCGCACGGCGGCGTCGCCGGCGCCGCTCGTCGATGCGATCGTGCAGATCGCCCACCGCGACTGGGCTGCGACCGTCGTGCAGATCGGCGCCGCTCTCGCCGCGCTCGGCGCGCTGCTCTCGCTCCTCACCGGCATCGGCCGCACCACGCTCGCGATGGCCCGCAACGCCGATCTGCCGCGCTGGCTCGCCGCCGTCGAGCGGCGCCGCCAGGTGCCGCATCGCGCCGAGATCGCGCTTGCGCTCGTCGTCATCGCGCTCGTCCTCACGACGGACCTGCGCGGGGCCATCGGCTTTTCGAGCTTCGGGGTGCTGCTCTACTACTTCGTTGCGAACCTCGCGGCGCTGCGTCAGGGCGGTGCGCGCCGCACGCTGCGCTGGGTGCCGTGGTTCGGGATGCTGGGCTGCGCCGCGCTCGTGCTGACGCTGCCCTGGCAGTCCATCGCACTCGGCACCGCCATCCTCGCCGCGGGATTCCTGCTGCGCGCCGTGCGGTCTCGGGCAGCCGCCTCCTAGCCGCGAGCCCCGTCAGATGCCCGTTCGAATGCCGCCGAAAGCGGCATCCGGCGGGATGCGCGGAAGCTAGCTGAGGTCGAGCGGGATCGGCTCGGTGTCGGGGATCGGCCCGGCGTGCTTGCCGCGCATGTCGGGTAGCCAGCGCACGAAGGCGGCAGGCACCAGGATGCCCACGCCGGCAGCCGCCGCCGACACCCAGAACGCTCCCACCGCGCCGTGGCCGTCGATGAGCCCGCCCGCGATCGCACTGCCGATGCCGGCGCCGATGAGCTGCCCGGTGTTGACCCAGCCGTAGGCCTCGGCGGTGTCGCTGAACTTCACGCTCGACGAGACCTGCGTCGACATCGCCGCAAGTGCGGGCGCGATGCCGGCGCCGGCGATGGCGAGCGCCAGCGCCATCCACCAGAAGTTCAGCCAGGCGGCCGCGAGGGCGACGCCGAAGAACACGACCGCCATGCGCCGGGCCAGCGCCCACGGTCCGAGGGGCAGGTTGCCGAAGGCGAGGCCGGCGGTGAGCGAGCCGACCGACGAGATCGCGAGGATGATGCCCGCCTCGACGCCCTGGCCGGGGAAGGCCGCGATGACGCCGGCCTCGACGGCGGCGTAGGAGCCGATGAGGAGGAATCCCGTCGCCGTCGCGACGAGGATCGTGGGCCTCCTGAGCACGATGCCGAAGCGGCGCTTACTGCGCGGGATGCGGACGCGCCCGAGTTCGGGGAGCGAGATGAACCACGCGCCGCCACCGACGAGGAACCCCGCGCAGATGAGCAGGCCGAGCACGGTCGAGACCTGCGTCGAGACGAAGGTGATGAGCACCGGCCCGAGCACCCAGATGAGCTCCTGGGCCGCGGCATCGAGCGAGAACAGCGGGGTGAGCAGCGACGAGTTCACCATCTTGGGGTAGATCGTGCGCACGGCGGGCGTCACCGGCGGCCCGGAGAGCCCCATGACGAGGGCGACGCCCATCGTCATGGGCAGGGGCATGACGACGAGCGCGATGAGCAGCATCATCGCCGCGCACACCGCCGTCGTCGCGATGAGCACCGGGCGCATGCCGCGAACGCCCATGAGGCGCCCGAGCAGCGGGCCCGAGATGGCTTGCCCAACACCGTTGCCGGCGAGCACGAGACCGGCGGCGCCGTAGCTGTGGTGGACGTGCTGGACGTGCAGCAGGACGGCGAGCGACACCATCCCCCAGGGCATGCGCGCGGTGAGCTGCGCCGCGATGATGCGGGCGACCCCCGGCGCCCTCAGCACCGCTCCGTACGCGCTCACAAGAGGTCGATCCTATCGGCCGGGTATGTGGAATCCGTGTGGAGAACCGGCCCTGATCTGTGCATGACCGACCCTCCACTGTGGAGGACACGCCCACTAGATGTTGTGTCAGGTTGCTGTCGTACCCCCGGCATATAGTGATCTTCCACGCAGCAGCGCGAGCCGGACCAGGGCCGTAACCAGGGGAGTGAACCATGGCGATCACAGTCGTCAAGCGCGACGGAACGCGCGAGCCGTACGACGCGAACAAGATCAACCTCGCCATCGAGAAGGCGGCGGCGGGCCTCGACGAGAACATCACCTGGGTGACCCAGATCGCGAGCGAGCTCGAGCTCACGCTCTTCGACGGCATCACCACCCAGCAGCTCGACGAGGCGGTCATCCAGGTCGCGCTGCAGAACGTCAAGGACGACCCCGAGTTCGACACCGTCGCCGCCCGCCTGCTGCTCAAGACGATCTACAAGCGCGTGCTCGGCGACTACGAGACGGATGCCGAGCTGCTGCAGCTGCACCGCTCGAAGTTCCGCGCCTACGTCGAGCGCGGCGTCGCCGAGGGCCTGCTCGATCCGCGCTTCCCCGCGCTGTTCGACCTCGATCGCCTCGCGGAGGCGCTCACCCCCGCACACGACTCGCTGCTGAAGTACATCGGCCTCGTCACCCTCAACAACCGCTACGGCATCAAGGCCCGCAACGGCGAACCGCTCGAGGTGCCGCAGTACTTCTGGATGCGCATCGCCATGGGCCTCTCGCTCAACGAGGCCCGAGCCACCGACGTCGCCATCGAGTTCTACGAGACGATGTCCGCCCTCGACTACCTCGCCGCGGGCTCGACGCTCGTCAACGCGGGCACCAAGTTCCCGCAGCTCTCCAACTGCTTCGTCATGGAGATGCACGACGACATCGAGCACATCGCCAAGAGCGTGCGCGATGTCATGTGGATCACGAAGGGCACCGGCGGCATCGGCCTCTCGGTGACCAAGCTGCGCGCTCAGGGCTCGCCGATCCGCTCGAACAACACCGTCTCGACCGGCCCGATCCCGTTCATGCACACCATCGACTCGGTCCTGCGCGCCGTGAGCCGCGGCGGCAAGAAGTTCGGCGCCCTGTGCTTCTACATGGAGAACTGGCACATGGACTTCCCCGAGTTCCTCGACCTGCGCCAGAACTCCGGCGACCCGTACCGCCGCACCCGCACGGCCAACACCGCGGTGTGGATCAGCGACGAGTTCATGAAGCGCGTCCAGCACGACGAGCCGTGGTATCTCTTCGACCCGCTCGAGGTGAGCGACCTCAACGAGCTCTACGGCAAGGCGTTCTCCGAGCGCTACGCGTTCTACGCCGCCGAGGCGGAGGCCGGCCGCATCCACATGTTCAAAAAGATCGCGGCGCGCGCCCAGTTCAAGGACATCCTGATGAGCCTCCAGACCACCAGCCATCCGTGGCTGACGTGGAAGGACACCATCAACCTCCGCGCCATCAACAACAACACCGGCACGATCCACCTGTCGAACCTCTGCACCGAGATCTGCCTCCCGCAGGACATCGACAACATCGCCGTGTGCAACCTCGCGTCGATCAACCTCTCGCGCCACCTGCAGGCGGACGGCACCTTCAACTGGGCAACCATCGAGCGCTCGGCCCGCCTCGCGGTGCGCCAGCTCGACAACCTCATCGACATCACCATGTCGTCGGTGCCCGAGGCCGACCACGCCAACATCAACAACCGCGCCATCGGGCTGGGCATGATGGGCTTCACCGACGTCGTCGAGCGCCTCGGCATCTCGTACGAGTCGGAAGCCGCTTACGACCTCATCGATGAGGTGGCCGAGCACATCTCGTACTACGCCATCCAGGAATCCATCGACCTCGCCAAGGAGCGCGGCTCCTACCCGAACTTCGCGGGCTCGCGCTGGTCGCAGGGCATGGTTCCGTTCGACACCATCGACCTCGCCGAGAAGGACCGCGGGGTGCCGATCACGGTGAGCAGGAAGACCCGCCTCGACTGGGCCGCGCTGCGCGAGCAGGTCAAGGGCGGCATGCGCAACGCGACCCTCATGGCCATCGCCCCAACGGCGTCGATCGGCCTCGTCGCCGGCACCACGCCCGGCTTCGACCCGCAGTTCTCGCAGATCTTCAGCCGTGCGACCTCCAACGGCAAGTTCCTCGAGGTCAACCGCAACCTCGTCGATGCGCTGCGCCAGCACGGCCTGTGGGAGAAGGTGCGCGAGCAGGTGCTGCGCAGCCAGGGCGACATCCAGGGCATCGCCGAGATCCCCGATGAGATCAAGGCCGTCTACAAGACGAGCTTCCAGCTCTCGCCGTACTCCTTCATCGAGGTCGCGGCACGGGCCCAGAAGTGGATCGACCAGTCGATCAGCCGCAACATGTACCTCGAGACCCGCGAGGTCAGCGACATGATCGACATCTACTCCGCCGCGTGGGAGAAGGGCGTCAAGACGACGTACTACCTCCACATGAAGCCGCGTCACCAGGCCGAGCAATCGACCGTCAAGGTCAACAAGGCCGAGGAGATCGTGGGCAAGAAGGGCTTCGGCGCCGTCGCGGCCGAGACGCCCGGCACTTCGGCACCGGTCCCCACCGGCGCCACCGCACGCCGCGGATTCGGCGGGCTCGGCGCCTGACGCATCCGCACCCGGATCGATGCTGTAAAGAAACGAACTGAACGGGAGCGAACTATGCCCATCCTCGGCACCGGCGTGAAGGACGGCCTGCTGCTCAAGCCCATCCGCTACCAGTGGGCGATGGACCTCTACGACCAGGCGGTGGCGAACACCTGGTTCCCCAACGAGATCCAGCTCGGCGAGGACATCGCCGACTTCAAGAAGATGACCGACGAGGAGCGCCACGCGGTCACCTTCCTCATCTCGTACTTCAACCCGAACGAACTGCTCGTCAACAAGGCGCTCGCCTTCGGCGTCTACCCGTACGTCAACGCCCCCGAGGCGCACCTCTACCTCGCGAAGCAGATGTGGGAGGAAGCGAACCACTCCATGTCGTTCGAGTACGTCCTCGAGACGTTCCCCATCAACCGGGAAGAGGCGTACGGCGCCCACGTCGACATCCCGTCGATGGCCCGGAAGGAGGAGTTCGAGGTGAAGTTCATCCGCCGCATGACGGAGGAGAAGATCGACATCACCACCACCGAGGGCAAGAAGGACTTCGTCCGCAACCTCATCGCGTACAACATCATCCTCGAGGGCATCTGGTTCTACTCGGGCTTCATGGTGGCGCTCTCGTTCCGCCAGCGGAACCTGCTGCGCAACTTCGGCTCGCTCGTCGACTGGATCGTGCGCGACGAGTCGCTGCACCTCAAATTCGGGATGAACCTCATCCTCACCGTGCTGGAGGAGAACCCCGACCTGCAGACGCCCGAGTTCGCCGCCGAGATCAAGCAGATGATCCTGGAGGCCGTCGAGATGGAGGAGCAGTACAACAACGACCTGCTCCCCGGGGGCATCCTCGGCCTCAACGCCGGCTACATCAACCAGTACGTCAAGTACCTCGCCGACCGCCGCCTCGAGGAGCTCGGCTTCGACCCCGAGTACAAGGTGACGAACCCGGCGAAGTGGATGGCGACGGCGAACGACACCCTCGAGCTCGTCAACTTCTTCGAGTCGACGAACACGAGTTACGAGTCGAACGCGAAGGCGTCGAGCTGAGGACCGAGCCCGTCAGCCCGCGTCGGCCAGATAGCTGCGCCAGTCTCCGAACTCGCTGACGTCGGCGCCCCGGGGTTCCGAGCACCCGAACCCGGTGACCGTGCGGCCATCGCTCAATTCGACGGGCCCGAGCGTCATCGGACGCGGGATCATTGTGATGAAGACGCCCATACCGGCCGGCGGGAGCAGCCACTCCTCGCCGCCGATGCCGACCCCCTGCTGGCCGTCGGCCGCCGCGATAACCCCCGGCCGCGCCGGAATCCCGGGCAGCGCGTACATGCGGTAGCGCGGGGCTGTTGTCACCTCGCGAACGAAGCGTGCTCCGATCTCGACGAGTTGCGCGTTCAGCGGCATACCCCGCATATGCGCGCCGAAGACGACGACCGGAATGCCGATTGCCGGGTAGGCGTCGAGGGCGGTCTCGCCGACGACCAGTGCGGCGATGTCGAGGGCGATCTGATCCTGGAACGAGCGCGCGATGACGGTGACGCCGAACGGGCCGCCGTCGGCTTCGCCGGCGGGAACGCTCACCGCGCACATGTCGAGCAGGTTGACGAAGTTGCTGTACGTGCCCAGCCGGCTGTTCACTCCGATCGGGTCGGCCGCCACCTCGTCGAATGTGGGGTGATGCGTGGTCGTCGGCAGAAGCAGCGCGTCCGCGCCGGAGAGCGTCCGCTCGGCACGGAGGCGAAACTCCAGCACGCTGTTCTGATCGCGCACGACGTCGGCACCGCGCACGTCGCGGGCTCGGCGGATGATCGAGAGCACGCTCGGATCAGCGGCATCCGGGTTCGCCTCGAGGAACGCGCCGAATGCCTCGTAGCGTTCGGCGACCAGGGCGCCGTCGTAGAGCAGCCGAGCCGAATCGAGGAAGGGCGTGATGTCGATCGTCACGAGTTCGGCACCGGCGGCCTCGAGCGCCGCGGCGACGTTGGCGAAGGCGCGCCGGGCGGCCGCGCTGAGCGGGGTGAGATCGTCATCGCGGGGTATCGCCACCACGGGATGAGGTGGTGCGGCCAGCTTGGTCTGCGCGGGCCAGGTCCGCGAACGATGATCGGTCGGGGACGGCCCGGTGATGAGGTGCAACGGCAGCTGGGCGGCGGCGAGGGAGCGCGCGAATACGGTCACGCAGTCGTAGGAGCGACAGGCAGGGGTGACTCCCTCCGTCGGCACGAGGCCAATGGTCGGCTTGATCCCGACGATGCCGTTGAATGACGCAGGCACGCGCCCCGACCCTGCGGTGTCGGTGCCGAGCGCGAAGTCGGCGATGCCGAGTGCGACGGCGACGGCCGAGCCCGATGACGATCCTCCCGAGACCCGATCGGGCAGCAGTGCGCTGCGGACGGCTCCGAACGGGCTGCGCGTTCCGACGAGCCCGGTCGCGAACTGATCGAGGTTCGTTTTCCCGAGCACGACCGCTCCGGCGTCGAGTAGACGAGCGACGCTCGGTGACGAAACCGTGGGCAGGTGGGAGAACGGGGCGCATGCTGCCGTCGTGGGCATTCCGGCGACGTCGATGTTGTCCTTCACGGCGAAGACCGTTCCCGCCAGCGGCAATGACTCCCCGGTCTCGACACGGCGGTCGATGTCGGCGGCGGCGGCCAACGCCTCGACGAGCGGGCGGAGATGAATCCAGATCTCCGGTCGGTCGAGTTCGTCGATCGACCGGTACGCGGCGAGCACCCGCTCTCGGGAGGACGCGCTCATCCGCGACTCCGCAGCGCGTGCCCCAGACCGATCGGCAGAGCGTTCGCGGCGCGCTCCATCACGACCTGGCGCGATTCGTCGATGTGCACACGGAGTGCCTTCTCCGCGGCGCGCAGGTCGCCGTCGAGAACGAGCTCGGCGATGCCGATGTGCTCGGTGACGGTCGCCTCGAGGCGGTCTTCGGTGAGGTAGTCGTACATGCGCACCGGCCTGATGCGCCGGTTCACCGCCTGAAGGGTGTCGACGAGGGCGGCGTTGCCGGAGGAGCGGAGGAGCGCGACGTGGAATCCTTCGTCCATGTTGACGAATCCAGCGTCTGGCGCCGGCGGCTGTTCGCGCAGTGTCTGCCAGCGCTGCAGTTCGGCTCCGAGCAGCTCGCGGTCGTGGCTCAGGCTGCGGTCGTCGATCACGCGCAGGATGCCGTGCAGTTCGAGCGTGATCCTGACCTCGTACAGCTCGGAAAGGGTGTCGAAGCTCGGAATGTAGAGGTAGAGGCTTCCGTCGCGGCGTTCGACCAGCCCGTCGGTCTGGAGCCGGGCGAGCGCCTCCCGCACCGGCGTTCGCGAGACCTCGAACTGCTCCGCGAGTGCCTCCTCAGTCAGGCGATCCGTGGGCGCGAAAGAGCCGTCCATGAGCAGGCTGCGCAGCCGCACATAGACGAGGTCTCCGCGAGACCTTGCTTTCTTCGCCGTGTCGTCGTTGACCCGTGAGGATTGCTCGGGGTGTTGCATGTCTAGCCCTTCTGTTTCACCATCGCGGCATTCGCACGGATGACCGCGGCGAATGCCGTCACGTTGTCGAGGTGCACGGCGTGGCGCCCGCCGGGGACGGTCGCCGTGCGGGCCCCGGTCAATTCTGCGAGTGCAGCCACCGACTCGTGCCGGACTGGCGGCGACAGCTCGCCGACCGTGATGACGAGCTGCGAGAGGGGGTGCCGCGGCCGGAGCGGCTCGAAAGCCCGGAACATGCTGAAATCTCTGGCCACGGTGTCATCCTCGGCCGGCGCGAGCTCGCGGCCCCACGACGACCCGTACAACGCATGGCCGAATCCGAGGACGCCGTTCTGCCGCCATGCTGCCGCGACATCGTCGAGCAGATGGGGCGCGAGGGAACCCGCAGCCGGTTCGTGCAGTACCGCCGCGCGCAGCGGAACGCCGCGCAGGGCGAGCGCCAGGCCGAGGGTGGCTCCGCCGCTCACGCCGACGACCAGGGCTTCCGAGCAGAGCGGTTCCAGTGCGTCGAGCTCGCGTTCCCAGTCGCCGCTGTATTCGCGTTGCGGCGCGATCACGGCTTCGTCGAGATCGCCGAGCTCATCGAGCAAGGACCGCCAGACCGTCGCAGCAGTCGCGGCACCGTGAATGAGGACGATCGTCATCGCCCGAGCGACGCCAGTAGCGCGGAGGAGTGCGCGATGGCACCGAAGACGCCGCCCTGCATCGTGACCATCTTGAGGGCAGCCTCGTAGTTGCCGTAGTCGGTGGCCCCGGTGCAGTCGGTCAGCAGTAGGCATTCGTAGCCGCGATCGTTGGCGTCGCGCATCGTGGTGTGAACGCACACGTCGGTCGTGATGCCCGTGAGGATGATGTGCGTGATGCCGTGATTGCGCAGCAGCAGATCGAGGTCGGTCGCGTAGAACGCCCCCTTGCCCGGCTTGTCGATGATGTATTCGCCGTCGATCGGCCTGACCTCGTCGACGATCTCCCAGCCCGGTTCGCCGCGGGTGAGGATGCGGCCGCACGGGCCGACGGACCCGATCTCGGCTCCGATCTGAGCCGATCGCCACCGCTTGTTCGGCGGCAGGTCCGAGAGGTCGGGGCGATGGCCCTCGCGGGTGTGGATGATCATCAGGCCGGCTTTGCGGGCGGCATCCAAAACGACCGCGGTCGGCGCGAGCCCGGCCCGGGTCAGCGAGAGGTCGTAGCCCATCGCGTCGACGTAGCCGCCTGGTCCGCAGAAGTCGACCTGCCAGTCGATGTTGATGAGGGCCGTCTTCGCGGGGTCGATCGCGCCGTCGTACGGCCAGCGGTACGGCTTCGCTTCGACAGGGCCGTAGGAGGTCGCGGTGGATGCAGTGTCGGTCATGTCAGTCTCCGGTTGTCGGTGCGGGCGCGGTGGTGCCGTTGAGGGCGTCGATGATGGCCGGCGACGCTCCGACGGCGCCGAAGATGCCGCCTGACATCTCGATCGACGAGAGCGCGCTCGGTCTGAGCAGGGGGTCGAAGGAGGCGCAGGCGTCTGCGGCGAGCAGGCATTCGTAGCCGCGGTCGTTGGCGGCGCGCATCGTGGAGTGCACCCCGATCTCGAGCCAGTGGCCGGCTAGGACAAGATGCGTCAGAGCCAATCGGTTCAGGGTCGCATCGAGCGGGCTTCCGAAGAATCCGCTCCAGCCCTGCGCGCGCACGACGAGGTCGCCGTCCGCGGGCAGGCCTGAGTCGCCGACGGGGTCGGCGCCCGGCGGATGCGTGATCACTTCGATGACCCGCACTCCGTTGCGATGCGCCGCCTCGACGAGCGCATCGAGATGCGTGCGCCAGGGGCCGTCCGGCAGAGGACCGGGAGCCCGGACAGTCAGCACCGCGAGGGCGTCGAGATCGACGACGCCGTCCCACGGCCACGCGTACGGTATCGTCTCCGCCACCGTGCCGGGCGTGGCACGAGTGCGCGGCGAGGCGCGGCGCGCGTTGATGCTGGTCATGTCCTGGCTCCCGGTTCTCATGCGGCTAGTTCGACGGCAGCGTTCCGACCACGCCCTTGACGAGGCACGAGAACGAGTTCGTGTCGGCGTATGTCGCCACCTTGCCTGCTGCGACGAGCACGGTGCCGTCCTGGCAGTAGATCGGACCGGTGAAGATCGAGCTGCCGGCCTTTGTCAGCGCCGCCTGCTCGGCCTTGATCTTGGCCTGAAGGTCCGCCGACACCGAGGTTCCGAAGGATGCGAGCTCAAGCGGGTTGTCGCCGGTGGCGAATGATCCGGTCCAGTTCGCGTTGTAGATGCCGCCGGTGAAGGTACCGGCCTGGACTGCGCCGATGATCTTCTCGTAGATCGGCGCCCAGTTCCATGCAGAGCCGGTCAGCCAGCCGTCGGGGTAGAGCGCCGCGGCGTCGTAGTGGTAGCCGACGATCTTCTTGCCGGCCGACTTGACCGCCTGGATCACGGTGGACTGGCAGTCCTGGTGCTGGCTGAACACGTCGACACCCTGGTCGAGCAGGGCGGTGACCGCCTGCTTCTGCTTGAGCGGATCGCACCAGCTCGAGGTGTTGACGACGTAGGTCTGCGCGGCAGGGTTCAGCTTCTGGGCGCCGAGCTCGAACGCGTCGATGTTAGCGATGGTCTGCGCGATGGGGAACGCGTAGATGAAGCCGAGCTTGTTCGTCTGCGTCACGCCACCGGCGGCCATCCCCCCGAGACCGACGGGGTCATAGGCCTGGCCCCAGTAGGTTCCGAAGTTCGCCGGGAACGTGCCGTCGAGGAATCCGCCCTGATGCAGAACGGTGACGTCGGGGTGCGCCTTGGCGAAGGCGAGGGCGTACTTGAAATATCCGTAGCTGGTGGCGAAGATGATCTTTGCGCCTTGGCTCACCATTGCTTGCATCGTCTGGGTTACGGAATCGTTCTCGGGAATCTGGTCTGCAGTGATGACTTTGACGCTGGTGCCAAGGTCCTTCTCAACAGCCTTGGCACCATCTGAAACGGCTTCGTTGTAGCCGGCGTCATCGGTCGAGCCGACCATGATGAAGCCGACAGTCGTCGTGCTGCCGGCCGCCGTGGCCGGGCTGCTGCTGCTGCCGCCCCCGGGGGTCGACGAACTGCATGCCGCGAGCGCGAGCGTTGCGGCCGCCGTCATCATGGCGATGGCGGCGCGGGTGCGTTTGTGCATTGCTCCTCTTTTCTGGTGCTGTGTGCGGCGGCCGGGCGGCCGCCGCATTATTGGGTTTCGCTCAGCGCGTCGCGCTGAGACTCGGGGGCATTGCTGCGCCCGAAGCCGCTCACGATGACGAGTACGACGATCGTGATCGCGTACGGCAGCGCATCGAGGAGGTACTGGTTCACTGCGATCCCGTTGGCCTGCACCACAGAGGACACCGCGAGCGCTGCGCCGAACAGGTAGGAGCCGATGAGCACGCCGATCGGGCTCCAGCGCGCGAAGATGACGACCGCCACGGCGACGAAGCCGTATCCGTTGGTCATGTCGTCCGACCAGTTGCCGACGATCCCGATCGAGAGCTGCGCCCCGCCGAGCCCGGCGAGCGCCGAGCCGACGGTGACCGCGGCGAAGCGGATGACCGAGGGATGGCTGCCACTGGCGAAGACCACGGCGGGCCGCTCGCCGGTGGCCCGCAAGGTGAGTCCGGGGCGTGTGTAGGTGATGAAGAACCACAGGGCGGGCACGGCGACATAGGCCAGGTACACGAGGGGGTTCTGATCGAAGAGGGCCGGCCCCACACCCGGAATGTCGGCGAGTCCGGGGATGCGCACCGCGGGCAACGGGTCGATGACCTGGCCGTTGAGCGGGGACCCGAGCACCGAGGTGACACCGAGAGCGAGGAACCACACCACAAGGCCGCTGGCGAGCTGGTTGGCCCTGCGCCACACGACGGCCCCGGCGTGGAGCGCACCGCAGGCGGCGCCGGCGACGAGGCTGGCGAGCACGCCGAGCCACGGGTTGCCGGTGGCGATGGTGACGGCGACGCCGCTGAGGGCGCCGGCGAGCATCGCGCCTTCGGTGCCGAGGTTCGTGACGCCCGAGCGCTCGGAGATCAGCTCGCCGAGCGAGGGGTAGAGCAGTGCGACGCTTCCGGGGATGGCGGTGGTGAGAACCTCGCCGACGATGTTCATATCCGCTCTCCGTTCTTGCGGCCGATCGCGAGCATGGTGAGCACGATGGCTCCGAGCAGGACGTTGACGATGGAGCCGTCGAGGCCCTCGACGAGCTGGAGTCCGTTGCCGCTCAGCGCGATCGCGCTGAAGAGCAGGGCTGCAAGCGTCGCCTTGATCGGGTCGTTGCGGCCCAAGAAGCAGGCGAGGAATCCGATGTAGCCGAAGGTCGTCGTGACCCCGGGCTGCAGCTGGCCTTCGACGCCCATGAGGTTGAGGGCGCCGCCGAGGCCGGCGAGTGCGCCGCCCGCGAGCATCGACGACAGCAGGAGGCTCTTGATCGGCAGCCCGTTGCGCCGCGCAGCCTCAGGATTCCCGCCGACGACTCGCAGCGCGAATCCCCAACCGGTGCGCCGAATGACGAGCCACATCCCGATGGCGACGGCGAAGAGGACGAAGACCGCGATGTTGAGCTGTCCGCCGAAGAGCGTTCCTAGTCGCACCGAGCCGGGCAGCGGCCTGCTCTGCGGCTGGCCTGATCCGGCCGGATCCTTCCACGGCTGGTAGATGAGGAACAGCATGATGTCGTTCGCGACGAAGTTCATGAGAAGACTCGTGACGGACTCGGACGTACCGAGCCAGACTCGCGCCGCCGCGCTGATGCCCGCCCAGACCGCCCCGGCGATCGCCCCGGCCGCGGCGGTCGCCACGAGGGCGAGGGGGCCCGGCACCTGCGATCCGAGGGCGAGGCCCGTGCCGGTCGCGGCGACCGCGCCGAGGATGAGCTGTCCCTCTCCGCCGACGTTGACGAGTCCGGCACGCGCTGGAATCGCGGCCGCGAGAGCCGCGAACCCGATCGGAACGGCGCGCAGCAGCGTCTGAACCAGCGCGTCGCCGTTGAGCATCGAGGAATTCAGCATCGTCTGCACCAAGGTCAGCGGATTGCCGCCCTGCCACGCGCTGAACGCGGCGAAGGCGACGAAGCAGGCTGCATAGGCGCCGACGACGATCCCGATCCGCTTCCACGGGATGCGCGCGGCGAATCCGAGCAGCGCGGCGATGGCACGCGGCGGCGCGACGGCAAGGGCCTCGTCGTTCCGCACGGTCATGCTGCGGCCTCCTTGCCGGTCATGAGCTCGCCGATGCTGCGCCGATCGGCGGCGGCGGCGGGGACGATGCCGGTGAGGCGTCCGCCCGCGAGCACCGCGATCCGGTCGCTGAGCGTGAGCAGCTCGTCAAGGTCCTCCGAGATGAGGACGACGGCGCTGCCGGCTTCGCAGAGTTCCTTGAGCAGCGTCCGCGTGCGCTCCGTCGTCAGGATGTCGAGGCCGCGTGTGGGATACGAGGCGACGAGCACCCGGCAGGGGCTCGTGAGCGCGAGGGTGAGCAGGGCGCGCTGCACGTTGCCGCCGGAGAGGCGATCCATGCGCCGAGACCCTGCGACGACCCGCAGTTGCCCGGCCGCATCACGGCGGGCGAGGTCGGCATCCGCCTTCCGGGTGTCGAACGAGTAGCTCCCAGCCGCGTTCCACAGCGCGGCGTGCTGGGCTGCGGACATGCCGGGCACGACGAACTGACGGATCGGATCGGGAGCGACCGCGATGACGCCCGCTTTGCGCATGCGCGCGACGGCAGGCAGCTCGACGATGGCGCCGTCGAGCATGACGGTGCCGGAGTGCGGCTGGCGAAGTCCGAGCAGGGTCTCGCTCAGCTCGTCCTGACCGCTGCCGGCCACGCCCGCGACGCCGAGGATCTGACCGGGGAGGACCTCGAGGCTGACCTCGCGAAGTCCCCAGTCGCCGTCGACGCGGCGCACGCTGACCCCGCTCAGGCCGATGATGGGCTCGGCGGTCGCGTGCTCCGCGGATGTGGAACGCTTCTCGAGGATCGCCACCGGTTCGCCGACCATCGCGGTGATGAGCTCGTCGTCGGAGAGGGTGGCAGGCGGTGCGTCGCTGAGGATGGTGCGGCCGCCGCGCAGGACGGTCACCTTGTCGGCGATCTGACGTACCTCGCGCAGCTTGTGGGTGATGATGACGATGGCGACGCCCTCGGACTTCAGCCGGGCGACCATGTCGAAGAGGCCGCTGACCTCCTGCGGGGTGAGCACGCTGGTCGGCTCGTCGAGGATGAGCATGTCAAGCCCGCCGAGCAGGACCTTGACCAGTTCGACGCGCTGCCATTCGCCGATGGAGAGGTGCTCGACCTTGCGGCCCGGATGCGTGGCGAGGCCGTAGCGCTCGGATGTCTCGGTGATCCGCGCCCGCAGGGCGCGGGGTCTGAGCGCGAACGGCGTGTCGCTGAGGTGGAGTGCGACGTTCTCCCACACGGTCAGCGCCGGAATGAGGCGCATGTCCTGGAACACCATTCCGATTCCGAGCTCGCGGGCGGTCGCCGGCGAGTGGATCGTGACGGGCTCGCCGTTTCGGAGGATCTGTCCCGAGTCCGGCTGATGCACCCCGTACAGCGACTTGACCAGGGTGCTCTTGCCGGCGCCGTTCTCGCCGAGCAGGGCGTGGACCTCGCCGGGCATGATCGTGAACGAGATGCCATCGTTGGCGCGGACCGTCCCGAAGGTCTTGACGAGCTCGCGCACCTCGAGGGTGGGCGTCGGGGGCGATCCAGTAGTGGTGCGGTGGTGCTGATCTGGCATAGGGGAGTCCGATCATGCGTGCACTGTTCCAGGGCTGCATCCGAGACTGTATGCAGCGATGTATACAGTAAGAACACGCTGTTTCGGCGACTGACGTCGAGCGTTACGAAGCGATTAACTCGGCGGCCGTGCCCGGAGCCACCCCTCGACCACGTCGAGGACGAGCGCCGGATTCTGCCGCACCCACCGGACGTGGTCGAGCGGAATCCCGCCGTTGTCGGCGACGGTGAGGCGCACCCGGTCGGGCCTGGCTGGCGAGACGCGCGCGAGCAGCAGGTCGGCCGAGGCGTGCGGCACGAACGGGTCGCGCGCGAACGTCACGGCGAGGATCGGCACGTCGACGTGGCCGAGCGCCTCCTCGTAGTCGACGTCGGTGCCCGCGAAGCGGTAAGCGCCATACCAGCCCTCGCGATGCCAGTCGGCCATCATCGTCTTCGGCTGGCGGCCGCCGAAGCCGATCCGGTCGCCCGGGAAGTGCCCGACCACCGCGGTGATGGCCAGGAACGTCGGTGTGACCATGCGGCGCGCCACGCGTCGCAGCGGCGTGCTCGCCGCGCGATAGGTCGTCGAGCCGCTCGCGATCATGACGATGCGGTCGGGATGCAGGATTCCGCTGCCCGCGGCCGCGAGCGCGAGCTGGCCGCCGAGGCTGTGCCCGACGACAATGAGGCGGGGAATGGACCCGAGCGGCGTCTGCTCGAGCGCTGCGGGAAGGTCCTGCTCGAGGATCGTCGCGTAGCCGAAGTCATTGCGCCTCACGTCGGAGGCCGACGAGCGCTCCTGGCCGCGGATCTCGAGCCCGAACACCCGCCGCCCGCGCGCCGCCCACTGCTCGAACAGCGGCCGGTAGTAGCCGATCGGCACCCCGAGCGCGGGCAGGAACAGCACCGCCGAGTCGGTCTCGAGCGGGAAGTCCGGGGTGTACTCGTCGACCACCGTGCGGCGGCCGTCGGCGGCGGTGATGGGGTGCGCGGCGAAGGTGGCGGGCGTCGTCACAGAGACGACGCCAGGCGAGCCTTCTCGGCCTCGACGTCGAACGCTGCGGGAGGCCACTGCAGGTCCAGGCTCGTGAGCGCGTCGATCAGGAGGTGCTGCACCACGAGGCGCGCGTACCACTTCCGGTCGGCGGGGACGACGTACCAGGGCGCAGCGGCCGTCGTGCAGCGGTCGAAGACGATCTGGTAGGCCTCCATGTACTGCGGCCAGAGCTCGCGCTCGTCGACATCGCCCGGGTTGTACTTCCAGTGCTTGTCGACCCGGGCGAGTCGTTCGGCGAGGCGACGCTTCTGCTCCGCGGGCGAGAGGTGCAGCATCACCTTGACGATCGTGGTGCCGGATTCCGCGAGCGTCGCCTCGAACTCGTTGATGGCGCCGTAGCGCCGCTCGATCTCGTCCGGCGCGGCGAGCTGCCGCACGCGCTGGATGAGGACGTCCTCGTAGTGCGAGCGGTCGAAGACGCCGATGAGTCCCGCCTCGGGAACGTGCCTCTCGACGCGCCAGAGGAAATCGTGGGCGGCCTCCTCGGGAGTTGGCCTTTTGAAGGCGGCGAGGTGGACGCCCTGCGGGTCGACCGAGCCCACCACATGGCGGATGATGCCGCCCTTGCCCGCCGTGTCCATGGCCTGCAGCACGAGCAGCACCCGCCGCTCGTCGCCGACGCGGCTGCGCGCGTAGAGGCGCTCCTGCAGGTCGTCGAGGATCGCCGCGCCCGCTGCGAGAGCGTCGTCGGCGTGGTTGTGGCTCGAGTCGAAGCCGGGTGCGGCGTCCGTGGGGGTGTCGGCGAGGCGGAAGCCCTCGGTCACACGCAGCAGGTCGACAGGGTCCTCGAGCCAGTACTCCGGGTATGACTTCATGGGCCCAGTGTGGCCCGAGAATGAAGTCATGACCGTCTCCGCCGCGAGCATCGACGCCCATATCGCCGACCTCGCCGACTTCGTCTCGGCGTCCCCGTCGTCGTATCACGCCGCCGCCGAGGTGGCGGCGCGGCTGCAGGCCGCGGGGTTCGCGCCCCTCGGGGAGGCGGATGCCTGGCCCGCCGCTCCCGGCCGATACGTCGTCGTGCGCGACGGCGCCGTCATCGCCTGGGTCGTGCCGGACGGCGCCGGAGCGACGACGCCGTTCCGCATCGTCGGCGCGCACACCGACTCGCCAGGGTTCGCGCTCAAGCCCGCGCCGACGACGGCGAGCCTCGGCTGGCTGCAGGCGGGCGTCGAGGTGTATGGCGGGCCGCTGCTGAGCTCGTGGCTCGACCGCGAGCTCGAGCTCGCCGGGCGCGTGGCAACCCGCGATGGCGCCGTGCATCTCGTGCGTACCGGGCCGTTCTTGCGGATCCCGCAGCTTGCCATCCACCTCGACCGCACCGCGAACGACGCTCTCGTGCTCGACAAGCAACGTCACACCCAGCCGGTCTTCGGCGTGGTCGGCGACGCGCTCGGGGTCGCCGACATCGTCGACGTGCTCGCCGAGGCGGCCGGGGTCGCCACCCGTGACATCGTCGGCTACGACCTGCTCGCCTGCGACACCCAGCCGCCGCGCCGGTTCGGGCACCGGGGCGAGCTGTTCGCGAGTCCCCGCCTGGACAACCTCGTCTCAGTGCACGCCGGGTTGACAGCCCTGCTCTCCGCGGATTCCGCCGCGATCCCGATGCTTGCCGCCTTCGATCACGAGGAGCTCGGCTCCGAGTCGCGCTCCGGCGCCCTCGGCTCCTTCCTCGACGATGTGCTCATGCGCATCGGCGCGGGCCTCGGCGCGTCGGCCGAGGACCGGCTGCGCGCGTTCGCGGAATCCTGGGTGGTCTCGGCGGATGCCGGGCACGCCGTCCACCCCAACTATCCCGAGAAGCACGATCCCGTCAACCGTCCGGTCGTGGGCGCAGGCCCCCTGCTCAAGATCAACGCGAACCAGCGCTACGCGACCGACGCCCTGGGAGCGGCGCTGTGGGCGGACGCGGCCGAGCGGGCGGGAATCCCCTACCAGGAGTTCGTGTCGAACAACGCGGTGCCGTGCGGAACGACGATCGGCCCGCTCACGGCGGCCCGGCTCGGCATCCGGACGGTCGACGTCGGCATCCCGCTGCTGTCGATGCACTCGGCCCGCGAGCTCTGCCACGTCGCCGACCCCGCGTACCTCGCGGCCGCGCTCACCGCGTTCTTCGCGTAGCGCTCCGGCTTTGCGTTGCCGCCAGATACGAACCCGCCCGGCCGGACAGGCGGTCTGGTATCTGTCGGGAACGTAACAGGGGCGGTAAGTCAGACGAGGGGCAGCGCCGGGTCGGACGCCCACTCGTTGAGGCTGCCGTCGTAGACGCGCACGTCGGTGCGGCCCAGCAGCGCCAGTGCGAGCGCGTCGCTCGTCGCGGCGATGCCGCCGGCGCAGTAGGCGACGATGGGTTCGCCGGATTCCACCACCTCGGGCCCGAACACCTCGCACAGCCGCTCGGGGGAGAGGTACGCATTCGTCTCGGGGTCGACGAGGCGCGCGGCGGGTACGCTCCGGCTGCCCGGGATGTGGCCGAGGCGGGGCCGGCTGCCTGCCTCGCCGGCGAACTCCTTCGGCGACATGCCGCAGATCAGCGTCGCCGGGTGCTCGCCCTCGAGCACGCCCTGGACGAAGGCCTTGTCCGCCCAGACGCCGTCGTCGGCTTCCGCGTAGAACTGGCCGGCGTGCCGCGGCGCGACACGGCCGGTGTCGACGGCGCGGCCCTCGGCGACCCACTTCTTGAGGCCGCCGTCGAGAACGCGCACATCGTCGTAGCCGAAGGCGCGGAACAGCCACCACAGCCGCGACGCCCACTGGCCGACGGCGTTGTCGTAGACGACGACAGCGCTGTCCGAGTCGACGCCGACGGTGCGAGCCGCGTGCTCGAACTGGCCGCGCGACGGCCGGGTGAACGGGTACTCGCCCTCGGGGTCGCTGAAGACCTCCATGACGTCGGCGAAGACGGCGCCGGGAATGTGCCCGGTGACGAGGTACTGCTCGTCGCCGCTGAGATACGCGCTCTGGCCGTTGAAACCGGGCACGACGAGCACCGTCGCATCGAGCACGACGAGGTTGTCGGAGCCGCGGTGGGCGGCGAGCCAGTCGGATGTGACGAGGGGCGAGTCGGGCAGGGACTCGAAGAGGGGGTGGGCCACGGACACCACATTAACTGCGGGGGGATCCTCGTTGGACCGCGCGTGCGCAAATCGTGCACTGTGCGCACTCGGAAGGTGGAAATCTGCGCCGGTCGACGGGCTGCGGGGGCCACGCAATTCAGGTTGACACGTCCGACTCAGGCGGCCCACGCCGCCCGCACGGATCCCACCACTCCCGGCGCACTGCTCTCCGACACGCTGCGCTGCCCCATCGCGACGCTCATCGCCTTCGCGACCGGATTCGTCGTGGGCTGGCAGCCGGGCGGCGGCTGGGGCGTCGCGCTCGCCGGATCCGGCTGGTCGTTCTCGATGCTTCCCGCCGCCGCACCAGGGTCGACCGGGCCCAGGCCGGCCTAGATCCAGCTCGGGAACCACATGTGGGCGAGCCAGTAGAAGTAGTTGATGCGCTCGCCGGTCCAGATGGGCCAGAAGAAGACCGTGAGCGCGATCGCGAGGACGACGAGCACGCCGACCCACCAGAACCCGGTGCTGCGCCGTCGCCTGGGGTCATCCGGCGAGCCGAGCGCCTGCCGGACGGCCGCGGCGATCGCGAGGATCAGGTACGGCTCGAAGGCGATCGAGTAGAACGTGAAGATGGTGCGCTGCGAGTAGAAGAGCACCCAGGGCAGCCATCCTGCGCCGTAGCCGGCGAGGATGAATCCCGACTGCCACTCCCGGAAGCGCACCGCCCGGTAGATGAGGTAGGCGACGGCCGCGGTGCCACCCCACCAGATGAGAGGGTTGGCGAGGTCGTTGATCGCGCCGATCGTGCCGTCGTGGTAGTCCATCCAGTACATCGACGTCGGCCGCAGCATGATCGGCCACGAGATGGGCTGCGACATGTACGCGTGGGGCGTGTGCAGGTTGATGTCGAAGCCGTACATCTCGGTCTGGTAGTGCCAGAGATCCTGGAACCAGCGCGGTACCCAGCCGAGGGCGCCGCCCCAGGCGCGGGTCGGGTCCTGCTCGACCCAGGAGCGGTCCCAGCCGCCCTTGGTGAGGAGCCACCCGCTGTACGAGGCGAGGTAGGCGGCGAGCGCGACCGGCACCGTGAGCACGAAGTCGATGGCGCCCTGCTTGACGATCGACCCCTGCCAGTCGGGCAGCTTCGCACGGCGCCGGGCGAGCACGTCGGTGAGCAGGACGTAGCAGGCGAAGACGCCGAGGAAGTAGAAGCCGGACCATTTCGTCGCCGCGTCGAAGCCGAAGAGGGCGCCGGCCGCGATGAGCCAGGGGCGCCACCACATCGCGGGACCGGAGCCGAGGGTGCGGCCCGCGACCATGCGGTCGGCGATCCACCGCTCGAGCCTTCGCCGGTGCCATTCGCGGTCGAGCAGCACGCACGCCACCCCGGCGAAGGCGAGGAACATCACGGTGTTGTCGAGCAGGGCCACCCGGCTGAGCACGATCGCGTTGCCCTCGATCGCGAAGAGGAAACCGCCGATGAGGGCGATGAGCTGCGATCCGAAGAGGCGCTTGATGACCCACATCGCCAGGACGACCGCGAGGATGCCGACGACGGCCGTCGCGATGCGCCAGCCGAAGGCGGTCTGCACGCCGAAGAGCGCCTCGCCTGCGCCGATGATCCACTTGCCGAGCGGGGGGTGGGCGACGAACTCCGGACTGCTCGTGTAGGCGTTGACCCCGCTCGAGCTGCCCGACTCGAAGCCGGGGTTGGGGGTCGAGCCCCAGGTGCCCTCGTAACCGAGGTGGATCGTCGACCAGGAATCCTTGACGTAGTAGGTCTCGTCGAAGACGAGCTGGTGCGGGAATCCGAGGTCCCACAGCCTCAGGATCGCGGCGAGGGCGGTGACCGCGAGCGGCGCGCCCCAGTTCCACCCCCAGCGCCAGCCCGGGGTGTACTTGATCCGCTGCCACCACGCGTCGAGCCGGATGCCCCGCGGCTCGACGTCGACCTCGTCCGGGTCGACGTCGAGCGCCTCATCGAACGCATCGGGATGGGTCACGCGGGTCATGCTATCGGCGCGCCACAGCGCGCCTTCTATGCTGTGGCGGTGATCATCCTCGCCGCGACGCCGATCGGAAACCTCGGCGACGCGAGCAGGCGGCTCATCGAGGCGCTCGCCACGATCGAGGTCATCGCGGCGGAGGACACCCGCACGGCTTCGCACCTCATCCAGGCGCTGAAGATCGACGCGCACCCGCGGCTCGTCGCCCTCCACGACCACAACGAGCGCGAGCGCTCGGCCGAACTCGTCGAGCTGGCGCGCGACACCGATGTGCTCGTGCTGTCGGATGCCGGGATGCCCACCGTCAGCGACCCCGGCTACCACCTCGTGCAGGCCGCGATCGCCGCGGGCGTGAGGGTGACCGCGCTGCCCGGGCCGTCGGCGGTGCTCACCGCGCTCGCGCTGAGCGGGCTGCCCACCGACCGCTTCGCCTTCGAGGGATTCCTGCCGCGCAAGCCCGGCGAGCGCCGCACCCGTCTGGCCGCTCTCGCCGCCGAGCAGCGCACGCTCATCTTCTTCGAGTCGCCCAACCGGCTGGCCGATTCGCTCGCCGCGCTCGCCGAGGCCTTCGGCGCCGACCGCCCGGTCGTGGTCGCCCGCGAGCTCACCAAGCTGCACGAGGAGGTCCGCCGCGGCACCGCCGCCGAGCTCGCGGCGTGGGCGGCCGGCGGCGTGCGCGGCGAGATCGTCATCGTGACCGGGGGCGCGGGCGAGGTCGCGGCCTCGCTCGACGGCGGTGTGGCAGGGGTGCTCGCGCTCACGGCATCCGGCACCCGCCTCAGGGATGCCGCCGCCGAGGTCGCCGCCGCCACCGGCCTGGGTCGGCGCGAGCTCTACGAGGCCGCCCTGCGCGCGCGAGCGCCCCGCAACGCGGCCGGAGCGCAATCCCCTCGCCCATAGGATTTAAGTCATGCCTGCAGGCCGCCCGTTCTACATCACGACCCCGATCTTCTACGTCAACGACGTGCCCCACATCGGGCACGCGTACGCGGAGGTCGCGGCGGACGTGCTGGCGCGCTGGCACCGCCAGGCGGGCGATGACACCTGGCTGCTCACCGGCACCGACGAGCACGGCCAGAAGATCCTCCGCACCGCGACGGCGAACGGCGCCACCCCCAAGGAGTGGACCGATCGCCTCGTCGCCGAGGCGTGGCATCCGCTCCTCAAGACGATCGACATGTCGAACGACGACTTCATCCGCACCACCGACGAGCGCCACGAGAGCGCGGTAAAGGCCTTCATCTCGAAGCTGCATGATGACGGGTTCATCTACGAGGCCGAATACGGCGGGCTGTACTGCGTCGGCTGCGAGGAGTTCAAGCCCGAGAGCGAGATCCTCGACGGCGACGGCGAGTTCGCGGGGCAGAAGGTGTGCGCCATCCACGGTCGCCCGCTGGAGCTGCTGCAGGAGAAGAACTACTTCTTCCGGATGTCGCAGTTCCAGCAGCAGCTGCTCGACCTTTACAAGGAGCGCCCCGACTTCGTACAGCCCGAGAGCGCACGCAACGAGGTCGTCGCCTTCGTGTCGCAGGGCCTGCAGGACCTCTCGATCTCGCGGTCGACCTTCGACTGGGGCATCCCGCTGCCGTGGGACGAGTCGCACGTCCTCTACGTCTGGGTCGACGCGCTGCTCAACTACATCACCGCGATCGGCTACGGCGCGGATTCCGCGAACTTCGAGCGCCGCTGGCCCGCCTATCACCTCGTCGGCAAGGACATCCTCCGCTTCCACGCGGTCATCTGGCCGGCGCTGCTCCTGGCCGCCGGCCTCGAGGTGCCTGCGGGCGTCTTCGGCACGGGATGGCTGCTCGTCGGCGGCGAGAAGATGTCGAAGTCGAAGCTCACCGGCATCGCGCCGAGCGAGATCACCGACACCTTCGGCTCGGACGCGTTCCGCTACTACTTCATGCGCGCGATCTCGCTCGGGCAGGACGGCTCGTTCTCGTGGGAGGACCTCGCCGCCCGCTACCAGGCCGAGCTCGCCAACGGCTTCGGCAACCTCGCGTCACGCGTCGTCGCGATGGTGAGGCGGTACTTCGATGGGGTCGTGCCGGCGTCGGGTGCTGTCCAAGCGGCGGACGAGGCCGTGGCCGCTACCGTCGCGGCGGCCGCCGCGGCAGCGGATGCCGCGATCGAGCGCTTCGCCGTGCACGAGGCCATCGCCGCCGTGTGGGAGATCGTCGACGTCCTCAACGGCTACGTCACCGAGCAGGAGCCGTGGGCCCTCGCCAAGGACGAGACGCAGCGGGACCGGCTGGCCACCGTGCTCTACACCGCGGCCGAGGGGCTGCGCGCCCTCGCGGTGCTGCTCTCGCCCGTCATCCCCAAGGCGACGACGAAGCTGTGGTCGGCGCTCGGGGTCGAGGGTGCGCTCGGCGCGCTCGCCGCCCAGCCGCTGCGGGATGCCGGGCGCTGGGGCCGGCTGCCGGCCGGGGTCGTCGTCGGCGAGCTCGAGGCGCTGTTCCCGCGCATCGACGATGCCCGCTGACCTGACGTATCCTCCGCTGCCGGAACCGCTTGCGGTTCCGGTCTACGACAACCACACCCACCTCGACCCGTCGGTGCATCGCGACATCGAGGGTCTCGAGCGGCTCTCGCCCGCCGAGCATCTCGATCGCGCCGCCGCCGTCGGCGTCGCCGGGGTGGTGCAGGTCGGCGTCGACCTCGAGACCTCGATCTGGTCGGCCGATCGCGCCGCCGTCGACCCCAGGGTGCTGGCGGCGGTCGCCCTGCACCCCAACGAGGTACCGAGGCTGACCAAGGAGAATCTGCTCGACGACCACCTCGCGGCGATCGCAGACCTCGCAGAACTGCCGCGAGTGAGGGCCATCGGCGAGACGGGGCTCGACTTCTTCCGTACCGAGCCGCAGGACTTCGCTGCGCAGATCGCGTCGTTCGAGGCCCACATCGCCATGGCGAAGGAGCACGGCCTCGCCCTGCAGATCCACGACCGCGATGCGCACGCCGCGGTCGTCGAGACTCTGCTGCGCGTAGGAGCACCGGAGCGCACAGTGTTCCACTGCTTCTCGGGCGACGCCGCGCTCGCTCGGCTCGCCGCCGATCGAGGCTGGTACCTCTCTTTCGCCGGGACGGTGACGTTCCGGAACGCTCCGAACCTGCGCGAGGCGCTCGAGATCGCGCCGCGGGAGCTCATCCTCGTCGAGACGGATGCTCCGTACCTCACGCCGGTGCCCTGGCGCGGCCGCCCCAACGCGCCGTACCTCATCCCGCACACCGTGCGCTTCATGGCCGGGCATCTGGGCCTGGGCGTCGACGAGCTCGGCGCCCAGCTCGCGGCGAACACCGTCGCGGTCTATGGGGAGTGGTGAGCGGATGGCCGAGGTGAGGCTGCTCGGCCCCACCGAGGTGCGCACGCTCGCGGAATCCCTCGACGTCACCCCGACGAAGCGGCTCGGCCAGAACTTCGTCCACGACGCCAACACGGTGCGCCGCATCGTGCGGATCGCCGGTGTCCGCGCCGGCGAGACCGTCGCCGAGGTCGGCCCGGGTCTCGGTTCG
>JAJYBG010000071.1 GCA_021779075.1 Actinomycetes bacterium | reverse complement strand
CCTGCGCACGCCCAAGGGGTGGACGGGCCCGGAGACGATCGACGGCCTCGCCGTCGAGGACTCCTGGCGCTCGCACCAGGTGCCGCTCGCGAACATGCGCGACACGAAGGAGCACATCGCGATCCTCGAGGAGTGGATGCGCTCCTATCGCCCCGAGGAGCTCTTCGACGAGGGCGGTGCGCCGCTGCCCGACACGGTCGCGATCGCGCCGGAGGGCGAGCTGCGCATGAGCGCGAACCCGCATGCGAACGGCGGCCTGCTCAAGCGCGATCTCCGCCTGCCCGACTGGCGCCGGTACGGGGCCGACGTTCCGACGCCGGGCAGCACGCTCAGCGAGGCGACGCGCGTGCTCGGCGAGTGGCTCGCCGACGTCATCGCGGGCAATCCCGACAATTTCCGCATCTTCGGCCCCGACGAGACGGCGTCGAACCGTCTCGCACCGTCGGTGTACCGCACGACGGACAAGCAGTGGGAGGGCGAGATCCGCCCGACCGACGAGAACCTCGCGCCCACCGGCCGCGTCATGGAGATCCTCTCCGAGCACACCTGCGAGGGTTGGCTCGAGGGCTACACGCTCACCGGGCGGCACGGTCTCTTCACGAGCTACGAGGCGTTCATCCACATCGTCGACTCGATGTTCAACCAGCACGCGAAGTGGTTGAAGACGGCCCGCGGGATCCCGTGGCGCCGGCCCGTCGCGAGCCTCAACTACCTGCTTTCGAGCCACGTCTGGCGGCAGGACCACAACGGCTTCTCGCACCAGGACCCGGGCTTCATCGACCACGTCGTCAACAAGAGCGCCGATGTCGTGCGCGTTTACCTGCCCGTCGACGCCAACACGCTGCTCGCGGTCTACGACCACTGCCTGCGCTCGGTGAACTACGTCAATGTCGTCGTCGCGGGCAAGCAGCCGCAGCCGAACCTCCTCACCGTCGAGCAGGCGGCCGAGCACACCCAGCGCGGCCTCGGCATCTTCGAGTGGGCGGGCAGCGAGGTCGCGGGCGAGGCGCCCGACGTCGTGCTGGCTGCGGCGGGCGACGTCCCGACGCTCGAGATCCTCGCGGCGTCCGAAATCCTGCAGAACCGGATTCCCGATCTCGCGGTGCGCGTCGTCAACATCGTCGACCTCATGAAGCTGCAGCCTGAGAGCGAGCATCCGCACGGTCTCCCCGATCAGGACTACGACGCGATCTTCACCGTCGACAAGCCGGTGATCTTCGCCTACCACGGCTATCCGTGGCTCATCCACCGGCTCACCTACCGCCGGGCCGGCCACGCCAACCTCCACGTGCGCGGCTACAAGGAGAAGGGCACGACGACGACGCCGTTCGACATGGTGATGCTCAACGATCTCGACCGCTACCATCTCGTCATCGACGTCATCGACCGGGTGCCCGGCCTCGCCGAGAAGTACGGCCCGCTGCGCCAGGAGATGCAGGACGCCCGGGTGCGCGCCCGCGCGTACACGCGCGAGCACGGCGAGGACCTCCCTGAGGTCGCGAACTGGGCGTGGGGCGACGGCCGCTCGGAGGCGGGCGCGCACCAGGGCACGGGTGGCGACAACGAATGAGCGTCAAGTCCATCTACGTGGCCTCGGCTGAGGGGTCGACGGGCAAGTCGACCGTCGCCTTCGGCGTACTGCGGGCGCTCACCCGCCAGGTGCAGCGCGTCGGCGTGTTCCGGCCCATCGCGCGCTCGAGCGACGGGCAGGACTATGTCGTGCAGCTCCTCATCGAGAACCAGACGGCCGGGCTGACCTACGACGAGGTGATCGGCATCACCTACGACGACGTGCAGGGCGATCCGGATGTCGCCCTCGGCCGCATCATCGAGCGCTACAAGGCCGTCGAGGCGAAGTGCGACGCGGTCGTCGTCGTCGGCTCCGACTACACCGGCGTCAGCGCACCGACCGAGCTCGGCTTCAACGCGCGCATCGCCGCGAACCTCGGCGCGCCGGTGCTGCTCGTGCTCGGCGGGCGGGTCGCCGGCATCGCGGGCGACGAGGTCATGGGCGCCCGCCCCCCGCGGAGCCCCGCGCAGGTGAAGCAGCTGGCGGAGTCCACGATCGCCGAGCTCCACGCCGAACATGCCGCTCTCCTCGGCGTCGTCGTCAACCGGGCCGACCCGGATGCCGTCCTGCAGATCGACCAGGCGCTCTCCGGGCTGCCGGGCCGGGTCGACGGGCAGACGCCGGTGTTCGTCATCCCCGAGGACCCGCTGCTCGTGGCGCCGACGGTCTCGGCCGTCATCGACGCCGTCGACGGCGAGCTCGTCTTCGGCGACCCGGCGCTGTGCGAGCGCGAGGCGCTCGGCATCGTCGTCGCGGGCATGTCGATGGAGCACATGCTGCCGCGCCTCATCGAGGGCGCCGTCGTCGTCGTGCCGGGCGACCGCGCCGAGGTGCTGCTCGCGGTGCTCGCCGCGAACGAGTCCGGCGCGTTCGCCTCGAGCGCGGCGGTCGTGCTCAACGGGGGCTTCGCGCTCGACGAGTCCGTCAAGCGCCTCATCGACGCGATGCATCCGACGATGCCGATCATCTCGACGGTGTACGGCACCTACGAGACGACGGTGCGCATCAACCGGGCGCAGAACCGCCTCGCGGGGGAGTCGAAGCGCAAGGAGGAGCGCGCGATCGCGCTCTTCGACCGCAACGTCAACCACATCGCGCTGTTCGACGCGCTCGACGTGGAGGCCTCGCCCGTCGTCACCCCGCTGATGTTCGAGTACGGGCTCGCCGAGCGCGCCCGCAGCGTCACGAAGCACATCGTGCTTCCCGAGGGGGGAGAGGACCGCATTCTGAGAGCGGCGGCGATCGTGCTGGCGCGCGGCATCGCCGATCTCACGATCCTCGGCGACGAGCAATCCGTGCGCGCCCGCGCCCGCTCCCTCGGCCTCCACCTCGACCAGGCGCGCGTCGTGAGCACCTCCGATCCGACGCTGCATCGGCTGTTCGGCGAGAAGTACGCCGAGCTGCGCGCCAAGAAGGGCGTGACGCTCGACCAGGCGCTCGACATCGTCACCGATGTGGCCTATTTCGGCACGATGATGGTGTACTTCGGGATGGCCGACGGCATGGTCTCGGGGGCGGTGCACACCACCGCGCACACCCTCCGTCCGGCATTCGAGATCATCAAGACCAAGCCGGGCGTCTCGATCGCATCGAGTGTCTTCCTCATGGCGCTCGCCGACCGGGTGCTCGTCTACGGGGACTGTGCGGTGGTGCCCGATCCGACCGCCGAGCAGCTCGCCGACATCGCCATCTCGGCGGCGGCCACAGCCCAGCAGTTCGGGATCGAGCCGCGGGTGGCGATGCTGTCGTACTCGACGGGGGATTCCGGCAGGGGCGCCGACGTCGACAAGGTCAAGGCCGCGACCGAGCTGGTCCACGAGCGGGCTCCGGAGCTGCTCGTCGACGGGCCGCTGCAGTACGACGCGGCGGCGGATGCGGTGACGGCCGCGGCGAAGGCGCCGGGCTCGCGGGTGGCGGGGCGCGCGACGGTGTTCATCTTCCCCGATCTCAACACGGGCAACAACACGTACAAGGCGGTGCAGCGCAGCGCGGGCGCGGTGGCGATCGGGCCGGTGCTGCAGGGGCTCAAGAAGCCGGTGAACGACCTCTCGCGCGGCGCGCTGGTGGAGGACATCGTCAACACCATCGCGATCACGGCCATCCAGGCGCAGAGCACCGAGTGACCGGCATCCTCGTCGTCAACAGCGGCTCGTCCTCGCTGAAGTACCAGCTCATCGACATGACGGCCGAGTCGGTCCTCGCGAGCGGGCTGATCGAGCGGGTCACGGATCACGTAGCGGCCTGCCGCATCATGATCGGCGAGCTGGAACGGCTCGGTCTCACCGCCGACGCCGTGGGGCACCGCGTCGTGCACGGCGGCTCCGACTTCTCGGCGGCGACCCTCGTCGACGACGGCGTGCTCGCGAGGATCGACGCGCTCGCCGAGCTCGCGCCCCTGCACAACCCGGCGAACCTCGACGGCATCCGCGCGGTGCAGGACGCCTTTCCCGGCATCCCGCAGGTGGCGGTCTTCGACACGGCGTTCCATCAGACCCTCGCGCCCGAGGCGTACACCTACGCGATCGACCGCGAGCTCGCCGAGCAGTACCGGGTGCGCCGCTACGGCTTCCACGGCACCTCCCACCGGTTCGTGTCCGGCGAGGCGGCGCGCTTCCTCGGCCGGCCGCTGGATTCGCTCAAGCAGATCGTGCTCCACCTCGGCAACGGCGCCTCGGCGTGCGCGATCGACGGCGGCCGTTCCGTCGACACGAGCATGGGGCTGACCCCGCTCGCGGGCCTCGTCATGGGCACCCGCTCGGGCGACCTCGATCCCGCCGTGCTGCTCCACCTCATGCGCCGGGCGGGGCTCGGCGCCGACGAGCTCGACGAGCTGCTCAACACGCGCAGCGGCCTCCTCGGCCTCTCGGGGCACGCCGACTGGCGCGACGTGCAGGCGGCGATGGCCGCCGGCGACGAGCGCGCCGCTCTGGCCGCGCAGGTGTTCCGGCGGCGCATCACGCACTACGTCGGCGCGTACGCCGCGCTGCTCGGCGGGCTCGACGTCGTCTCCTTCACGGCGGGCATCGGCGAGCACAGCGCGGCGGTGCGCGCCGAGGTGCTCGCGGGGCTCGGCCATCTGGGCATCGAGCTGGAGCCCGAGCGCAACGAGGGCGCCGAGGGCGGAATCCGCACCATCTCCTCGGATGCCTCGCGTGTCACGGTTCTCGTGGTGCCGACGAACGAGGAGCTCGAGATCGCCCGCGAGGTGCTCGCGCTGCTCTTCTGAGCCCCGCAGGCGCACTAACGGCGGCGGATGGTGCGCCGATTGTTCCCAGCGAAGGACGCGTTGCACTCGTGGGGCCTCACAACTCTTCGCGACGCGGCTTCGGGGGCAACTGAACAGCGGATACCGCCCGCCGGCTTGCGCGTGCAGCGCAGTTTCGGGGGGAACGCCCGGCGGGCGGTTCCGGTTCAGGCCCGCTGTCAGCGCGGCTCACTACCATCAGAGAGTGGTCACCGCCCTCTACCGCCGCTACCGGCCCGAGACCTTCGCCGAGATGATCGGCCAGGCTCAGGTGACCGAGCCGCTGATGACGGCGCTGCGCACCAACCGGGTCAACCACGCCTACCTGTTCTCGGGGCCGCGCGGCTGCGGCAAGACGACGAGCGCGCGCATTCTGGCGCGCTGCCTCAACTGCGTCGAGGGCCCGACCGACACGCCGTGCGGTGTCTGCGAATCCTGTGTCGAGCTCGGTCGCGGCGGGCAGGGCTCGCTCGACGTCGTCGAGATTGACGCGGCGAGCCACAACGGCGTCGACGACGCCCGCGACATCCGCGAGCGCGCGATCTTCGCCCCGGCGCGCGACCGCTACAAGATCTTCATCCTCGACGAGGCGCACATGGTGACGCCGCAGGGCTTCAATGCGCTGCTCAAGATCGTGGAAGAGCCGCCCGAGCATGTGAAGTTCATCTTCGCCACCACCGAGCCGGAGAAGGTCATCGGCACGATCCGCTCGCGCACCCACCACTACCCGTTCCGGCTCGTGCCGCCCGCGCTCATGCTCGACTACGTGCAGAAGCTCTGCTCCGAAGAGTGCATCGCCGCCGCGCCCGGTGTGCTGCCGCTCGTGGTGCGCGCCGGTGGCGGTTCGCCGCGCGACACGCTCTCGCTGCTCGACCAGCTCATGGCGGGGTCGGAAGGCGATGTGATCGACTACGAGCGCGCGGTCGCGCTGCTCGGCTACACGCACGCCGCGCTGTTGGACGAGGTGGTGGATGCGCTGGCCGGCCGCGACGCCGCGGCGGCGTTCGCCGCCGTCGACCGGGTCGTCCAGACCGGGCAGGACCCGCGCCGGTTCGTCGAAGACCTGCTGGAGAGGCTGCGCGACCTCATCGTCATCGCGGCCGCGGGGCGGGAATCCGCCGCCGCAGTCCTGCGCGGGGTACCCGCCGACGAGCTCGACCGGATGGCGACGCAGGCGCGCTCGTTCGGCTCGGGCGAGCTGTCGCGGGTGGCCGACATTGTCTTTGCGGCACTGACCGAGATGTCGGGGACGACGGCGCCGCGCCTGCAGCTCGAGCTCATGCTCGCGCGCGCCTTGGTGGAGCGGGATGCCGCCGTGCACTCCGGCCCCGGCGCGGTCATCCCTGCAGCTCCCGCAGCCTCAGGTCCTGCCATCCCTGCCGCGGCCGGGCCGGCTGCCGCGGCGGCGCCGGCTGCCGCGGTGTCGCCCGCCGCGCCCGCGCCCGCGCCCGTGCCCGCGCCCGCGCCCGCCGGCGAGTGGACCACCCCCGGCGTCACCGGCGTGGCGGAGACCGCCGTCTCGGCCCCGCCTCCCGCCGGCCCGGTCACCCTCCAGCAGCTCAAAGACGCCTGGCCGCAGGTTCTCGACCGGGTGCAGAAGGCCAGGCGCGCGGCGTGGCTGGTCGTCTTCACGGCGACGGTGCGCAAGCTCGACGGCGACGTGCTGACGCTGACCTTCCCGTCCGATGCCGAGCGGGACTCCTTCCGCCCGGTCCCCGGCCAGGCGGACGGCGCGAGCGAGCTCCTCCGCCAGGCGATCCTCGACCTGCTCGGCATCCGCGTGAAGTTCGTCGCCCTCACCGCCGCCGCGTTCGCCGCCTCCCTCAAGGAGCAGTTCGCCAGTGCGGCGCCGGCGGCCCCGAGCGCAGCCGCGGAGCCCGCACCCGTGGCCCAGGAGCCCGCACCCGTGGCCCAGGAGCCTGCACTCGCCGCCGCGGAGCCCGCACCCGCCGCCGCACCCGCCGCCGCACCCGCCGCCGCACCGGCCGCCGCACCGGTCGCGCCGCGCTTCGATATCGTGCGGATCGCGCCCGGCGGGCACGCGGTGATCGCCGGCCGGTCGGCTCCCGACGCGGTGGTCGCGGTGCTGGCGGACGGGCAGAGCCTGGGCCGCACGCGCGCCGACTCGTCGGGCAACTGGCTGTTGCTGCCGGACCGGGATCTGCCGCCGGGGCCGGCAAGCCTGACCCTTTCGGCGACGCTGCCCGGCGGGGCGGTGCTGGCCGGCCGCGCCCCCTTGCGCCTGACGGTGCCGGGGGTGCCCGGCTCGCCCGGAGTGGCAACCCCCGGTCCGAAGCCGGCGGGCGCGCCGCCCCCAGGCGGCGGGAACGCCCGGTCCGCACCCGCTTCCCTCGCCTCCCTGGGGGC
>JAJYBG010000011.1 GCA_021779075.1 Actinomycetes bacterium | reverse complement strand
TCTCGACTCTGCCCTGCTTGTGCGCGGTGGTGCCGAGCGGCAGGTATGTCGTGCCGAGCAGCCGGTGGCGGGTGACGGTGCCGTCGCCGGCCGAATAGACGTGGGGGATTCCGGTGCGCATGCGCTCGTCGACGACGACCGCGCCGCCGGCGCCGAGCGTCGCCCCCGCACGCTCCAGCAGCTCAGCATTCGGGCGGACGCCGACGACGACGAGCACGAGGTCGGCGGTGCGGGTGAACGGCTCGCCGTCGCGCACGCCGCTGACGGAAAGACCGGCAGCCGTCTTCTCGATCCGCCCGACCGCGGCGCCGACGACCACCTCGACGTCGTGCGCGGCGAGCTCCTCGTGCACGAGCGCGCCGAGTTCGGGGTCGAGGGTCGAGAGCACCTCCGGACCGCGCTGCAGCTGCGTCACCCGGATGCCGCGGGCCGTGAAGGCCTCGGCCATCTCGAGCCCGACGTAGCCGGCGCCGACGATGATGGCGGTCTCGGGACGGCGCGCCTCGAGGTCGGCATCCAGCGCGAAGGTGTCGCCCATCGAGTGGATGACGTGGACGCCGTCCGCGGCGGTGAGGGCGTCGAGGCCGTCTATGCCTGCGCGCGAGGGCAGCGCGCCGGTGCCGACGACGAGCTCGTCGTAGGAGATGACGTGCAGGCTGCCGTCGGCGTTCCGGACGACCAGGCGTTTGCCGTCCGCATCGATCTCGGTCGCGAGGGTGTCGAGGCGCAGCCGCATTCCGGTGGCTTCGAGGTCGGCCGCGGTGCGGTGCGCGAGCGACTGCCAGGGCTGCACCTCGCCCGAGAAGTAGTAGGGGATGCCGCAGATCGAGAAGTTCGGGTAGCGGTCTGCGACCACGACCGTGACCTCGACCGAGGGGTCGAGCTCGCGGGCGCGCAGCGCCGCCGAGATACCGGCGTCAGAGCCGCCGATGGCGACGATGTGGGGCATGATCAGGCCTTTCGCGGCGGGAGGAGCAGGAGAAGCAGGCCGAGGCCGACGGCCGCGCCGACGAGCTGGGCCCCGAGGAATCCGGGGGTCGAGCCGGGGGCGATCCCAGCGAAGGTGTCGGTGAAGACGCGCCCGATCGTCACCGCAGGGTTGGCGAACGAGGTCGACGACGTGAACCAGTACGCCGCCCCGATGTAGGCGCCGACCGCGGGCGCGACGGCAAGCGAATGGGTTGTGCGCGCGAGCACGAAGATGAGCAGCACGAGGCCGGCGGTGGCGACGACCTCGCCGAGCAGATGCCCGGCGGAGGCGCGCTCCGTGGTCGACAGCGCGGTGCCGACGCCGAACATGGCGTTCGCGAGAACGCTGCCGCCGATCGCCCCGGCGAACTGCGCGACGAGAAAGGCCGGGACCTCGCGCCACGGTCGGCCGCCGAGCACCGCGTCGACGAGCGTGACGACGGGGTTGAAGTGCGCACCGCTGATCGGTGCGAACAGCAGGATGAGCACCGCCAGTCCGAGGGCGGTCGCGAGCGAGTTCTCGAGCAGTTCGAGACCGGTGTCGCCCGGCGAGAGCTGCGCGGCGGCGATGCCGGAGCCGACGACGACGGTGACGAGCAGGCCGGTTCCGAGGAATTCGGCGAGCGTGCGACGCCAGAGGGCAGTGGTGACTGTGGCAGAGGGGGTCATGGCGGCACCATCTTGACGGATTCATCTGACTCAGTCAACATTGAGGCAATGACAGCTGAGCTAAATGATCTGACGATTCGTGCGGCGCGCCATGCGGCGCTCGCCGACCCGCAGCGGCTGCGGATCGGCGATCTCCTGACGCTCGGCGACCTCTCGCCGACCGAGTTGAGCGCCCGGTTGGGCGGCATTCCCTCAAACCTGCTCGCGCACCACCTCAACGTCCTCGAGCACGCCGGCCTGGTGACGCGCTCGCGGTCCGAGGCCGACCGGCGGCGCAGCTATGTGCGCCTGGTGCCGGGTGCGCTGGATGCGCGCGTGACCGCCCCCGCGCTGAGCGCGCATCGCGTGGTGTTCGTGTGCCGGGCGAACTCGGCCCGCTCGCAGCTCGCCGCCGCGCTGTGGAGTCTCCGCAGTGCCGTGCCCGTGGCCTCCGCGGGGACGAAGCCCGCCGAGGGGGTCGCCCCTGGCGCGGTCGCGGCAGCCGAACGTCACGGTCTCGTGCTCCGGTCGCAGAAATCCCGGGCGCTCGCGGACGTCCTGGAAGCCGGCGACTGGGTGGTCGCGGTCTGCGACAACGCCTACGAAGAGCTTGGCGCGACCTCGGCGCTGCACTGGTCGGTGCCGGACCCGGTGCCGGCCGGCACCGACCAGGCCTTCGACGCCGCGCTCGAGGACCTCGCCCAGCGGGTCGAGGAGCTCGCGCCACGGTTGCTCGCCGCCTGACGGATTCCGGGTACTGGCGTGCGACCCTGGCCGCCGGCCTCGGGGCGAGGTCTGCCGGCTGCTATCCGCTGAACTCCCCTGCGAGCCAGGTGCGGTAGCCGCCGTCCAGGTTGCGCACGCGACGGCCCCACTGCGCGAGAATGCGCGTGGCATAGTGCCCGCGTTGACCGACCTGGCAGTGGACGATCAGCTCGCCGTCGGGCAGCTCGTCGCGCCGGGCGCGAAGTTCGTCGAGCGGGATATTGATGGCGCCCGGAATCGATCCGGCGTCGAACTCGACCCGGTCGCGGACGTCTAAGAGAGTCGCCCCGGCGGCACAGGCCGCGTCGAGCTCATGCCACTGGACGGTGGGGGTGGTGCCGGTGCGCGTGTTCTCGGCGACGTAGCCGAGGATGTTGACGGCGTCTTTGGCCGAGCCGAATTGCGGAGCATAGGCGAGCTCGAGCCCGGCGAGTCGCGCGGCGGGAATGCCGGCCTGCATCGCGGTCGCGATGACGTCGATGCGCTTGTCGACCCCGTCGCGACCGACGACCTGGGCCCCGAGGATGCGATCATCGTCCGATGCGGCGATGAGTTTCATCGCGAGTGTCTCGGCGCCGGGGTAGTACCCGGCGTGGGAACCGGGATGAACGTGTACGACGTAGTGCGGTATTCCGGCCTCGCGTGCCCTCCGTTCGCTCCAGCCGACCTTGGCGAGGGCGAGGCCGAAGATCTCGACGATTCCAGTGCCGAGTGCGGGGGCCATCGTGGGGGAGCCTCCGGCGATGATGTCGGCGACCATCCGGCCATGCCGGTTCGCGAGGCCGGCCATGGCGACGAGTGCCGGGCTGCCGCCGACGAGATCGTTCTTCTCCACGCTGTCGCCGACGGCAAAGATATCCGGGTCGCTGGTGCGGCAGTGCTCGTCGACATGGATGCCACCCGTCGGTCCCAGGAGCAGGCCGGCGTGCTTCGCCAGCCAGGTCTCGGGCGTGATGCCGGTGGCATCCACCACGAGGGCGACGGGTAGGTGAGAGCCGTCGCTGAGCTGCAGTCCGTCGGCATCGGCACCGGTGACATCGGTATTGAGGCGTACCTCGACGCCATGAGCGCGCAGTGTCGCGATCGCCGGCGACGTCATCTCGGGGTCGAGGGGTGAGAGCAGATGCGGTCCGCGGTGAACGAGCGTGACGAGGGCACCTCGGTGGGCGAGGTTCTCAGCGGCTTCGAGCCCGGTGTATCCGCCTCCGAGCACGGCGACCGCACGGTGGCCGTGCTCGGGCAGCACGGCGATGATCTCGTCGGCATCTTCGACGGTGCGCATGTTCCGCACCGGAATGCCGCCGAGATCGGATGCAATACGCGGTTGGGCGCCGACTGCGAGGACGAGTTTGTCGTAGGGCTCGAGCGCCTCGGTGTTGCGGACGGTGTCGCGGACGGTCACCGTCTTCGCGCCGCGGTCGATGGTGAGAATTTCGTGGCGTACGCGGACGTCGAGTCGGAACCGGCGGTGCAGGGACTCCGGCGTCTGGAGTAGCAGCTGGGACCGCTCGGAGATCACCCCGCCGACGTAGTACGGGAGTCCGCAATTGGCGTACGAGACCTCTGGACCGCGTTCGAAGACAACGATCTCAGACTCCTCGTCCAGCCGTCGCAGCCGGGTCGCCGTGGACATGCCGCCGGCCACGCCGCCGACGATCACGATCCTCATGGCCTCGCCTCCGGGTGCGCAGCGGTCATCGCGTTCTCCCTCACAAGCTCACGCTCTTCCGAACAGCCGGGATAGGAAGCCGCTGCTCGACGGCTCCGTCGGGTGCCCCGGGCACCACTCGGATGCGCGCACGCCGCGCCGCACCTGGTCGATATGCTGCCCGCACCCGGCCCACGTCGTCTTTCCGCACGTCGTGCACTTCACCGCATAACACATAGATCGCTCCCCGTTTCAACGCATTGGATACCCCACCGGGTATAATTTGCCAATATACCCCATGGGGTATCGTTGCACAACGAGCGATGCACAAAGCGGAAGGTGGAGAAGCTCTCATGGGCGATTCGAACGCGATAGACGCGCAGAAGAAGATCATCAACAGGTTGCGGCGCGCGCAGGGTCAACTCGCCGCGGTCGTCACGGCGATGGAGGGGGGCGCGGGGTGCCGCGATGTCGTCACCCAGCTCGCAGCGGTCAGCTCGGCACTCGACAGGGCCGGGTTCCAGATCGTGGCAACCGCGATGAAGGATTGCCTCGGCAATGACGAGGCGGGGCAGGGCTCCGATGCCGCAGATCTCTCACTCGACGAGCTCGAGAGGCTCTTCCTGTCGCTCGCCTGAGGGCCGGAGCTTAACGGCGGAAGCCGGGCGCCGCACCTCAGTGCCGCGCCCGGCTTCCGCCATTCGGCCCGCGAGGGGCCGTGCCGCTCTCAGAGCGGGCGGATGTTCGCGGCCTGGGGGCCCTTCTGACCGCGCTCGAGGTCGTATTCGACCTTCTGCGCCTCTTCGAGGTTGCGGAATCCGCTGCCGGTGATGGCGGAGAAGTGGGCGAAAACGTCGGCGGAGCCGTCGTCAGGGGCGATGAAGCCGAAGCCCTTTTCGGAGTTGAACCATTTGACGGTGCCGGTGGCCATGTCGTGTTCTTTCTTTTTCTTGTGCTCTCGGGCCGCGGTCGCGGCCCTGTATGCCGCGGCTCGGAGCCGCGGACGGATGTGGGGGAGGGGATGCCGCACTCCGATCGCCATCGGCGTGGTGCAGCAGGGAAAGCGTAAAGGAAAGGGGGAGGCGTGCGCTAGGCGCCGCGGTATTGAGCCACCATCGGGCAGGCGAAAGGATCTCGTGCCTGAAGGCCGACTCGATTGAGATAGGCGGTGACGATGGCGTATGACTCAGCCAGCGTTGTTTCAGTGTAGGGCACTCCGGCCTGCGCGCAGTGCTCGCGCACGATGACGCGGGCCTTCGACAGCTGCGGACGCGCCATGCTGGGGAAGAGGTGGTGCTCGATCTGGTAGTTGAGCCCGCCGAAGAGGATCGTCGCCCACCAGCCGCCGGACACGTTCCGCGAGGTGCGCACCTGCTTGCTGAGGAAGTCGAGCTTGACATCTGCGGGCACGATCGGCATTCCCTTGTGGTTCGGGGCGAACGATGCGCCCATGTACACGCCGAACACGGCGAGCTGCACGCCGAGGAACGCGGCGGCCATCCCCGGCGGCAGGAACCAGAACAACGCGCCGAGGTAGAGCGCGAAGCGGGCCGCGATCATCGCGATCTCGTATCGGCGGTGCTTGACCTCGGCCGGGGAGACGAGCAGGCGCATCGAGATCCAGTGCAGGTTGAGCCCTTCGAAGCACAGCAGCGGGAAGAACAGGTAGCCCTGGCGCCGCGTTATCCAGGCGAGGATTCCCCGCTGCTTCGCCGCATCCTCCTCGAGGAAGGAGATGGTGTCGATATCGATGTCGGGGTCCTTGCCGATCTGGTTCGGATTCGCGTGGTGGCGGCTGTGCTTGTTCATCCACCACGAGTAGCTCATGCCGACGACGAAGGTTCCGACGAACCGGCCGAGCCGATCGTTCGCGGGGCCGCTGCTCAGGATTGCGCGGTGCGCAGCCTCATGCGCGAGGAACGCCGACTGGGTGAAGATCAACCCCAGTGCCCCCGCCAAGAGGAGCTGGAACCAGCTATCGCCGAGCAGAACCATGCCGACGGCCACCCCGCCGAAGGCGACGAGGAGTGCGGCGACGATAGCGAAGTAGAACAGCCGACTGCGCCCGAGCAGGCCGCGATCGCGCACCCGGCGCGACAACTCGGTGTACGACGCGATCATGTCGACGCGTGGGCCCGTCCGCGGCACGGTGGCGCGGATCGCGCCGAGCCGACTTTCGCCGAGTGTTGCAAGCGACGCGGGAGTGGTGGATGCGGCCATGTGGCGCCAATCCGATCGTCGGCCCCGAGGGCCGGTTCGTGCCAAAGGCAAGACGCCGATCGCTGCTTCACACGCTAGCGCGCGAATCCCCTAGAACCCTGGCAATCACGGTGCTGCCGTCCTGCGACCGCGGCTGCCGCCGTCATCCGCCCGCCCACCCCTGTTTGGGGGAAGAACTCGCCGCTGCTCAGGGGTTGGAGAGCCGACCGTTGCCCTTTAGGCTCGTCGCGTGAGGTCTCTTCTCAGTTCTGCACGTGCCAAGGTGATCGTCGCTGCGATCGCCGCTGCCGCACTCGTCGCGGTGCCCGCCATCGTCTCGGTCGCGACCGTCGAGGCCCCCGCCGTCTCGTCCGCCGCCGGCTCCGGCGTGGATGCGGGCCCGGGAGGGTCTCATTGGGGTCCGTTCAACTACGTCGGTGTTTTCGGCGGCCACCACAAGTATCAGGACCCGTACGGCAACTCGTTCACCGATGACCCGGCCGGTCAGCGGTGCGTAGCCGACATCAATGACACGCCCCTGACCGCGACCTGCTTCGACACCACGGACGAGGCAGCCAGCTATATGCAGGCGCAGGGTGTCGCCGCTGCTGACACGTCGTCGATCACGGATTCCGCGGGAACAACGACTGACATCGGCCTGCTCTCCTCGTACTCCTACGTCCTCGGCACGCTCTACAAGGACGTGAACTACAGCGGCTCGAGCCTGACGTTCTACGGCAGCGGCGAGTGCATCAACGGCAACACTTACGGGATCACATCCATGCCGAGCGGCTGGAACGATGTCGCCAGCTCTGCCAGGGGAGCCAGTCAGTGCTGGGTCCAGGTGTTCCAGAACACCTATTACGGCGGCGCCAACCTCGTCTGCACCCCGAACTGCGCGAACTTTTACAGCCGTAACGACCAGACGAGTTCAGTCCGATTCTGGTAGCAGGCGCCGCTGTCTGTGAGCGGCGGACGAGACGTCTAACAGGTCGTTCTACGAGGATTTCCACGTCGCGAGGCCGATTGCGGAACACACATCCGCTGCGCCGGGAACGACGGCAGGAGAGCCGTCAGGCAACACGCACACGGTCAGGGCGCTCGGCGCATGTCCAGGAGTGTGCGCTGCGACCGTCGTCTGGCCCAGGCGATCGAAGTACCCGTGCTGCCAGTTCGTCGTGCACGCTGCCAGGTAGTTCGGAACCACCGGGGCTCCGGCGGTGCCGACAACGATCGTCACCGCGGGGTCGCCTGCAGTATTGACCAACGAGGCGTCCGCATTGGCGAGGCAGTGCACCAGCGTGTTGTTGGTCACCGGCGCCGGTCCGTGGATTAACGTCGCACCAGCGGTCGCCGCAGCGATCGCGACGACGCCGACGGTGCCCCAGGCGAGCACCCGGCTGCGAACGCGGCGGCGGCGCGCGGCAGGCTCGCCCTGGATCGTGTCCATGAGCAGGCGCTCGATCGCAGCGGTGCGCACGACCGACATCTCGGGGATCATCCCCTCGCGCTCCTCAGCGCTCATTGGTCACCTCCTGCCGCGTCGAAGTCGGACGCGATGCCGGCCTTGTCGAACTCTTCCCGCAGTCTGGTGCGAGCGCGGGAAAGCCGCGACTTGACCGTGCCGACCGGGATGTCAAGAGCTGCGGCAACCTCCTGGGTGGAGAGGTCGTCGACGATGGCGAGCTGCAGCATGACCTGGTCGCGTTCGCCGAGCCGGGCGATCGCCGTGCGTACCTGGGCCCACTGGTGGGCGCGGTCGAGGTCCTCCGAGACGTCCTCGCTCCAGTCGCGCTCGGCCTCGTCGAGGGGCAGCTTCGAGAGCGCAATGCCGTGGCGGCGCTTGCTGCGCTCGACGTTGAGGGTGACGTAGCCGGTCATGGCGAGCAGCCACGGCAGCACCGAGCCGTCGACGAACCGGACGTCGTCGCGCTTCTTCCACGCCTCGAGAAAGACCATCGCTACGACGTCTTCCGCATCTGCGGCGTTCTGGATGCTGCGGTAGGCCTTGCGGAACACCCGTACGCGATGGCGATCGAAGATCGCCGCAAACGCGCTGCTTCCGCCGTGCGTGGCCTCGAGCCAGAGGGCCGCGTCCGAGTCGGAGTCGCGTCCGGGCTGCGCCATGCGCACATCTTATGTGGCGTGCTGAGAGCCATTTCGCACCCCTCGACCTTCCGCATCAACCCGCCCCCGCTCGGTTTCGATTCCCCCGGAATCGGCGGCCCCTGGTCCGCTTTCATAACAGTGATGTCCGCTGCGCCGCATTCGGTTCCATCGGACCTGGACATCTGACCAGATCCGGCCGGGCGCCGCTCACTAGGTGTTTTCCACCGCGGATTCCGAACCGCGATGGAACCCGTTTCGGAGCAGCGGACATCCCCATATAGAACAGCAGTGATCGCACGCTTCGATCCGATCGGACCCGAGAGAGACGAGTTCCCGTGACTCTGACCGAGTTGACTCCCCGCGTGAAGGACGGCGCCCCCGCCGTCCGTCGCGCGGCTGCCTGCGACCAGGCCGAGTTGACTGCGCTCGCCCACGCGCTGCACGCTGACCACCGCGCGCCGATCGAGCGCTTCTTCCAGCTTCCGTCCGAGCAGCAGGCCCGCCACATTTTCCTCGTGGCCGAGCACCTTGGCCGGATCGTGGGCTACGTCTTCACAAGCCCGCGCGTGCTGCCACGCGAGGGCGACTGTGCCGACCAGGCCGACGCCGACCAGGCCGACGCCGACCAGGCCGGTGCCGACCAGTGGGACCACAACACCGCCGTCCTGCGCCAGCTCGCCGTGTTGCCGTCGTACCGTGCAGGCTGCGTGAGCGCCGACCTGCTCGGCACGGCGATGAGCGAAGCCGCTGCACTGTGGTACTCGCAGATCATCGCCTACGTCGAGCCTGGCGACGCCGAGGTCTACGCGTCGGCCGGCTGGTCGGTAGGCCGTCCCGGTTGCAGTTGGTCGTGGCTCGAGCGCTCGCACGACCTCGACTCGGACCACCCCGAGTGCGTCGACGTCGTTCTCATGACGGAGGCGCCGGATTCCCCGCGCGTTTCGCTCGCACGATTCGAGATCGTCGGTGACGAGTACCTCGCCGTCGGGCACCGTCTCGACTCAGCCCACGCGCGGTCCTCCGCGCTGAAGATCATCGCAGACGCCTTCGTGGGCGGTGACCGGCCCTCGTGGCTGTACGCCCTCGCGTCGGAGCGCGGTCTTCTCGATAATGTCGGTGCCCTTGCGCACCTGACCACCCGCCGGCCGTTCGCCGCTGCGGGTACGCAGTCGCGCGTCGCCTAGGGGTGGGCTGGCGCGACTAGGGATGCTGCGGGCGAGGCGATAGCCGCCTCGCCCGCAGCGCCGCGTAGAGCTCAGCCGACTCCTTGGGGTCGGAGACCGAGCGGCTGGTGAGGTCTGCGATGCGGCTCAGCCGGTTGAGGACCGTGTTGCGGTGACAGTGCAGCGCCGCTGCCGCCGCTGCCGAGGATCCGCCGTTGTCGAACCAGGCCTCGAGCGTGTCGACGAGGGCTGCCGCGTCGCGCTGATCGAGCCTGTCGAGGCCGGCGAAGACCGTCGTCGCATACTCGAGAGTGCGCTTGTCATTCGACGCGAGCAGCGCGTCGAGCGGCGCATTTCCATACTGGGTTGTCCCGGCCGCGCCGGGCGGCAGGCACTTCAGCGCCGTCTTCGCCTGGCGCTGCGCTTCAGGGGCCTCGCCCAGCGCGGCGAAGGGTCGGCTCACCCCTACCCGCGCCCTGGCGGTGAGGTGCAGTTCGTCGACGACGGCGTGGATCGCCTCGGGGGTGGCCGCGGCGAGCAATCCGATGTGCTCCTCGGCCGACTGCACCCACGTCGCCGTGACGGCGCGGCCGTGCGAGCGGCTCCCGACGACCGGGGGAGGGTCGCCCTGGCCGCTGAGCTCCGCGACGACGACGACGAACGAGGCCTTGCCCGGCAGGTCGAGGATGTGCCGCACCGTGCCCTGGCTCGCCGCGCCGTCGCCGTTGAGCAGACCCATGAGCGTCACGCGCCTGGTCTGCTCGTCGCGCCGCCCGCGCTCATCGAGGACGGAATAGTACGCCTCGGCGGATGCCGTCGAATAGCGGTCGATGGTGTGCCAGAGCGACGTCGACAGCGCAAGCATGTCACCCGGTTCGGTGTTGTCGCCGGCGAGCGTGACGAGCTCCTGCCACATCCGCAGCCCGGCGAGGCGGTAGGCGTGGAGCACGCTGGCGAGCGGCACCCCCAGTTCGGCGTTGTAGTGGCCGGAGGCCTGGGCGGGCTCGACGGAATCGGGCCGCCCGGCGAGCGCGGCCGTGATCTGCCGCAGGTTGTCGATGGCGTGCTCGCGGATCGTGTCGTGCGTGAGCACCGCGTTCGGGAATCGCCGATAGGCCGCCTCGGCCTTGAGGATGTCGGCGGTGACCTCGTCGGCGACACTCTCGAGCGCACTCTCGAGCGCGGCGATCGGCGCGGGTGCGGTCGGGGAGGCGGTGGTGCCGGACATCGGAGCGAGGCTAACCCGAGACTGTGCCGGCGCACAACGAAAACCACCCGATTCGATGCCGGCCCCTGTTGTCGCCGGGCGGCGGGCAGGGACACTTGTCCGTGTCGCCGCCGCGCCCGGCTCTACCTCATCACCGCCACCCCTGCCGACGAGAGCGTTCGAGGCGTCGCGCCACCCCTGACGATGCGAGGGCGCTGCCCGCGCTACGGCAGGTTCTTCTCCACGTCGGCGACGATCTCCTCGGCATCGCCCGGCTCCTGGAACATGTTCGAGTCGACGACGATCCAGTAGCCGTTCGTGAAGACCTGTGCCGTACCGGTGTCGGCACTGAAGTAGCCGGTGGTGCCTGCGTCGGTGCCGTAGGTCGGTACGACCCGCGACTTCTCGGCCGCCTGTCCGCTGTAGAGGGTGTAGTCGTCGGGCGACGGCTTGGCGACGGCGATCTCGACCCTGCCGCCGTCGGACTGGCTCGCCCAGCCGCAGGCGACGCCGCTGGCAGTGATGACCTGCGCCGCGAGAGAACCTGCTGCGGTGGCGTAGGAGGGGTTCGGTCCGAAGTTCGGGTTGAACGAGTACACCTGGTCCGAGGTCCAGAGCTGATCGCAGGCCAGGGCGATCGGCACGGCGGTCTGGGTGGGCGGCGCGCTGGTCGCCGTCGCGGTCTCGGTGGGCGTGGCGGAGGTAGTCGCGGTGCCGGTCGGCGAGGCGGAATCCGCCGACGGCGGGGTCGTCCCACCAGGGAAGAAGACCGAGCATGCGGAGAGCAGCAGCACGCTCGCCGCGCCCAGCGCGATGACGGGGATGGTGCGGCGGAGAAGGGGCTGGAGCCTGCTCATACCGTGAGCGTAGGCGAGGGCGCCGCGCGCTCGCCGACCGGCACGCCAGATGCCGCCGATAGAATCGAGGGTCGTGACTCCCGCAGACCTCCAGGCCGCTCTGTTCGCGCTCATCGACCCCATCGTCGAGCGCGTCCGCGAGGCCGGTGTCGAGGTCGCGCTGGCGCCCGAGGACGTGGTCCTCGAGCGCCCCAAGAATCGCGAGCACGGCGACTGGGCGACCTCCATCGCCCTCAAACTCGCCAAACCGCTCGGCACGAACCCGCGCGACCTGGCCGCCGAGGTCGCGGCCGGCGCGACGGGCATCCCGGGCGTGGCATCCGCTGAGGTCGCCGGCCCCGGTTTCATCAACCTGCGACTGGATGCCGCGGCGGCGGGCGCCCTTGCGAAGACCATCGTCGAGGCGGCCGAGGCATACGGTCACGGCCACCTCTACGACGACGTGACGATCAACCTCGAGTTCGTCTCCGCGAACCCCACCGGCCCGATCCACATGGGCGGGGTGCGCTGGGCGGCCGTCGGCGACAGCCTTGCCCGTATCCTCGCCGCCGAGGGCGGGCTCGTCACGCGCGAGTACTACTTCAACGACCACGGCTCGCAGATCGACCGCTTCGCCCGCAGCCTGCTGGCGAGCCACCTTGGCGAGCCCACTCCCGAGGACGGCTACGGCGGCGCGTACATCTCCGAAATCGCCGACCAGGTCGTCGTCAAGTACGACGGCGACTTCGCCGCATTGAGCCGCGACGAGCAGCAGGAGGTGTTCCGCTCGATCGGCGTGACCCTCATGTTCGAGGAGATCAAGCAGAAGCTCCACGACTTCGGCGTCGACTTCGACGTCTACTTCCACGAGGACTCCCTGCACGAGTCCGGCGCTGTCGACAAGGCGATCGCGCACCTGCGCCAACTCGGCCACATCTACGAGAAGGACGGCGCCACCTGGCTCGCCACGACGAAGTTCGGCGACGACAAGGACCGCGTCATCATTCGCTCCAACGGCGAACCCGCCTACATGTCGGGCGACCTCGGCTACTACCGCAACAAGCGCGACCGCGGCTTCGAGCAGAACATCATCATGCTCGGTGCCGATCACCACGGCTACGTCGGCCGCATGATGGCGATGGCGGCCGCCTTCGGCGACACTCCGAACGTCAACCTGCAGCTGCTCATCGGGCAGATGGTCAACCTCCTCAAGGAGGGCCAGCCGGTGCGCATGAGCAAGCGCGCGGGCAACATCGTCACCATCGACGACCTCGTGGACGCGGTGGGGGTGGATGCCGGCCGCTACGCCCTGGTGCGCTCCTCGAGCGACACCCCGCTCGACCTCGACCTCGACCTGCTCGCCAAGCACAGCAACGACAATCCCGTCTACTACGTGCAGTACGCCCACGCGCGCACGGCCTCCGTCGCGCGCAACGCCGCGGCAGCCGGCGTCGACCGCAGCGCCTTCGCGCCCGAACTGCTCGTGCACGAGACGGAGGCCGCGCTGCTCGGCGCGCTGCAGGAATTCCCGCGCACCGTCGCCCACGCCGCCGAGGTGCGCGAGCCGCACCGGGTCGCCCGCTACCTCGAAGAGGTCGCCGGGCTCTACCACCGCTGGTACGACGCCTGCCGGGTCATCCCGCAGGGCGACGAGCCGGTGGGCGATGTCCACCGCACCCGCCTGTGGCTCAACGACGCCGCCGGCCAGGTCATCCGCAACGGCCTCGGCCTTCTCGGCGTCAGCGCGCCCGACAGGATGTAGCCATGCCCGAAAGCCCCCTCGCCCCCGACTGGCTGCGCCTGCCCGACGACGCCAACGCGCTCGACGGCGCGGTGTGGCCGGCGTCCGCCGCGCGCGACGCCGCCGGCATCCTCTCGGTCGGCGGGGCCGCGACGACCGAACTCGCGGCGCGCTTCGGCACCCCGCTCTACGTCCTCGACGAGGGGATGGTGCGGGCGCGGGCGGTGCGCGTGCGCGAGGCGCTCGAGACGGCCTTCGCCGAGGTGGGCGCCGCGGTGCGCGTCTACTACGCGGGCAAGGCGTTCCTCTCGACCGCGGTCGCCCGGTGGGTGACCGAGTCCGGGCTCGGCATCGACGTGTGCACCGGGGGAGAGCTCGCCGTCGCCCTCGCGGCGGATGTCGAGGCATCCCGCATCGGACTGCACGGCAACAACAAGTCGCTCGCCGAGATCGACCGCGCCGTGGGCGCGGGCGTCGGCACCATCATCATCGACTCGCTGCAGGAGATCGAGCGTGTGGCGGATGCCGCGAGCCGCCACTTCCGCCGCCAGCGGGTACGGCTGCGCGTGAGCACCGGTGTGCATGCCCACACCCACGACTTCCTCGCCACGGCGCACGAGGACCAGAAGTTCGGCATCCCGCTCGCGCAGGTGCCGGGCGCCGTCGCATTCCTTCGCAGCTTCGCCAGTCTCGAGTTCGTGGGCCTGCACTGCCACATCGGCTCGCAGATCTTCGGTTCGGAGGGCTTCGCCGAGTCCGCCCGCCGCCTCGTCGCGGTGCACGCCGACCTGCTCGAGGGCGGCCCGGTGCCCGAGCTCAACCTTGGCGGCGGCTTCGGCATCGCCTACACCGCGGCCGACGACCCCGAGCCCATCGAGGCGCTCGCCGCCGACATCGCACGCGCCGTCGCGGGGGAGTGCGCCGAGCGCGGCATCCCCGTGCCCACCGTCTGCTTCGAGCCCGGCCGCTGGGTCGTCGGCAACGCCGGCATCACCCTCTACGAGGTCGGCACCACCAAGCCCGTCGAGGTGTCGCTGGCGGGCGGCGAGACCGCGATCCGCCTCTACGCGAGCGTCGACGGGGGCATGAGCGACAATGTGCGCCCCGCACTGTACGGTGCCGACTACGGCGTGCGGATCGCCTCCCGCACCTCGGCGGCCCCGGCGCAGCTCGTGCGCATCGCAGGGCGCCACTGCGAGTCGGGCGACATCGTCGTGAACGCCGACTACCTGCCGGGCGATGTGCGGCCCGGCGACCTCGTCGCCGTGCCCGCCACCGGCGCCTACTGCTGGTCGCTGTCGAGCAACTACAATCACAGTGCCCGCCCCGCCGTCGTCGCGGTCCATGCCGGCACCGCTCGCGTCATCGTCCGCGGCGAGACCGAGGCCGACCTGTTGTCCCGTGACGTCGGAGCCGTCCGCTGATGATCGAATATCGCACTCTGCGCATTGCCCTCCTCGGCGCGGGGACGGTCGGCGCCCAGGTCGCGAAGCTCCTGCTGGAGGGCGGTGACGAGCTCGGCGCACGCGTCGGCGCCCGCCTTGAGCTCGTCGGCATCGCCGTGCGCGACCTCGACGCGAAGCGAACCGTTGACCTGCCTCGCGAGCTCCTGACGACGGACGCCGAGCGCCTTGTCCTCGGTGCGGACATCGTTGTCGAGCTCTTGGGCGGCATCGAGCCGGCCAAGACGCTCATCCTCAAGGCGCTGAATTCGGGCGCAGACGTCATCACGGGTAACAAGGCGCTGCTCGCCGAGCACGGCCCCGAGCTCTTCGACGCCGCCGAGCAGGTCGGCGCGCAGCTCTACTACGAGGCGGCCGTCGGCGCCGCCATCCCGATCATCCGGCCGCTGCGCGAGAGCCTCGCGGGCGATCGCATCCAGCGCATCTTCGGTATCGTCAACGGCTCGACGAACTTCATCCTCGACCGGATGACCGAGCACGGCGCAACCAAGGACGAGGCGATGAAGCTCGCCTTCGAGCTCGGCTATCTCGAGGCCGACCCGACGCTCGACGTCGACGGCTACGACGCCGCGCAGAAGGTCGCAATCCTGGCCGGCCTCGCCTTCCACACCGCCGTGCCGCTCTCGGCGGTGTACCGCGAGGGCATCGGGGATGTCACCCCTGAGGTCGTCGAACGCGCCAGGTCGCTCGGCTACGTCGTCAAACTCCTCGGCATCTGCGAGCGCGTCACCACCGCCGACGGCCTCGAGGGCGTCTCGGCGCGGGTGTACCCGGCCCTCGTGCCGCAGCAGCACCCGCTCACGGCGGTCCACGGCGGTAACAACGCAGTGTTCGTCCAGGCCGAGGCCGCCGGCGACCTCATGTTCTATGGCGCCGGCGCGGGCGGATTGCAGACCGCGTCAGCCGTCCTCGGCGACGTGGTCTCGGCGGCGCGTCGCCATATCGCGGGCGGGCCGGGGGTCGGGGAATCCACTCACGCCAAGCTGCCGCTGCTCGGCATCGAATCTGCGCGCACCCGCTACCTCATCACCCTGCGTGTCGCCGACGAGCCCGGCGTGCTCGCGACGATCGCCTCGATCTTCGCCGAGCAGGGCACGTCGATCGAGACCGTGCAGCAGACCGCTGCGGCGGGCGCGGACGCCCCGACCGCGAGCCTCGTCATTGGAACCCACCATGCCCTCGAGGCCGCGCTCGCCGCGACTGTCGAGGCGTTGCGCGCGAGCAGCGTCGTCACCGACGTCGCCAGCGTGCTGAGAATCGAAGGAGCCTGAGATGACGCATCAGTGGCAGGGCGTGCTGCGCGAGTACGCCGACCGCCTCGACGTGACGGACGCCACTCCGATCGTCACCCTCGGCGAGGGCGGCACCCCCCTCATCCCCGCGCCGGCGCTGAGTCGCCGCACCGGGGCGCAGGTGCACATCAAATTCGAGGGGATGAACCCCACCGGCTCCTTCAAGGATCGCGGGATGACGATGGCGATCTCGAAGGCCGTCGAGCATGGCGCGAAGGCTGTCATCTGCGCCTCGACCGGCAACACCTCGGCCTCCGCCGCCGCCTACGCCGCCTACGCCGGCATCCAGTCCGTCGTCCTCGTGCCCGAGGGCAAGATCGCGATGGGCAAGCTCAGCCAGGCGATCGTGCACGGCGCCCGATTGCTGCAAGTGCGGGGCAACTTCGACGACTGCCTGCAGATCGCGCGCGAGCTGTCGGCGAACTACCCCGTGCACCTCGTCAACTCGGTGAACAACGACCGCATCGAGGGGCAGAAGACCGCGTCGTTCGAGATCGTCGACGTGCTCGGCGACGCCCCCGACTTCCACTTCATCCCCGTCGGAAACGCCGGCAACTACACCGCCTATACCCGCGGCTTCGTCGAGGACGCCGAGGCCGGCCGCACGACCAGGCTGCCGCGCATGTTCGGGTTCCAGGCCGTGGGAGCCGCGCCCATCGTGCTCGGGCACCCGGTCAAGGACCCCGACACCATCGCCACCGCCATCCGCATCGGCAACCCCGCCTCGTGGGAGCTCGCGCTCGCCGCGCGCGACACGACGAACGGCTATTTCGGGGCGATCTCCGACTCGACGATCCTCGAGGCGCAGAAGATCCTCGCCGCCGAGGTCGGCATCTTCGTCGAGCCCGCCAGCGCGATCTCCGTGGCGGGGCTGCTCGAGCGCGCCGCCGCGGGCGTCATCCCCGCCGGCGCCGTCGTCACGGTCACGGTCACCGGGCACGGCCTCAAGGACCCGCAGTGGGGCCTGCGCCTCGCCGACGGCTCCGAGGCGAAGCCCACCGTCGTCGCGGTCGACGTCGCGGCGGTGGCCGATGCGATCGGCCTGAAGGCGAACGCGTGAGCGTCCCCGCCGGCCGGGGCGTGCACGTGCGCGTTCCGGCTACGACCGCCAACCTCGGCCCCGGATTCGACACCCTGGGCCTGGCGCTGTCGGTCTACGACGAACTCGACGTCACCGCGCGCGCGGACGCCGCCCTCGCCGTCGAGGTGCACGGCGTCGGCGAGGGCGAGATTGCGACGGATTCCTCGAACCTCGTGGTGCGCGCCATCCAGCACGTTTTCGACAGCGTCGGCGAGACGATGCCCGGGCTGACGATCATCGCGCACAACGCGATCCCGCAAAGCCGCGGCATGGGATCTTCGGCCGCGGCGATCGTCGCCGGGATCATGGCGGCGAAGGGCCTGCTCGGCGGCGCCGTCGACCTCGACTCGGCCCGGCTGCTCCGCCTCGCGGCCGAGATGGAGGGGCATCCCGACAACGTCGCCCCTGCGCTGTTCGGCGGGCTCACCATCGCCTGGGTCGAAAACGGCGCGCCGCAGTTCAAGAAGCTCAGCGTCCACCGGGGTGTCTCACCGGTCGTGTTCGTGCCCGCCCAGGTGATGTCCACTTCCCTCGCGCGCTCGCTGCAGCCGGAATCCGTGCCGCACGAGGACGCGGTGTTCAATGTCTCGCGGTCCGCGCTGCTCATCGCCGCGCTCATCCAGAGCCCGGAGCTGTTGCTCGCCGCCACCGAGGACAAGCTGCACCAGAGCTACCGCGCGTCGGCGATGCCGGAGGCCAGCAGCCTCGTCACGCTGCTGCGCTCGTACGGCTTCGCCGCCGTCATCTCGGGCGCCGGCCCCTCGGTTCTCGTGCTGTGCTCCGACCCGGCGCAGCGCCTTGCGGCCGCCGATCTCGTCGAGCGCGAGGCGAGCGCGCCGTGGCAGCCGTACCTGCTCGCCGTGGACGTCAGGGGCGCGACGGTCACGCCGGTCGAGTAGCCGGTGCTAGCATTGGGATATCACCCGCGGGCTTCGGACCGAGGCCTGTTCTTCGGGTGAATCCCCCAGTAACACCCGCAGTCGAGCGGCTCAGCTCTGATCGGCGCTCGCGGCCGAAGCCGGCCGAAACGTCGAAGCCCGGATACCCCATCCGAAAGCCGCTGCGCGTGCGAAGTGCCCGACGAGGCCGCACCCGCGCCCGTTGGAGAAAAGGAATCCCAGTGACTGACACCACCACCGCAGAGATCAACATCGCGCGCCTCAAGGTCGCGGAGCTTCAGGAGGTCGCGGCTACCCTCGGCATCGAGGGCGCGGGCAAGCTCCGCAAGCCGGAGCTCATCGCGGCCATCCAGGCGGCGCAGGCCGACGCATCCGGCGTCACCGTCTTCGAGGAGGCCCCTGCACCCGGTGCCGATGTGGAGCCGCCCCCCCTCGCCGACCTCCTGCCTCCGCGCCGCTCGCGTCGCGCGACGAGCGCCGACCTCGGTGCCGTCGCCGCCAGCGACCACGTCACTGCGAGCGTCGAATCGCTGCTGCCGGCGCTCGACGCTCTCAGCGAGGCGAAGGACGGCGATGCCGAAGGTGAAGGCGAAGGCGAGCCCGAGGCGGGCGAACCGGCCGGAACGAGCCGTCGCAGTCGCCGGAACCGGAACCGGAACCGGAACCGGAACCGTGCAGATGGCCCGGCCGGCGAGGGCGAGGCCGACGCCCAGTCCATCGCCCCCCAGAGCGGCCAGGGCACCCAGCGCGGCCAGAACTCGCAGAACGGCGACCAGGGCGATTCCCGCCAGCGCGATCGCAACCGCAAGCGCGGCCCGCTCGGCGAGGATGGCGAGATCGAGCTCAGCGACGACGACGTGCTCATCCCCGTCGCAGGCATCCTCGACGTGCTCGACAACTACGCCTTCGTCCGCACCACGGGCTACCTGCCCGGCCCGAGCGACGTCTACGTCTCGCTCGGTCAGGTCAAGAAATACGGCCTGCGCAAGGGCGATGCTGTCGTCGGCGCCATCCGCCAGCCGCGCGACGGCGAGAACCCGGGGCGCCAGAAGTACAACGCACTCGTCAAGGTCGACTCGGTCAACGGCCAGACCGTCGACCAGGCCCTCGCCCGCGTAGAGTTCGGCAAGCTCACCCCGCTCTACCCGCAGGAGCGCCTGCGCCTCGAGACCGAGCCGAGCAAGGTGACGCAGCGCATCATCGACCTCGTCGCTCCCATCGGCAAGGGCCAGCGTGGCCTCATCGTCGCCCCGCCGAAGGCCGGCAAGACGATCGTGCTGCAGCAGATCGCGAACGCCATCACGACGAACAACCCCGAGGTCCACCTCATGGTCGTGCTCGTCGACGAGCGGCCGGAAGAGGTCACCGACATGCAGCGCACGGTGAAGGGCGAGGTCATCGCCTCGACCTTCGACCGTCCCGCCGAAGACCACACCACGGTCGCCGAGCTCGCCATCGAGCGCGCCAAGCGCCTCGTCGAGCTCGGTCACGATGTCGTCGTGCTGCTCGACTCGATCACCCGCCTCGGTCGTGCCTACAACGTCAGTGCACCCGCGTCGGGCCGCATCCTGTCCGGCGGCGTGGATGCGGCAGCGCTCTACCCGCCGAAGCGCTTCTTCGGCGCGGCGCGCAACATCGAGCACGGCGGGTCGCTGACCATCCTCGCCACCGCCCTCGTCGAGACCGGCTCCAAGATGGACGACGTCATCTTCGAGGAGTTCAAGGGCACCGGTAACAGCGAGCTGCGCCTCTCGCGCCAGCTTGCCGACAAGCGCATCTTCCCGGCCGTCGACGTCAACGCCTCATCCACCCGCCGTGAGGAGATGCTCCTCAGCCCCGACGAGGTCAAGATCACCTGGAAGCTGCGCCGCGCGCTCGCCGGCCTCAGCCCCGAGCAGGCCATCGAGGTCATCCTCGGCAAGCTCAAGGAAACGTCCTCGAACGTCGAGTTCCTCGTGCAGATGCAGAAATCGATGCCGGCCGTTCCGGCGACTGCACACTCGCACGAAGCCGAGCACTCGCGCCGCTGACCGGCGTGCCCACCAAGTACGAGACGTCCCGTCCGGACGGGCGCGTGCGTATCCAACGGGAACGTTTGACGAGGTGATCCGATGTTCGAGTCTGTCAAGGGGCTGCTCGCCGAGCACGATGAGCTGCAGCAGCAGCTCGCCGACCCGGCTCTGCATGCCGACCCGGCGCGCGCCAAGAAGGTCAACCGGCGTTACGCCGAGCTGAGCCAGATCAAGGCTGCCTACGAGCGGTGGCAGCAGCTCGGCGACGACCTGGACGCCGCGCGCGAGCTGGCGAAGGAGGACGAGGCGTTCGCCGCCGAGATCCCCAGCCTCGAGGGGCAGCTCCACGCCGCCGAGGAGAAGCTGCGCCGCCTGCTCATCCCGCGCGACCCCGACGACGGCCGCGACGTCATCCTCGAGATCAAGGGCGGCACCGGTGGCGCCGAGTCGGCGCTGTTCGCGGCCGACCTGCTGCGGATGTACGTCCACTACGCCGAGTCCAAGGGGTGGAAGACCGAGATCCTCGAGCATGACGACACCGACCTCGGCGGCTACAGCAACGTGCAGGTCGCCATCAAGGGAAACTCGAGCGACCCGTCCGAAGGCGTCTGGGCGCACCTCAAGTACGAGGGCGGCGTGCACCGTGTGCAGCGGGTGCCGGTGACCGAGTCGCAGGGCCGCATCCAGACGTCGACGGCGGGCGTGCTCGTGTTCCCCGAGGTCGACGAGCCCGAAGAGGTCGAGATCAACCCGAACGACATCCGCGTCGACGTGTTCCGCTCGTCCGGCCCTGGCGGTCAGTCGGTGAACACGACGGATTCCGCGGTGCGCATCACCCACCTTCCCACTGGCATCGTCGTCTCGATGCAGAACGAGAAGTCGCAGATCCAGAACCGTGAGGCCGCCCTGCGCGTGCTGCGCGCTCGCCTGCTTGCCCGTCAGCAGGAGGAGCTCGAGGCCGCCTCTTCGGCGGCGCGCAAGTCGCAGATCCGGGGGATGGACCGCTCGGAACGCATTCGCACCTACAACTTCCCCGAGAATCGCATCGCCGATCATCGCACCGGCTACAAGGCCTACAACCTCGACCAGGTCATGAACGGCGCCCTCGAGCCCGTCATCGATTCCGCGATCCAGGCCGACGAGGAAGCGCAGCTCGCCGCCCTCGGCGACACCCAGTAGTGCGGACTTCGGCCGGGTCTTCGCTGCATGAATTGCCGTAGAGCTGCGCCGGCGCCCGATATCAGTCCGGAGGCGCTGTTCGTCATTGGTCACGCACTCTCTCGGGTCTAACGTGAGTGGATGACGAATCCGCATCTTCGAGGGCTGTTTCGCTATGGGAACAGCGCAATCATTGTCGGGGTGATCGTGCTGCTCGCTGGTCTGGCCCTGCCAGGGCTGGATGCGATCGCCATCGTCCTCACGGTCACCGGCGCGATGAGCGACATCGCCGGGGTCGCCGTCAGTGCGATCGTGCACGCCTTCAAGGGCGGCGACACGGCCTAGCGAAGAGAGTGCGAGCCGTCAGGTCTGCACGGCGAACGCGTCCGCGACTATGCAGAAGCGACGGTTCAACGCCCAGGACGTTGCGATGCGCTCAGGCAAGACCGCGCGCAACTACCGCGCCGCCATCTGCCTCGCCGCGACCCTCCAGTGGCTCGATACCCCCTCCGGCGGCACGGCTTAGAGGCCTAGATGTAGAAGGCCATGTCGATCGAGGCCGAGCTCCGCACCTGAGCCGGAATGCCGGTGAGCACGCTGCCCGCGGGCGCCGAGCGCACCACGACCGAGTTCGCTCCGATCTGGCTGCCAGCACCGATTTCGATCGGCCCGAGCACCTTCGCGCCGGCGCCGATCGTGACGCGGTCGCCGATGGTGGGGTGGCGCTTCACGCCCTTCGCGAGCGAGCGGCCCCCGAGGGTCACGCCGTGGTAGATGAGCACGTCGTCGCCCACCTCGGCGGTCTCGCCGATGACGACGCCCATGCCGTGGTCGATGACGACCCGCCGCCCGATGGTCGCCGCCGGGTGGATCTCGACGCCGGTCACGGCGCGCGTCCACTGCGCGAGCGCCCGCGCTGGGCCTTTCGCTCCGCCCTGCCACCACGCATGTGCGACGCGGTGCGCCCAGAGCGCGTGCATCCCCGAGTACAGCCAGAACACCTCGGCGCTCGTGCGCGCGGCCGGATCGTTCGTGCGCACCGCCGCGATGTCTTCCCGGATTCTCGAGAACATGCTCGCGTTCAGTCGGCGTCGGCGAGGTGCTTGTACAGCGCGGTCGAGAGGTAGCGCTCGCCGGTGTCCGGGACGAGCGCGACGATGACCTTGCCCTCGTTCTCGGGCCGCTTTGCGATCTCGACGGCGGCTTTCACCGCGGCGCCGGAGGAGATGCCGGCGAAGATGCCTTCCTGCGACGCGAGCAGGCGCGCGGTCTCGAGGGCGTCGTCCGAGCTCACCGGCACGACCTCGTCGTACACGGTGGTGTCGAGTATCTCGGGAATGAATCCGGGCGCGATGCCCTGGATGCGGTGCGGGCCGTGTGCGCCGCCGCGGAACACCGCGGTTTCGGCCGGCTCGACCGCATAGACCTTGATCGCGGGGTTCTGGTCCTTGAGGAAGCGCCCGGTGCCGGTGATCGTGCCGCCGGTGCCGATGCCGGCGACGAACGCGTCGACCTTGCCCTCGGTGTCGGCCCAGATCTCGGGGCCGGTGGTCGTGTAGTGGATGGCCGGGTTCGCAGGGTTCTCGAACTGGCGCGCCCAGATCGCGTTCGGCGTCGCGGCGACGATCTCCTTGACGCGCTCGATCGAGGCGGTGATGCCCTCGGCGCCGGGCGTGAGGACGACCTCGGCGCCGAGCGCGCGCAGCACGAGGCGGCGTTCGCGGCTCATGGTGTCGGGCATGACGAGGATCGTCTTGTAGCCGCGCGCAGCGCCGACGAGGGCGAGGCCGATGCCGGTGTTGCCGCTGGTGGCCTCGACGATGGTGCCGCCCGGTGCCAGCGTGCCCGCGGCCTCGGCCGCGTCGACGATCGCGACCGCGATGCGGTCTTTGACGCTGCTGGCGGGGTTGTAGAACTCGAGCTTCGCGAGCACGGTCGCCCTCGCATCGCCCGGAAGCCGGTTGAGTTTGACGAGCGGAGTGTTTCCGACGGCGGTGGTGATGTTCTCGTGAATCCGGGCCATACGCCCCAGCCTAGAGTTGGCGTGTCATGCGACGTCACACTGTTACGGTCCGCGAAGCGCTCGCCGAGGTGGCCGCGCAGCTGGCCGCCGCGGACGTTTCCACCCCCGAGGCCGACGCCGAGCTCATTCTGGGCCATGTGCTCGACGTGAGTCGGGGCCGCGTGCGGGCGCTTGCGGTGCTGGATTCCCCCCTCGAGGCCGCTCAGCTCGATGCCATCCGCGGCATCGCCGACCGCCGCGCCGCCCGCGAGCCGCTGCAGCACCTCACCGGCCGCGCCGCATTCCGCTCGCTGGAGCTCGCGGTCGGCCCCGGCGTCTTCACGCCCCGGCCGGAGACCGAGCTCACCGCCCAGCTCGCGATCGACGCGCTGCGCGCGGCGCCCACTCCGCAGCCGCGTGCCGCCGACCTCGGAACCGGAAGCGCCGCGCTGGCCCTCGCCCTCGCGACCGAGGTGCCGACGGCGCGCGTCTGGGCGGTCGAGAAGTCGCCGGAAGCCCTGCGGTGGGCGGTCTGCAACGTCACCGCGAACCGCGTCTCGAACGTCGTGGTCGTCGGCGGCGACCTCACCGAGTCGGTTACCCTGGCCGAGCTCGACGGCACCCTCGACGTCGTCGTCTCGAATCCGCCGTACGTCCCGGACGACGCCATCCCGCGCGACCCGGAGGTGCGCCTCTTCGATCCCGCCTTCGCGCTCTACGGCGGTCCGGACGGGCTCGACGTCGTGCGCGGCCTCTCCCTCACCGCCTGGCGCCTGCTCCATCCGGGCGGCGCGCTCGTCATCGAGCACGGCGAGCTGCAGGGTGCCGAGATCCGCGGAATCCTCGCCGCCGACGGCTGGCGCGCCCCTTCGACTCACCGCGACCTCACAACCCGCGACCGGGTGACTACCGCGATTCGATAACCGAACACCGCCGATCAGCCGATACCTCCTGACGTACCACGCGAGCCCAGGAAGGGGTCGTCGATGCGCAGGAAGCGCCAGGGCGTCAGCACGCCGACCCGGGTTCTCGCCTGGTCGACGGCCGCCCTTCTCCCGGCCGCCGCGCTGCTCGCCGTCTCCGTGTCAGGAGCGCTCGGCGCCGCGGTCCACCCGAAGCAGTTCGCCGCGCGCTACGACCCGTCGCAGTTCGCTCCCGCGCGTTATGCCGCCGAGGCCGACGCACTCGGCCCTGGTCTCGCCGCCCAGCTCGAGTCTCAGCTCGGCATGACGACGGCCGAGTACCTCGCCGACACGGCGGCGGCCGCGGCGGCCGTCACCGTCGTCGACTCCCTGCGCGAAGCCGGTGTGCCGGTCGCGGGCTCGCGCATCGACGGCACCCGGCTGACGGTGTATCTCAAGACCGCTGGTGACGAGGAGACGATCCGCGCTGCGGGCGCATCGCCCGTCGTCGGCGACCAGCCCGGGCTGGCGGTGTCGACGACCAGCCGCCTCGCCCGCGCCCAGTCCGGCGATTTCACGAGCCCGATCGACAACGGCGGCGTGCTTGACGGCGGCGACGGCTACTACTTCACCGGAACCGATCCCGGAGGGGCTCCCGGCGCGTGGGTGTGCACGGTGGGATTCCTCGGCCACGACGCCCGCACCCGCCAGAGGCAGTACCTCACCGCGGGCCACTGCGGCTCGCCCAAGGCGAACATCGACACCCCTGACGGGCCGGTGACGCCATACGCCGCCGGCGCCGTCGACGACATGGTGCTCGCGTCGGGTGCTTTCGGCTCGTTCCTCAAGCGCACCTTCGCCTTCGGCGGAGGAGGGGACGCGGGCCTCGTCGCGATCACGAACAGGCAGGCGAGGACGCGCGCCGCGGTGACGACGTGGGCCGGCGGCTGGTCCGACGGCGGTGCGCCCGTGCCCGTCATCGGGCAATCCGCCGGCATCGTCGGTGCCCCGGTGTGCCGTTCCGGCATCACGAGCGGCTGGCAGTGCGGCACGATCATGGGCGTCGACCACGACGAGCTCTACGCGACCGGAGCGCTCGACAAGCACGGCAACCCGGTGTGGGTGCACCTCAACACCGTGGTGACGACGGCCTGTGCGCTGCCGGGCGACTCGGGCGGCCCGATCATGATGGGCGAGTACGCGGTCGGCATCACCTCGCTCAGCGACTGGTACGACTGCTCGGCGAAGAGCCGCAAGGCGAACAGCACGAACATCGCTGCGGGCTACCGCGACGACTCGGTGTTCGGCCCGCATGCCGTGTACTACACCTTCGGATTCCCCATGGTGTCGGCGATCGGAGCGACGAGCGCGCAGTCGCTCTTCGGCTCCACCTGGAGGCTCGACACCTCGCGGGGTGCGGCGGCCGCTCTCAGGGCGTCCGACCCGACCCTCGTCGGAAAGGCGGTCGTCGCCTCACGCCTCACCGTCAGAACCGGGGCCTGGACCAAGGGCACCCGGTTCGGCTACCAGTGGTACGCGAACGGCGCGCCGATCAAGGGCGCGACAGGCCCCGCGCTCGCCATCACCAAGGCGCTGCGCGGCAAGCGCATCATCGTGAAGGTCACTGGCTGGAAGGCCGGCTACCGCACGGTGGTCAAGATCGCCGCGGCGCGGGTGCGGTAGTGGCCGCACCGCCCTGTTCCCAGGCCCTCTTCCCCCTCTCGCCAGGAGAATCGGATGGTGACCGCCGCCGTGCTTCGTGACCGCGGCGCCATCGCGCGCGTCGGCGAAGCGCATGGCGTGGCCCGTCTGCACGTGTTCGGCTCGGCAGTCGCCGACCGCTTCGACCCGGCCTCGAGCGAGGTCGGCTTCCTTGTCGACTTCAAGCCCGGGACCACGAAACTGCTTCACGAATACCTGTCGCTGCGCGCCGACCTCGTGGCTGCCGCCACGTCGCGGCACCCCGCGGCTGAGGTATTCTGCCGGGCTCCGCAACTAGCATGGGAGCCGCGATGCCGATCATCTACGACTGCTCCCAGCCCGAAGAGTTGCTCGCCGGCATGAGGCTGGCGCGCGCGGCGATCCGGCGCGGTCATCTCGCCGTCATCCCGACCGACACGGTCTATGGCATCGCCGCCGACGCCTTCGACGCGAAGGCCGTCGCGAACCTCCTCGAAGCGAAGGGCCGCGGCCGCCAGTCGCCGCCGCCCGTGCTGATCCCCGGCACCGCTCAGCTCGAGGCGCTCGCGGCCTCCGTGCCCGACGAGGTGCGCATGCTCGCCGCGGCGTTCTGGCCAGGCGGGCTCACCATCGTGCTGCCCGCGCAACCGTCGTTGCAGTGGGACCTCGGCGACACCCATGGCACAGTCGCGCTCCGCATGCCGCGCAGCACCGTCGCCCTCGACCTGCTCGCCGAGACCGGCCCGCTCGCCGTCTCGAGCGCGAACAAGACCGGGCTGCCCGCTGCGAAGACCGCGCAGGAGGCGGCGGAGATGCTCGGCGAGGAGATCGCCGTCTACCTGGACGCCGGCCCGTCGGGCGCCGACTACGCCGACGCGGGCGAGGCCGGGGGAGCCTCGACGATCGTCGACGCGACCGGGCTCGCCGCCGGGCTCCCGGTGACGATCCTGCGCCAGGGCGTCGTCTCGGCGGCTGCCCTGCGCGACGTGCTCGGCGACAGGCTGGCCGGCCCCACGCCATGAGGGTTCTGCTGCTCATCGGGGCGGTGTCCGCGGTCGTCACCTTCGGCTTCTCGTTCGCCATCTACCGGCTGGCCATGCGCTTCAAGCTCTACCCGGCGATCCGCGAGCGCGACGTCCACACCCGCCCGACGCCGCGCCTCGGCGGTATCGCGATGTTTCTCGGCATCGCCGTCGGCTTCGGCGGCGCGTTCGTCGTCGCCCGCTACTCGCCGCTCATCCAGGCGGTGCTCGCCGACCCGCGGCCCGTCTTCGCGATCCTCGGCGCCGGACTCCTCATCGTCGTCCTCGGCACCCTCGACGACTTTCTGGACCTCGACTGGATGACGAAGCTCGCCGGCCAGTTCGCCGCAGCCGGCCTCGTCGCCTGGCTCGGCGTGCAGCTGCTCTCGCTGCCGATCGGCGGCATCGTCGTCGGCTCGTCGCTCGCCTCGGTCATCATCACGATCTTCGTCATCGTGCTCGTGATGAACGCCATCAACTTCATCGACGGCCTCGACGGCCTCGTCGTCGGCGTCGCCCTCATCGGCAACGTCGTCTTCCTCGTCTACACCTACTCGATCACGGTGCGCACGAGTCCGCAGAACTACTTCAGCCTCGCCTCGTTCATTACGGTCATCCTCATCGGCGCGTGCATCGGATTCCTGCCGTTTAACTGGCATCCGGCGCGCATGTTCATGGGGGATTCCGGCGCCCTGCTCGTCGGCCTCCTCATGGCCACCTCCGCCATCGCCGTGACGGGCCAGTTCGGGCCGTCCGTGCTCATCCAGAACGTCGGCCGCACCCAGCTGCTCTCGGCGTTCCTGCCGATCGTCCTGCCGTTCGTGATCCTCATCGTGCCGTTCCTCGACTTCGTGCTCGCGGTGGTGCGCCGGGTCTCGGCCGGGCGCTCGCCGTTCACCGCCGACCGCAAGCACCTGCACCACCGCCTCCTCGACCTCGGCCACACCCATCTGCAGGCGGTGTTCATCTTCTACGCCTGGACGGCGGTGGTCTCGGTCGGATTCCTCCTCTTCTCGTTCGCGCCGACCGTGCCGTCGTGGGTCGGTATCGTCTTCCTCGTCGTCGGGTTCGCGGTCTGCGCCGTCATCACCCTCGCGCCGAGGCTGCGCAGGAACACCAAGGAAGAGGCGCTGTGAGTTCGTTCGACACCCATGAGACAGTGCTCCTGCGTTCCATTCGGTGGAACAGCATCGCGGCGCTCGCCATCGCCGTCGGGGGCGGGATCATCGGCTACCTCGCCGTCGGATGGACCGGCGTGTGGAGCGCGCTCGCCGGAGCCGCCGTCGCCGCGTTCTTCGCAATCCTCACCGCGCTGAGCATCCTTCTCACGAACCGGTTCGCGGGGCAACCGTCCTATGTGGTGGTCTTCCTGTCGGTGATGATGGGCGGCTGGTTCGTCAAGCTCGTGCTCTTCTTCGTCATCGCGCTCGTGCTGCGCGGCCAGCCGTGGGCGGATCCGACGGTGCTGTTCTGCTGCGTGATCGTCGGCGTCCTCGCCTCGCTCGTCGTCGACGTCGTGGTCGTCGCGAGGGGACGCGTTCCGTACGTCCTCGACCCGAAGTAGCAGCCTTCAACCGCTCGTTCAGATTTGTCGGGGTGGGAGTTCCCTAGTACGATAAGGGTGTTCCCCCTGCTGTCCGGCGCGTTGCTGCGCTTGGCTCGGCAGGCCATCGTTATCGACATCGAAACAATCGATGCTCGATGTCTGGAAACAGGAGATAGCGCTGATAACTAACGCTGTGCACCTGCTCGCACCGTTCTTCGTCAAGGCGGCTGACTCGGGCGGCTTCGAGGGGCCGTCGGTCAACGACTTCTTCCCGGCTGACGTCCTCTTCCAGGGAACCCCGTTCGCGCTCAACCGGATCATGCTGATCCGTCTTTTGGTCGTCGCCGTTCTCGTGGTGCTCATGTGGCTCGGGACGCGCAAGATGAAGGTCGTGCCGGGTCGCGGCCAGGCTGCGTTCGAGTTCGTCTTTGGGTTCGTCCGCGATGGCATAATTTTCGACACCCTCGGCGAGAAGGACGGCAAGCGATTCCAGAGCGTGCTGCTGACGTTCTTCTTCGTCGTGCTCGGCATGAATCTCACCGGTGAGGTGCCTGGACTCGGCATCGCAGGCACTTCGGTCATCGGCCTGCCGCTCATCATGGCCCTGCTGGCGTGGGTGCTCTACATCTACGCCGGGGTCAAGCAGCACGGCTTGCGGTATTTCAAGAACGTTCTCTTCCCCCCTGGTGTGCCATGGCCGCTCTACGTCCTGCTCACACCGATCGAGGCGTTCTCGACCTTCATCCTGCAGCCCATCACGCTGACGCTGCGGCTCCTGATGAACATGGTCGCAGGCCACATGCTGAGCGTTCTGGTGTTCAGCGCAACGCAGTTCTTCCTCTTCACCGTGCTCGCGCAGGGCAACTTCGTGGGCCTGCTCGGCGTCCCCGCCTTCGCCTTCGGCACCGTGTGGCTCGTCTTCGAGATCTTCGTCGGCGCGCTGCAGGCTTACGTTTTCACCTTCCTCGCCGCTATCTACATCCAGATGGCCATCGCCGACGAGCCCGTCTAGAGACAGCATCCAGTTTCGTACCACCTCTGAAAGGAATCCCCGTGAATGTAGTAGACATCGTCGGACAGCTTGCTCCGCTCGCGTTCGGACTGGCCGCCATCGGTTCCGGTGTCGGCGTCGGCGTCATCGTCGGCAAGACGATTGAGTCGGTCGCGCGCCA
>JAJYBG010000010.1 GCA_021779075.1 Actinomycetes bacterium | reverse complement strand
CGCAAAGCTAGCGAAGCTCCGGGGGAGCTTCGCGCGGCCAGTCGCCGCCGTGAGGCGGGGCCGCAAAGCTAGCGAAGCTCCGGGGGAGCTTCGCGCGGCCAGTCGCCGCCGTGAGGCGGGCACCCCGGGGCACCCGGTCACGGCCACGTTGCCGGGCTATCAGCATGTCGAAGACTCTATGAGCGGTGCCGAATGACCGTTCCCGGTCACGGGATCAGCCCATCAGGTGCTCGTCACGGATCCCGAACTGCGGGCTTACGGGTGCAATTCGGCGTTGAGGGCGATGCCGGCACCATGATGCGGAGCGGCCTCGACGCGGCCCGAGGTCGAGTTGCGGCGGAAGAGCAGTCCGGGTCGCCCGGCGAGATCGAGAGCCTTGACGACCTTGGGATCGCCCTCGGAATCGCGCTCGTCGAGCACCGTGACCTTCGTGCCGGCCGTGAGATACAGGCCCGCCTCGACGATCGAGTCGTCGCCGATCGAGATGCCGGTCCCCGAGTTCGCACCGAGCAGCACCCGCTCGCCGATCACGACCCGCTGCAGGCCGCCGCCCGAGAGCGTGCCCATGGTGGACGCCCCGCCGCCGATGTCGGAGCCGTCGCCGACGACCACGCCCTGCGAGATGCGGCCTTCGACCATCGAGGCCCCCAGCGTCCCGGCGTTGAAGTTGACGAAGCCCTCGGGCATGACCGTGGTGCCCGGTGACAGGTAGGCGCCGAGGCGCACGCGGGCGGAATCCGCGATGCGTACGCGCTCGGGGACGACGTAGTCGGTGAGGCGCGGGAACTTGTCGACCGCGTACGCCTGGATGCCCTCGCGGGCGAGCAGCGCGCGGCGGGCGCGATAGGTGTCGGCGGCGACCGGGCCGGCGTTCGTGAACGCGACGATCGGAAGGTGCGTGAAGAGCCCGTCGAGGTTGATCTCATTCGGCTTGACGACGAGGTGCGAGAGCAGGTGAAGCCGCAGATAGGCGTCGGCGGTCGACGCGGGCGCGTCGTCGACGCGCACCTCGACGGTGACCGGCTCGAGGGTGACGTCGCGGCGCTCGTCGGGGCCGGCCGCGGCGACGAGTTCGGCAGGGACGGTCGATCCGTCGGGGCGGCCGAGGGCGGGTGCGGGGAACCATGCATCGAGGACGACACCGTCGGAGGCGCGGGTGACGAGGCCATGACCCCAGGCAAGAAGGGCATCGGGCATAGCCCTAGATTAGTGGTGTGGCCGATCGCCCCCAGTTTCTCGACCCGGGCCTGACCTCGGTCGAACTGGCGCGCGCGATCTGCGACATCGAATCGGTCTCGGGCGGCGAAACCGCCCTCGCGGACGCTGTCGAGGCGTTCGTCTCGGGTGCTGCGCACCTCGACGTGACGCGCCTCGGCAACACCGTCGTCGCTCGCACGGAGCTCGGCCGTGCGCACCGGGTCGCGGTCGCCGGCCACCTCGACACCGTGCCAGTCAACGGCAATCTGCCGGTGCGGCTCGAGACCGATGGCGGCGTCGACTATCTCGTCGGTCGCGGCACCGTCGACATGAAATCCGGTGTAGCCGTGCAGCTCCGGCTCGCGCTCGACCTCGCCGAACCCGCCTATGACGTGACCTGGATCTGGTACGACAACGAGGAGGTCGCCGCCTCCCTCAACGGGCTGGGCCGACTCGCGAATGCCCGACCCGAGCTCGTCGCCGCCGACTTCGCGATCCTCGGCGAGCCCTCCGGCGGCGTCATCGAAGGCGGCTGCAACGGGACGATGCGCTTCGACGTCGTCACCCGCGGCGTGCGCGCCCACTCCGCCCGGCCCTGGATGGGCTCGAACGCCATCCACGCCGCGGCCCCGATCCTCGACCTGCTCGCACGCTTCCACCCCGAGACCGTCGACGTCGACGGCCTCGCCTACCGCGAGAGCCTCAACGCGACGCTCATCTCCGGCGGCGTCGCCGCCAACGTCATCCCCGACGAGTGCACAGTCCACATCAACTACCGCTTCGCCCCGTCGCGCTCGGCCGATGAGGCCGAGCAGCGCATGCGCGAGCTCTTCGGGCCGTTCGGCGAGGTCCACGTCGTCGACCTCTCGCCGGGGGCGCGCCCGGGGCTCGATGCGCCGCTGGCGCGCTCGTTCGCGGAATCCGTCGGCGGCGAGCCGCAGCCGAAGTACGGGTGGACGGATATCGCGCGGTTCGCCGCGCTGGGCGTGCCCGGCGTCAACTTCGGTCCCGGCGAGGCGAGCCTCGCCCACACCGACCACGAGCGGGTGGCAGTCGCCGACGTCGAGCGCTGCGAGGCCGCGCTGCGGGCGTGGTTGACGGACGGACGGTGACCGCGATCCGCTTTCGGCGGGACGTCGCGCGCCAGTCCACTGGACTGGCGCTTTTCGCGAAGCGGCTGCCGTGGTGGCTCAAGGTCACACTGATCTTCCTGCTCGGGCGCGCGATCACGACCGCGCTGCTGTACTGGATGATCGCCATCGAGGGCGCCAACCCGTGGACGGTCGCGCACCCCGGCTACCTCGACTTCGCCAACATCTGGGACGGCCGCTGGTACGAGATCGTCGCGCTCGCCGGCTATCCCGACACGCTGACGGTCGGCTACTCGGGCCATATCGCGCAGAACGCGTGGGCGTTCCTGCCCGGCTACCCGGCGGTCGTGCGCGGGGTGATGAGCGCGACCGGGCTGTCCTGGCAGGCCGCCGCCGTCGGCGTCTCGGTGGTCTTCGGCTATGCGGCGACGCTGCTGTTCTTCAAGCTCATGCGGCTCCGGCTCAACCCGTCGACGGCGCTCCACGCGACGCTGCTCTTCTGCGTCACGCCGGTGTCGGCGCTCTTCCAGGTCGCCTACGCCGAGTCGATGTACACGTTCCTGCTCGTCGCGCTGCTCTACCTCGTGCTCCGACGTCGCTACTGGTGGTCGATCCCGGTCATCGTCATCGCGGCGTTCACGAGGCCGGGCGGTCTCGCCGTCGCGCTCTTCCTCGGGCTGCACGTGGCCGTTCGCTTCTGGCGGCGTCGGCGCGAGCCGTTCGGAGCCACGCAGATCGCCGGTTCCCTGCTCGCCACCGCGTTCGCGCTCACCTCGGGGGTGGCGTGGCCGCTGATCGCGAGCTGGGTCACCGGAATCCCCGGCGCCTACATGCAGACCGAGCTCGCCTGGCGCGCCTCCTACATCGGGTGGGTCGAGCTCACCCCGTTCACGTCGTGGTTCCAGGCCGCGGGATGGTGGTTCACGGTGTGGCTCGGCTTGTCAGCCTGGGTCGGCTGGGTCGTCGTCGGTCTGCTCGTCGTGCTCTTCGCGACGGTGCTCTTCCTGCCGAGCGTGGTCAGGCTCGGCACCGACATCCGGCTGTGGCTCGCGGCCTACGCGGCCTACCTGCTCGCGGTCTGGTTCCCGCAGTCGAGCACATTCCGTGTGCTCCTGCCGATGTTCCCGCTGGCGGGTGCGATCGCGCAGCCGCGAAGCGTCTGGTATCGCCTCGGCATGGTCGTCGCAAGCGTCGCCGGCCAACTCGGATGGCTGCTGCTGTGCTGGACGATCGGTGCCAACGACTGGAGTCCGCCGTGACATCGCGGCGCGCCGTCGATTTCGGGCCGGTCGCCGGGTGCGGGATAATCAAAGGAGACGTCCACGAAAGGGGAGTTGCATGGCCGCGATGAAGCCGCGTACTGGAGACGGGCCCATGGAAGCCGTGAAGGAGGGGCGCCTCATCATCGTGCGGGTTCCGCTGGAAGGCGGAGGCCGGCTGGTCGTGTCGGTGAACGACGACGAGGCCAAGGAACTCCGCGACCAGCTCTCGAGCGCCATCGGCGTCTAGAGCCCGCTTCGAGAATGCCGCCCGACGGGCGGCATTCTCGGTTTAAGCGAGCGTCGTGATCTGCAGCAGTCCGTCGCCGACGATGGAGAGCGCGCTCACCACCGCGCTCGACGTCGCCGTCTCGGCGACGAGGGTGCGGAAGGCGCTGGGGATGTCGTCGCGGTTGGCCGGGTTGGCGACCTGGCCCCGCCACAGCGCGTGGGGGACGAGCACGCTGCCGCCCGGGCGCGCCAGGCGCAATCCGTGTTCGACGTTCTCGATGACGTGGGCCGGGTCGCCGTCGACGAAGACGATGTCGTAGGCGTTCTCGTTCATGCGCGGCAGCACGTCGAGCGCCTTGCCGCCGATGAGACGGATGCGGGCGTTCGGGATGCCGGCCTCGGCGAACGCCTCACGGGCGCGTTGGTGATACTCGGCCTCGATGTCGATGGAGGTGAGGAGCGCGCTGGAGGTGCCGCGCAGCAGCCACAGGCCGGAGACGCCGAGGCCGGTGCCGATCTCGAGGATGCTCTGCGCGCCCGTTGCGGCGACGATGACGGCTGCCTGCGCGCCGATCGCGGGGCTCACCGGATCGACGCCGAGCTCGAGCGAGTGCTGGCGGGCCTTCGCGATGACATCGTGCTCGATGACGTTGTCGTTCGCGAACTTCCAGTTCACGTCGTTCTCGGACATGGGGCCTCCCGTTGCTCGCCAGAATAGGGCCGGACGCCGCCGCCGCCCCGCAGGCGCACGGGGGGCGATCGCGTACTCTGAGAAGGTGGGCGGGCTATCGTTCGAGAAGCTGCTGATCATCGCGGCCATCGCGGTGTTCATCATCGGCCCGACCCGGCTGCCGGCGTACGCCGCGAAGCTCGGCCAGTGGGTGCGGACCGCCCGAGGCTACCTCGATTCCGCGCAGGAGCGCGTCAAGGACGAGATGGGCGACGACTTCCCCGATATCGACTGGAAGAAGCTCGACCCGCGCCAGTATGACCCGCGCCGCATCATCCGCGACGCGCTGCTCGACGATTCCCCGCTGCCCGCCGCGACGGGCTCGGTGGTGTCGGCGCCGTCGGGCGCGGCCGCCGGCGCAGCATCGGGCAACACCGTTATCGGCGCCGCGGGAGTGGCGGCATCGCGCACCCTGGTGCCGCGGCACACGCCCGGCGAGGCGCCCCCCTTCGACGCCGAGGCGACTTAGGCCGTCGTCGGCGAGACGCACGAAAGGGCCTGTTCAGCGCGAACTGCGGAAGGGCGGCGAGGCAGGCTAGGCAGGGGAGACGGGGAGCTTGCGGCCGGCGAGGGAGTCGGTGCGCTCCTGGAGCTGCACCGCGATCGCCTGGATGGCGCGCGCAGCAGGGTCGTCGGGGTGCGAGAGCACTACGGGCGCGCCTGCGTCGCCGCCCTCGCGCAGGGCCACCGAGAGCGGGACCGAACCGAGCAGCGGGGCATCCAGCGCCGCGGCGACCGTGGCCCCGCCGCCCGATCCGAAGAGCGGCAGCACCGACCCGTCGGGCTGGACGAGGCCCGCCATGTTCTCGATGACGCCTGCGATGCGCTGCCCGGTCTGCGCGGCCAGCGAGCCGGCGCGTACGGCCACCTCGGCGGCGGCGGCCTGCGGAGTCGTGACCACGATGACCTCCGACTGCGGCAGCAGCTGCCCGACCGAGAGCGCGACGTCGCCGGTGCCCGGCGGCAGGTCGAGGAGCAGCACGTCGAGATCGCCGAAGAAGACGTCGGTGACGAACTGCTGGATGGCGCGGTGCAGCATCGGCCCGCGCCAGGCCACCGCGCGGCGGGAGCCGGATTCCTCGTCGAGGAACATCCCGATCGAGATGGTCTTCACGCCGTAGCCGATGGGCGGCAGGATCATGTCATCGACGCGGGTGGGCCTCGCGCCGCCGAGCCCGAGCAGCCCGGGGATCGAGAAGCCGTGCACGTCGGCGTCCACCACCCCCACCGTCAGCCCGCGCGCGGCGAGGCCCACCGCGAGGTTCGCGGTGAGCGTCGACTTGCCGACACCGCCCTTGCCGCTCGCCACGACGAGCACTCGCGTCAGCGAGTCCGGCCCGAACTGGGCGGTGCGCGCGCGGCCGCGCCGCAGCCTCTCGGTGAGCTCGCGGCGTTCGGTGGGCGTCATGACGGTCACGGCGACATCGGCGCGCGTCACACCCCGCACGCCGAGCGCCGCCTCGCGCACGGAGCGCTCGAGGGATTCCGCTGCGGGGCATCCCACGATGGTGAGCTTGAGGCCGACGGATGCCGTCCCCTCGGCATCCACCGACACCCCGGCCACCATGCCGAGCTCGGTGATGGGCCGGCGGATCTCGGGGTCGACGACACCGCCGAGTGCATCGGCGACGGCGGCGGCCAGGTCAGTCAACGGCGACACCGGTCGGTGCGGCAGGCGCGTCGGCCGCCGGTGCGGTGTCGGTCTCGAGCTCGTCGAGCAGCGCCCTGAGCTCGGCCTTGATGAAGTCCTTCGAGGCGAGGTTGCGCATCGCGAGCCGCAGCGCGACGACCTCGCGTGCGAGGTACTCGGTGTCGGCGAGGCTGCGCTCGGCCCGCTGGCGGTCCTGCTCGATCTGCACCCGGTCGCGGTCGTCCTGGCGGTTCTGTGCGAGCAGGATGAGCGGTGCCGCATAGGACGCCTGCAGCGAAAGCACGAGCGTCAGGACGGTGAACCCGAACGCCTGCGAGTCGAAGCGCCACGACATCGGTGCGATGCTGTTCCAGACCAGCCATACGATCGTGAACCCCGAGAGGATGATGAGGAACGTCGGCGTGCCCATGGCGCGCGCGAACCACTCGGTGCCGCGCCCGAACCGATCGCTGTCGCCCCGGCTCGACAGCAGCCGGTAGCCGCCGCTGCGGAGGCCCTTCGGGGCCTCGAGCCCGGTGCTCTTGCCATTGCGTGCCATTGCTCACCCTCTTCCAGTCGTGCTCGTGCGTGCGGCGACCGCGCTGCGCAGCGCGGCGTCGGTATCGTCTTCCGAACTTCGCCAGTCGTCGGGCAGCAGGTAGTCGAGGAGGTCGTCAATGGTCACCACCCCTACGAGGCGGTGGGTCTCATCCACGACGGGGAGTGCGACCAGATTGTAGCTCGCGAGCATGCGCGCGACGGACGCCACGGACGCCTGCGCCCGCACCGGCTCGAGCTCCGCGTCGATGATCGTGCCGATGCGCTCGTGCGGGGCGTGCCGCAGCATCCGCTGCATGTGCACCATGCCGACATAGCGCCCCGTCGGGGCATCGTACGGCGGCAGCGTGACGAACACGGCGGAGGCGAGGGTGACGGGCAGTTCCTCGCGGCGGATGATCGCAAGGGCCTCGGCAACGGTCGCGTCGGCCGAGAGGATGATGGGCTCGGTCGTCATGAGCCCGCCGGCCGTGTTGGGCGCGTAGCGCAGCAGCATCCTGACGTCGTCGGCGTCGTCGGGCTCCATGAGCTCGAGCAGGTGCTCGCGCTCCTCGTCGGGGAGCTGGGCGATGAGGTCGGCGGCGTCGTCCGGCTCCATCTCCTCGAGGACATCGGCGACGCGCTCGTCGTCGAGGCCGGTGAGGATTCCGACCTGCGCCGCCTCGGGCATTTCTTCGAGGGCATCGGCGAGTCGGTCGTCAGAGAGCTCGCTGGCGACCTCGATGCGGCGCTGCTCGGGCAGGTCCAGCAGCGAGTTCGCGAGGTCGGCGGCCTTGAGGTCGGAGTACGTCGCGATGAGCTGGCTGGCGTCGGCGGCCGAGGCGCCGGTGGCGACGGTGATCTCTCCCCATGCCGCGAACTGAGTCGGGCCCTTCGCGAACGGCGACGCCGAGGTCTTCGGGCGGCGCACGAAGAGCTGGGTGACATCCCACAGGCCGGTGGGGGCGCGGGTGATGGCGACATCCTCGATGACGCCGGGGCCGGAGCCGTCCCGGAACTGCACCCGGGTGCCGATGATCTCGGCGATGACGCGCACCTCGGAGTTGCGCTGCTCGAACCGACGCACATTGATGAGGCCGGTCGTGATGACCTGGCCGGCGCCGATGCTCGTGATGCGGCTGATCGAGACGAACACCCGCTTCTTGCCGGGGATCTCGACGATGAGCCCCACGACCCTCGGGGCTGCGCCGGCGCGGTAGACGACGAGCACATCGCGCACGCGACCGACCCGGTCGCCGGCCGGGTCGAACACCTGGCAGCCGGCGAGCCGGGCGACGAAGACCCGCTGCGCGCTCACGCAAGCAAGCCTAGAGCGCGGCCTGGACCCACGCCTCTACTTCGTCGGCCGTGCGGGGGAACGCGGCGGTGAGGTTCTCGACGCCGTCCTCGGTGACGAGCACATCGTCCTCGATGCGCACGCCGATGCCGCGCAGGTTCTCGGGCACTGTCAGGTCGTCGGGCTGGAAGTACAGACCGGGCTCGATCGTGAAGACCATCCCCGGCCGCAGCAGACCGTCGTGGTACATCTCGCGGCGGGCTTTGGCGCAGTCGTGCACGTCGATCCCCAGGTGGTGGCTCGTGCCGTGCACCATGTAGCGGCGGTGCTGCTGCTGGTCGGCATCGAGCGCTTCCTCCGCGGTGACGGGCAGCAGGCCCCAGTCCGCCGTGCGGCGGGCGATGACGGCCATCGCCGCGGCGTGCACCTCGCGGAACCGGATGCCCGGCTTCGCGACGGCGAACGCGGCATCCGCCGCCTCGCGCACCGTTTCGTAGACGAGGCGCTGCGCCTCGGTGAAGCGCCCGGTGACGGGGAAGGTGCGCGTCACGTCGGCGGTGTAGAGGCTGTCGGCCTCGACGCCGGCATCCATGAGCACGAGGTCGCCGGGGACGACCGGGCCGTCGTTGCGGTCCCAGTGCAGGATGCAGGCGTGCGGGCCGGCCGCGGCGATGGTGTCGTAGCCGACTGCATTGCCCTCGGCGCGGGCGGCCGTGTAGAAGACGCCCTCGACGACGCGCTCGCCGCGCCCGTGGGCGGTGATGCGCGGCAGGTCGGCGAGAACGGCGTCAAAGCCCTGCTTCGTCGCGGCGACGGCGCGGCGCAGCTCGGAGACCTCGTACGCGTCCTTGACGAGGCGCAGCTCGCTGAGATCGCGGGCGAGCTCGTCGTCGCCCTCGTGGCGGTCCAGGTCGATGTCGGGGCCGAGGAGCAGGCGCTGGGCGTCGACCTGGGCGGTGAGTTCGGAATCCGCATCGCGCACGATGAGGGTGTCGGCGTCGACCGCGTCGAGGACGAGTTGAACGTCGGCGATGCCTCTGACGTCGAGCGCGAGATCGCCGGCGACCTGCGCGAGCGACGGGCGCGGGCCGATCCAGAACTCGCCGATCGCGGCGTTCGAGTAGAACTCGTCGGAGTCGCGACCGGCGCGCTCGCGGAAGTAGAGGGTCGCCTCGTGACCGTCCGCAGTCGGTTCGAGGACGAGCACGCTGCCCGGCTCGGCGTCGGACGCCCAGCCGGTGAGGTGGCTGAACGCGCTGTGGGCGCGGAACGGGAAATCCGTGTCGTTGGATCGCACCTTCGCCTCGCCCGCAGGGACGATGAGCCGCTTGCCGGGGTGGAGGGCGCCGATCGCGGCGCGCCGACGGGCGGCGTACGCGGCCTGCTCGCGTGCCGGGGGCGCGACGTCAGCGCGCTCGGCCCACTGCGAGCTGATGTAGGCCTTGAATCTCTCGGCATTCGGCAGCGTCGAACGGTTCGCGTTGGGGTTCGATGGGGTCGCGGTCGTCGCCTGGTCGGTCATTCCGCTATTGTCTCGCGCCCCGATGAAATGATGGGGGGATGATCGATCTGCACACGCATTCGAGCGTGTCCGACGGCACCGAGAGCCCGGCAGATCTCATCGCATCGGCCGCGCGCGCTGGTCTCGACGTCGTCGCGCTCACTGACCATGACTCGACGGCCGGATGGGCGGAGGCCGCGGCCGCGGCCGCGTTCCTCGGGATCGAGTTCGTGCCCGGCATGGAGTTGTCGACCCGGTTCGGCGTGAAGAGCGTCCACCTGCTCGCCTACTACCCCGACCCGCTCAACGAGGCGCTCGTCGATGAGACCGACCGCATCCGCCAAGCCCGGCTCACCCGCGCCGAGACCATGGTCGCGCGGCTGTCGGAGGACTTCCCGATCTCATGGCATGACGTGCTCGCGCAGACCCAGCCCGGAACATCCGTCGGCCGCCCGCACATCGCGGACGCCCTCATCGAGGCGGGGGTCGTCGAGTCGCGGGCGGACGCCTTCGAGCGGATGCTGCACCCGCAGGCCGGTTACTACGAGCCCATCTACGCCCCGTCGCCGGTCGACGGCGTGCGCCTCGTGCGCCTGGCCGGGGGGGTGCCCGTGCTCGCACACCCCGCCACCCGCGGCCGCGACAACGTGCTCGACGCGCGCTACCTCGACGCGCTGGTCGACGCCGGGCTGTTCGGCCTCGAGGTCGAGCACCGCGAGAACACCGAGGACGGCAAGGCATACCTGCGCGAGTTCGCGGCCTCGCGCGGCCTCGCGATGACGGGGTCGTCGGACTACCACGGCGCGGGCAAGCCCAATCGGTTGGGCGAGAACGTGACCTCGCCCGAGGTGTTCGCGGCCATTCGGGCTGCTGCGGGGATTTAGCGACCCGAGGTCGGCGCGGCTGTACGCTCGGGCTGAGTTCTGGCGGACACGCCGGAGAGCAGGCGATGTCGCACGGCGTGTCGCCTGGAACTCAGCCCGACCGTACCGGTGACGTGCGCTGAACCGGGCGAAGAGCGCCGGCTATTCGGGGGAGGGCGCGGCGCCGGAGCCCGACCTGCGGCGGCGCCGGCGGCGCGGAGCGCCCTCGGCGCGGGGCTCGACAGCGGTGGAGGCCTCGGCGGCGGTGACCCGGTGCGAGGAATCCCGCGCACCCGAGCGAGGCGCGCGGCCCTGCCTCGCGACCGCGCTCTCGACCCGCGGGGTCGGTGTGGTCTTGAGGCGGCCCTTGGTGCCGACCGGGATGTCGAGGTCGGTGTAGAGGTGAGGGGAGGACGAGTAGGTCTCCGTCGGCTCGGGCTGACCGAACTCGAGGGCACGGTTGATGAGGGCCCACTTGTGCAGGTCCTCCCAGTCGACGAACGTCACCGCGATGCCGGTCTTGCCCGCGCGGCCGGTGCGGCCGGCGCGGTGCAGGTAGGTCTTGTCGTCGTCGGGGATGGTGTGATTGATGACGTGGGTGACGTCGTCGACGTCGATGCCGCGGGCGGCGACATCGGTGGCGATGAGGATCTCCTTCTTGCCCGCCTTGAACGCGGCCATCGCGTGCTCGCGCGCCTCCTGCGAGAGGTCGCCGTGGACGCTGACGGCGGGGAACCCGCGGTCGTTGAGCTCCTCCTGGAGCCGGGCGGCCGCGCGTTTCGTGCGGGTGAAGATGATGGTCTTGCCCCGCCCGTTCGCCTGCAGGATGCGGGCGATGACCTCGTCCTTGTCGAGCGAGTGCGCCCGGTAGACGAGGTGCTTGATGTTGGCCTGGGTGAGGCCCTCATCGGGGTCGGTCGCGCGGATGTGGATCGGCTTCGACATGAAGCGGCGCGCGAGCGCGACGATCGGGCCCGGCATCGTCGCCGAGAACAGCATGGTGTGCCGCACCGCGGGCAGCTTCGAGAAGATCTTCTCGATGTCGGGCAGGAAGCCGAGGTCGAGCATCTTGTCGGCCTCGTCGAGGACGACCTCGGTGACGTGGCTGAGGTCGAGCAGGTGCTGGCCGGCGAGGTCGATGAGGCGGCCCGGGGTGCCGACGACGATCTGCGCGCCCGCCTGCAGCGCCTCGATCTGACCCTCGTAGGCCTTGCCGCCGTAGATCGCGGCGATGGTCGTCGGGCGGCCGGATGCGGCGACCTCGAGGTCCTCGGCGACCTGAACGGCGAGCTCGCGGGTGGGCGCGACGACGAGCGCCTGCACGCCGGGCCGCGGGTCGGGGCCGAGGCGCTGGATGAGGGGGATGCCGAATCCGAGGGTCTTGCCCGTTCCGGTCTTGGCCTGGCCGATGATGTCCTGCCCGGTGAGGGCGAGGGGGATCGTCTGCTCTTGGATGGGGAACGGTTCGAGGATGCCTTTGGCGGCGAAAGTGTCGACGATGTCCTGGTCGACTCCGAGATCTGAGAAAGTCACGATGCCCTGAGTCTACCGGGGGTCTGCTGGGGGAATCCCCGGCGCGTCAGGCGGGAATCACGCCGGCCGGCCGGCCCTGGCGAGTTCAGCCTCGAGGGCCGCATCCTTCGCGATGCGCGAGCGCGAGACGAAGACGTCGACGAGCACCGCGGCGAGGGCGCTCGCGACCGGGGTCGCGACCCAGATCCAGCCGCCGTCCCAGGCGAGGCCCGCCCAGGTCAAGGCTTCCCAGACGAGCATGGCGACACCTGCCGCGACCGCGGGGACGAGCAGCTCGCCGTGCTCGTGGCGGCCCGGCAGCGCATAGCGCGCGACGAAGCCGATCGCGGCGCCGATGACGAAGACGAAGAGGAGCTCCATCGGGCGGCGGCTCTCAGCCGACGAATCCGACGCGACGCGTCTCTTCCGTGCCGAACTGCACGTAGGCGATGCCCGCGGTCGGGACAAGGTACGTCGCGCCCTTGTCGTCGCTCGCCTCGATGACCGGGTCGCCCGCGGCGATGGCGGCCTTGATCGCCTTCGCGAGATCGCCGGACGAACTCTCGAAGCTCAGCTCGCGCGGGGCGTTGACGATGCCGATGCGGATCTCCACGGAGGTGCCTTTCATGCGTGGGCGCTCGATCTGAGTGCTCGAAACAGAGCCTAACCGCCTGCCGGCGGCGCGGATCGCTCGCGACGGCCACTGGGCCGTCGCTCTAAGCGAACGATCCGCCCGGGTTCGCGATCCGCCCGGGTTCGCGGACAGCGCGTGCTCCCGACCGGTGTCCGACCCTGCCGCTAGCGTTCCAGGCATGGCAGACCCGGTCGTGCTCGACGCGTCGCAGCGCGCCGTGCTCGGCCTCGAGCCCGGCCGCAGCGCGCTCGTGCTCGGTGCGCCCGGAACGGGCAAGACGACAACCCTGATCGAGTTCGTGGCGAGCCGCGTGGCGGCGGGCATCCCCGCGGATCGAGTGCTCGCGCTCAGCGCGACTCGGCCCGGCGCGACCCGGCTGCGTGATCGGCTCGCGCTGCGCCTCGGCGTGACGGCGCAGGGGCCGCGCTCGCGCACGGCCACCTCGCTCGCGTTCCAGCTCGTCGCACAGCAGGCGATCGCCGTCGGCGCCCCTAAGCCGAGGCTGCTCACGGGGGCCGAGCAGGACGCGATTCTCGCCGCCATCCTCGACGGCCGCGATGACGACGCGGATGCCGCCTGGCCGGCGCACCTGGGGCCCGAGGTGCGCCGGCTGCCCGGTTTCCGCGCCGAGCTGCGGGAGCTGATGGACCGGATGGTCGACCTCCGCCTCGGCGACGCCGAGGTCGCCGCGCTCGGGCGCGCGCACGGCGAGCCGGCGTGGGTCGCGGCGGCTGCGGTCATCGCAGAGCACGTCGATGTGGCCTCGGCGATGCGGCCCGAGTTCCGCACGGCGGCCGAGCTGCTCGTGGAATCCGCGGGCCTCGTCGTCTCGCGCGCTGTCGACCCCGGTCTCGACGTCATCGCGGTCGACGACGCGCAGGAGGTGACCCGCGGTGCCGCGACCCTGCTGCGCGCGCTCGCGGCGACCGGCGTCGCCGTCGTCGTCTTCGGCGATCCCGACGTGGCGACGGCCACCTTCCGCGGGGGCGAGCCGGAGTTCCTCGGCGACTTCGAACGCCGCATCGGCATGCCGGCTCCCCGCTTCGTGCTCGGCGTCGCGCACCGCCACGGTCCGGCGCTGCGCGATCTCGCCGCACGGGTCACCGCCGGAATCGGAACGGCCCGCGGCGGCATGCAGCGCGCCGCCGTCGCGGGCAGGGCCGATGCCGACGATTCGGTCGCGGTCGTCTCGGCGCCGTCGACGTCCGCTCAGTACGCCGCCGTCGCATGGGAGCTGCGGCGCCAGCATCTCGTCGCGGGGGTCGGCTGGGGCGACATGGCGGTCGTCGTGCGATCAGGTGCCCAGGCGTCTGCGATCACCCGCGCGCTCGCCGCGTCCGAGATTCCGGTGCGCACGCAGGTCGCCGCGCGCGCGCTGCGCGACGACTACGCCGCCCATCAGCTGCTCGTTGCGGTGCGCGCCGCCCTCGACCCCCGCCGCCTCGACGCCGAGGTCGCCCGCGAGCTGCTCTCCGGTCCGCTCGGCGGGCTCGACCGGGTGCAGCTGAGAAGGCTGCGCATCGCCCTGAGGCAGGAGGAGATCAAGAGCGGCGGCAGCCGATCGAGCGACGACCTGCTCGTCGACGCGCTGTCAGGTCCCGGCCGGCTCGCCACCATCGACAACGCGCTCGTGGGGCGGGCGAGGCGGCTCGCCGATGAGCTGGAACGCGTGCGCTCGCTCGCCGGGGCCGGCGCCACGATTGAGGAGCTGCTCTGGAGCGTCTGGGATTCCAGCGGCCTCGCCGACGTGTGGGGACGGGACTCCCGTGCCGGCGGCATCCTCGCCGAGGAGGCCGACCGGAACCTCGATGGGGTGGTGGCTCTCTTCACCGCCGCGAAGCGCTTCGTCGAGCGCGACGAGCACCGGCCCGTCGCCGACTTCTTCGCCGAGGTGCTCGACTCCGCGGTGCCGGAGGACACCCTCGCCCGCCAGGGGCTCGCCGAGGCGGTCTACGTGACCACGCCCGCGGGCGTGGTCGGCGCCGAGTTCGAGGTCGTCGTCGTCGCCATGGTCCACGACGGCGTATGGCCCAACATCCGGTTGCGCGGTTCTCTGCTCGGTGCGCAGCGCCTCGTCGAGACGGTGACCGGGGTCTCGGAAGCGGCCATCGACGAGCGGAAGCTCGTCATCGACGACGAGGCGCGAATGTTCGCTCTCGCCGTGTCGCGGGCGCGGAAGCGGGTTGTCGTCGCGGCGACGGCGAGCGAGGACGAGCAGCCGTCCGCGTTCCACCGGTTCGCGCGTGGCGCCGAGCTCGCTGTTCCCGACTTCGCGCTCACGCTGCGCGGTCTCACCGGCGATCTGCGCCGCCGGCTGACGTCGCAGAGCACGTCGGCGGCGGCGAAGGCCGACGCGGCGGCTGCGCTCGCCCTGCTGGCCCGGCAGGGCGCCCAGGGCGCCTCCCCGGACGAGTGGTACGGCCTCGCCGAGCCGACATCGACTGCGCCGCTCGCTCGCCCGGGCGAGCAGGTGCGCGTCTCGCCGTCGAAGATCGAGAGCGTCGAGGAATCCCCGCTGCACTGGTTCATCGATCAGATGTCGGCGACATCGGGCGGGCCGGAGGCGGCGATCGGAACCATCGTGCACAAGGTGTTCGAGGAGATCGCGAGAGAGGACTCTCCGGACATCTCGGCCGAGAGGATCGTCGCCGACGTCGACACGCGGTGGAGCGAGCTCGTCTTCGAGTCGTCGTGGCTCGGCGAGCGCGCTCATCGCCGCGCGGAGCGGATCGCGGCAGGGCTGCACGCCTTTCTCGCCGACGAGACGTCGGCGGGGCTGACGCCGATCGAGGCGGAGGGCCGGTTCACGCTCGATCTCGGGCCTGCCGTGCTCTCCGGCTCGATCGACCGCGTCGAGCGGACCCCGGACGGTGCGGTGATCGTCGTCGACCTCAAGACGAGCGCGTCGGCGCGGGCGGCTCCGGCTTCAGGAGCGATCGGAGAGCACGCTCAGCTCAGCGCCTACCAGCTGGCATTGGGCGAGGGCGCGTTCGGCGACGGCATCGGCCCCTCGGCGGGTGCGAAGCTGGTCTTCGTCGCGCTGGACGGCAAGGCCCGGCCGTACCGCGAGGCCGCACAGCCGCCTCTCGACGACGAGGCGATCGCGCGATTCCGCGAGCGGGTGCTGAACGCCGCCGAACTGATGGGCAGGGCGACCTTCGTCGGGAAGGTCTTCGACGAGCGCCACTACAAGAGCGGCTACTCGAGCCGCATCCACTTCATCGCGGCGGTGAGCGCATGAGCGGCTTCAGCGCAGTGGATCTCGCCATCGCGCTCACCCCGGCGCACCAGAAGCCTCTCCTCCCGACGGACGAGCAGATCGCCGTCATCGAAGCCCCGCCCGGCGAGAGCGCGATCGTGCTCGCCGGCGCCGGCAGCGGCAAGACCACGACGATGGCGAGCCGCGTCGTCTGGCTGGTGGCCAACGGGCACGTCACGGTGCCCGAGGTGCTGGGCCTCACCTTCACGCGCAAGGCCGCCGCGAGTCTGGCGCAGCGCGTCCGCACCGCGCTCGACGACCTGGTGCGCGCCGATCTGCTGCGCGACGGCGCGCCCGACGAGCTCGACCTGCCGTCGGTCGCGACGTACAACTCCTTCGCGAACAGCGTCTTCCATGAGAACGCCCTGCTCATCGGCCGCGAGCCGGATTCCGCCGTGCTCAGCGAGGCGTCCGCGTGGCAGCTCGCCCGCCACGTCGTGGTGACGAGCTCCGACTCGAGACTCGTCGACCTCGACCGAGGCGTCGACGGCCTCACCGCCGCGGTTCTCTCGCTGAGCCGCGAACTGGCCGACAACGACGTCGACCGGGGTGCGCTCGCCGGGTTCGCCGCGGACTTCGCCGCCCTCGAGGAGCTCCCCTACGGTGCGAGGCGCCGTATGCCGAGCAAGGAGGTCGTGCGCGCGGCGGCGGTCGTCGGCGAGATCCCCGTCCTGCTCGACCTGGTCGCGAGGTACGAGGCCGAGAAGCGTCGACGCGGCTTCATCGAGTTCGGCGATCAGGTCGCGCTCGCGCTGCAGGTGGTCGAGGCGTCGGCGAAGGTGCGCGACTTCTACCGCGCCCGGTACAAGGTCGTCCTCCTCGACGAGTACCAGGACACCTCGGTGTCGCAGACCCGGCTGCTCTCGTCGCTGTTCCACGGCCATCCGGTCATGGCGGTCGGCGATCCCAACCAGTCGATCTACGGATGGCGCGGTGCGAGCGCGGCGAACATCGAGAACTTCGGAGTCGACTTCACCGGCGCCGCGGGCGGTGCGACGGAGTACCCGCTCATGACGAGCTGGCGCAATCCCGTGAAAGTCCTCGACATCGCCAACGCCCTGGTGAGCCCGCTCGTCGGTCGCGACTCTCCGCGGCTGTCGCCCGCGCCGTCGGCGGAGAACGGCGACCTCGACCTCGTCTTCACCGAGACGATCGACGACGAGGCCGGTGCGGTCGCCGAGTGGTTCAAGGCTCAGCTGGCGGTTCCCGGCAAGGACGGCGCGCCGCGCAGCGCCGCCCTGCTCTGCGCGTCGCTGAAGAGGATCAGTCCGTTCCTCGGTGCGTTCCGCGACGCCGACGTGCCGTACCACGTGCTCGGCATCGGCGGGCTGCTCGACCAGCCGGTCATCGCCGACCTCGTCAGCGCGCTCCGCGTCATCCACGACCCGCTGGCCGGATCCGAGCTCATCCGCCTGCTCGCGGGGCCGCGCTGGCGAGTCGGCCCCCGCGACATCCAGTCGCTGCGACATCTGGCCGAGCGCATCACCGACTACGACGGCCGGTTCGAGAAGCTCGACGCACAGGTGAAGCAGCGGCTGCGGCAATCGGTCGCCCGCGACGAGGGCGCTTCGATCGTCGACGCCGTCGATGTCTTCGCCGAGGCCGACCTCGGCCGGCCGCTCTTCGCCGACTTCTCACCGCCGGCCCGAGAGCGCATCGCCGACCTTGCGCGCGTGCTGCGGCGGTTGCGTTCCCGGGCCGGGCTCGACCTGCCCGACTTCGTCGCCCTCGTCATTCAGACGCTCGGCTTGGACATCGAGGCGCGGGCGAACGAGTCGGCACCCCTTGCCGAAGCCGCTCTGACCAGTTTCCGCGAGCTCGTCGGCGATTTCCTCCTCGTCGACGAGCGCACCTCGCTCGGGGCGTTCCTCGGCTGGCTCGCCGAGGTCGAGAGGCACGAGGATCGCGACCTGCCTCAGCAGCCGCCTGAGCCCGGCACCGTCCAGGTGATCACCATCCACGCGGCGAAGGGCCTCGAATGGGATGTCGTCGCCGTCCCGCGGCAGGTCGCGGCCGACGTGCCCGGAAAGCCGCACCGCAGCGACGGCTACGGCTGGCTGCAGCCCGGCAGGCTTCCCTACCCGTTCCGGCTGGATTCCGCAGCCCTGCCGGTCCTCGACTGGCGCGGTGTCACCACCCAGGCCGAGTTCGAGCAGGCCGTCGACGAGTTCAAAGCCGGCGTCCTCGCGCACCACGAGCGCGAGCGCCGCCGTGTCGCCTATGTCGCCGTCACCCGCCCGAGGGACGCGCTGCTCATCAGCGGCTCCTACTGGGATCACCGCGCGACCGCGACGGAGCTGAGCCCCCTCTACGCCGAGCTCGTCGAGGAGCGGCTGCTCGACGCCTCCGGCACGGCCGAGCGGCGCGAGGCCGCCAGGCCGGAGATCGCCTCGCAGGCCGGCGAGATCACCTGGCCGCTGCACCCGCTCGGCGCTCGCGAGACTCGGGTCAAGGAGGCAGCGGCGGCGGTTCGCGCCGCCGCAGGACGGCCGATCCGCGATTCCGAACTGCAGATCCTTCTCGATGTCCTCCTCTCCGAGCACCGTGCGGGGGACAGCGTTCGGGCTCTGCCGCAGCGCGTCTCGGCCTCGAAGTTCAAGGACTACGCCACGAAGACTGCAGAGACCCTCGACGAGCTGTGGCGGCCGATGCCGGAGCGGCCCTACCGCCAAACCCGCCTGGGCACCCGGTTCCACTCCTGGGTCGAGCAGCGGGCCCAGCTCGCCGGCTCCGTCGACGAGATCGACGATGCGCTCGCCGGTGACACCGATCTCGATGTCGACGCGTCCGAGGCAGTGCGGTTCGAAGCGCTCACGGCGAACTTCGAGGGCAGCCGATGGGCGGGGCGGCAGCCCGCCTTCGTCGAGATCGAGCTGCAGTACCCGCTGGCCGGGCAGGTGTTCGTGTGCAAGCTCGACGCCGTCTACGCGCTCGACGACGGTTCGTGGCAGATCGTCGACTGGAAGACCGGCACGCTGCCCAAGCGTGCGGCCGACGGATCGTTCGACCCTGACGACATGACCCGTTGGCAGTTCCAGCTCGCGCTGTACCGGGCGGCGTTCGCCTCATGGCGTGGTCTCGCCCCGGAATCCGTCTCCGCGCTGTTCTACTTCGTCGCCGACGATGTCGTCGTCGAGCCCCAGGTCATCTACGGTCCGGATCAGCTCGCGGAGGTCTGGTCGTCGGTCGAGGCCTCGGTGTCCTCGTCGCCGGACAGCGGCAGCGGCTCGATCGGCTGAGTCAGCTGACCGTCGGATTCCTCGATGTCATCGAGCGGGGCGAATCCCGCCGCATAGCTCTCGCCGGCCGGGCCGCCGGCGGCGAGCATCGTCTCGACCTGGCTGATCGTCAGGACCGGGCCGGTCGACGCCCGCAAGGCGTCGACGCCGCCCAGGTGCACCCGGTCGACCAGGTCGTCGAGCAGCGCCACCGCGTCGGCGATGACGACCGGGTCGTGAAGATCGTGGCCGTGCAGCAGCCAGCGGGCGAGGTCGACCTCGGCGTGGAGCAGCGCCCGCCGGGGCAGTGCCGCGTCGGAGCCGATCTGACGAGCGCGCTCGTAGGCTTCGAGGGCGTCGCCGGTGGCATCGGGGTGGGCGCTCATGAGCCAGGCCAGGTCGCGCGCGGGGTCGCCGACGGCGAGCCCCGACCAGCCGATGACGGCGGCGACCCGGTCGCCGTCGACGAGCAGCGACTCGGCGCTGAGCGCGCCGTTCACGGCGGTCGGCTGGAAGCGCCACAGCGCGGCATCCGCCACGGCGGAAAGCCAGCGGGTGCGCAGGGCCGCGGGAAGCTGCCCGGTCGAGGCCGCGCGGTCGATGATCGCGACGGTGCTCTCGCGCACCTCGTCGGCCGACTGCACCGGAAGCCCCGCGTCGCCGACGAATCCGCTCGGCAGCGAGTGGATCGCCGCGATGGCGCGCCCGATGCCGTGGGCGCGCTCGCCTGTCACGTCGTCAACGGTGATCGGCCGGCCCGCGAGCAGCTCGTAGACGACGGCGCGCGTGCCGTCGTAGGGTGCCTGCCCGAGCACGACGGGCACCCCGAAGGGCAGATGCGAGCGGATTCCGCTGCTGAGCGCGTGCAGTGCGACGAGGTCGGCGCCCTGCTCGATCTCGGCCGTCGGCGAGGTCGGTACGCGGATGAGAACGCGGCGTCCGCCCGAAGTCTCCAGCAACGCGGAGTCGAAGTCTCCGGTGCGCCCCGTGGAGTGCCAGGACGCTCGCGCGATCTCGAGTCCGGGCACCGCGGCCGTCGCGAGCGCGGCTAGAGTGAGGGGAGTCCTGACCATGCCTTTCAGCGTAGGTCGGGCGATCTCGATTCGAGCCGCAGCCACGCGCGGAGGCCAATGGAACGTCGGACCCCTCTCGATCCGGTCGACGCGCTCGTGTTCGACCGCGATGGCGGGGCGCGCTTCGACCCGGAGGTGATCAAGCGGCTCACGGCTGACGACGCGACCGCGGTCATCGCCGTTCATCGCGGCAGGACCACCGGCTCCGACGGCCGCATCGACTTGTGGTCCCCCAGCCACCTCGGCGAGAGACTCGACGAGGTGGCGACTCTGGTCTACCTCGGCGTCGTCGGCGGGCGCCCGACGCTCGCGGCGGTCCTCGACGAGGAGGCGGCGGCGCGGCTCGAGCCCGAAGCTCGTGCGTGGTTCGGCATGCGCGAGGCACTCGGACTGCACGCCACCGAATACTCCCTCTTCGTCACCGCCGTCGCGGTGGGCAACTGGCACGAGTCCAACACCTTCTGCCCTCGCTGCGGCGCGGCCACGACCATCGAGCATGCGGGGTGGATGCGGCGCTGCACCGGGTGCGGTCGCGAGATCTTCCCGCGCACCGACCCCGCGGTCATCGTGCGCGTGCTCGACGACGACGGGCGCATCCTGCTCGGCTCGAACGCGCTGTGGGAGAACAACCGCTACTCGCTCTTCGCGGGCTTCGTCGAGGCCGGCGAGTCGTTCGAGGAGGCTGCCATCCGCGAGGTGCGGGAGGAGGCGGGGGTGACGATCGCGGGGCCGCGCTACCTCGGCTCGCAGCCCTGGCCGTTGCCGCAGTCGATCATGATCGGCATGGAGGCGCGGGCCGCCGACCCGACCACCGCACGCGCCGACGGCACCGAGATCCTCGACGTGCGCTGGTTCACCCGTGAGGAGATCCAGGCGGAGGGCGACGATGTGCTCCTGCCGGGCTCCGGCTCCATCGCCAGGACGATCCTGGAGGACTGGTACGGAGGCCCGCTCGATCAGCCGCCGCCGCAGCGCGGGCCGGGGGCGTGAGCGGCGGGCTGCTCGCGGGCCTCGACGACGAGCAGCGCCTTGCCGCGGAGGCGCTCTACGGCCCGGTGCGCATCCTTGCCGGCGCCGGCACCGGTAAGACCCGCACGATCGTGCACCGCATCGCGCACGGGGTGGCGACCGGTGCCTACGCTCCGAACCGCGTGCTGGCGCTCACCTTCACGAACCGCGCGGCGGCCGAGCTGCGCACACGGCTGCGTGCGCTCGGAGCCGGCGAGGTGAACGCCCGCACCTTCCACGCGGCCGCGCTCGCGCAGCTCAACTTCTTCTGGCCGCAGCTCGTCGGCGGCAGCGCCCCCGCGCTGCTGCCCGGCAAGGCGGCGCTGCTCGGTCAGGCGGCATCCGCTCTCGCGCTGCGCGTCGACCAGGCGGTGCTGCGCGACGCGGCCGCCGAGATCGAGTGGCGCAAGGTGAGCGGTCTCTCGCTCGATGCCTACCGGCTGGCGACGCGGCCGGTGCCTGCGGGGCTGACCGGGGAACAGGTGCTCGATCTCATGGCGGAGTACGAGCGGCTCAAGGACGAGCGCCGCCAGATCGACTTCGAGGACGTGCTGCTCGTCACGGCGGGGATGATCCAGTCCGAGCCGTCCGTCGCCCTCCAGGTGCGCGAGCAGTACCGCCACTTCGTGGTCGACGAGTACCAGGACGTGTCGCCGCTGCAGCAGCAGCTGCTCGACGTCTGGCTGGGGGAGCGGCGCGAGCTCTGCGTCGTCGGCGACGCGAGTCAGACGATCTACTCGTTCGCCGGCGCGACGAGCGACTACCTGCTCGGGTTCGAACGGCGGTATCCGGATGCTGCGCTCGTGCGCCTGGAGCACAACTACCGCTCCCGCGCGGGCATCGTCGAGGCGGCGAATGCGGCCGTCCGTGGGGTGCCCGGAGCGATCGCACTCCGGGCGACCGGCTCCAGCGACGGTCCGGGTGAGGGTCGCACCGACAGTCGCCGCCGAGAGGCGGGCGGGGGTGCGGCCGATAGTCAGACCCGTGCCCCGACGCTCACGGTCTACGACACCGACGCCGCCGAGGCGGCGGGGATCGCGGCAGCCATCGCGCAGCAGCTCGCCGCGGGCGAGCGCCCGGAGTCCATCGCGGTGCTGTACCGCGTCAACGTCCAGTCCGCGGCTTTCGAGCAGGCGTTCGCCGCGGCCGGCATCCCCTACCGGCTGCACGGGGCGAAGCGCTTCTTCGACCTGCCGGAGGTCAAGCAGGCGGTGCTCGCCCTGCGCGGGGCATCGGTGGCGGTCGTGGACGAGCCGTTGTTCAAATCGGTGAGCGACGTGCTGCGCAGTCTCGGGTGGACGCAATCCCCTCCCGTGGGCCAGGGCGCCGTGCGCGGGCGGTGGGAGTCGCTGAGCGCGCTCATGCGCCTCGCCGACGAGGCGGCGCCGGGCACGACCTTCCGACAGTTCACCGAGGAGCTGCTGCAGCGCCAGGCGCAGCAGCACGAGCCGACGGTGGCCGCGGTCACCCTCGCGACGATCCACTCGGTGAAGGGGCTGGAGTGGGGCACCGTCTATCTCGTCGGGCTCAGCGAGGGTCTGCTGCCGATCTCGTACGCGACGACGCTCGCCGCACAGGACGAGGAGCGCCGGCTCCTGTACGTCGCTATCACCCGCGCTCGCGAGCGACTCGAGCTGAGCTGGGCCGCGCAGGGACCGCGGCGGGAGCGCCGGTCGGCGTCTCGGTTCCTGGCAGACCTCGGCAGCCGCATCGCGGGTGCGGACAGTGCGGCGCGGCACTGAGCCGGAAGGACGCCGCGTCGATGAAGACGCTCCGCTCTGCGAACGACCTGTCGTCGGCGAGCAGCCGGTCCACCACCGCGGTCGCGACGCGGAGCGCGGCGGGCCTGGCCAGTGGCAGCGTCGTCCAGGCGTCCCGGCCGGCGAGCTGCGCCGCGAGCACCGGCCACGCCTCGTCGGCATCCGTTTTGGCGAGGTCGACGCAGCGCAGGCACGGGCCGTCGCCGGGTTCGACGAACGGGCCGATGCGCACGCCGACGTCGCCGAAGACGACGCCGAGGTGCGGGATGTCGCGACGCAGCCACCTGCCGTAGCGTTCCGGCTCGATCGCGTAGCGGCCGACGACGACGGCGCAGTCGGCCCGGTCGTCGTGGACGAGTTCGGCGCCCGCGAACGCGAGCGCGCTCGCGATCGCCGCCGCCTCGGGGCCGGACCCGTCGACGGCCACGCGCGCCGTCGGCACCGCGGTTCCGGTCGAGGCGGCGGGCAGCAGGGCAGCGGCTGCGGCGGCGACGAAGTCGTCCGCCGCGGAGGCGGGTGCCCCGCCGGCTGCGGCGGCGACGCGCAGCGCCTCGACGGGCAGCGCCGTCGCCTCGGCGAGAGCGGCGATGAGGCGGGCCGTGACGCCGGAGGCATCCGGCACGACCGCGGCGACCGCATCGAATCCGAACTGCACGGTGGTGGGCGAGCGCCATGCGGCGGGATGGCGCGGGTCGAGCCTGACGATCATCCCCGCAGGATGCCCTGCACCGCCGCACTCGCGCGCGGCGTCTCCACAACACCCGGCGGCGCCGACCGAGCGCGAGGTGCGCGAAGCGGCTCCGCACGCGCGCAGGAGCGGCTGTTTCGGGCCTCTCGCGGGGCTACTCCCCGCCGAGCAGCTCGTCGAGGGCGCGGTCGATGTCGTCCTGGGGAGTGCGCTGGCCCGATGTCAGCGCCGTGAGGTGAGCGATGAGGCCGGACGGGTCGTCGATGTCGGAGGCATCCGGCAGCAGGTCGGGGTGAGCCCAGAGTTCGTCGCGGGCCGCGTAGCCCACGGCATCCGTCACGGCCTGCCACATCGCGGCCGCCTCGCGCAGTCGCCGCGGCCGCAGCTCCAGCCCGACGAGGGTCGCGAACGCCGACTCGGCCGGTCCGCCCGAAGCGCGGCGGCGGCGCACGGTCTCGGCGACGGCCGATGCCTTGGGCAGGCGGGCAGTGGCCGCGGCCGTGACGACGTCGACCCAGCCTTCCACGAGCGCGAGGGTCGTCTCGAGCCGGGCGAGCGTCGCGAGCTGCGCCTCGGTCTTCGGCGGGATGAACGCGCCGGATGAGAGCGCCTCGCGGAGCTCCTCGGGGTTCGACGGGTCGAATCCCTCGGCGAGCTCGGCCATGCGGTCCGTGTCGATGCGCAGGCCGCGCGCGAACTCCGTGATCGAGGTGATGACCTGCAGCCGCAGCCACTTGGCCTGGCGGAACAGCCGGGCGTGCGCCAGTTCGCGCACCGCCAGGTACAGGGCGACCTGGTCGGCCGGGATGTCGAGTCCCTCGCCGAACGCCGCGACGTTCTGCGGCAGCAGGGCCGCGACGCCGTCCTCGAGCAGGGGGATGCCGATATCGCCGCCGGAGACGACCTCTTCGGCGAGCTGGCCGACGACCTGGCCGAGCTGAAGCGCGAACAGTGTCCCCCCGATGGAGCGCAGCATGTTCGTCGAACCGGCGATCATGCTCGCGAACTCCTCGGGCGCCTGCTCCTGCATGGCGGCCGTCAGCGCGTCGGCGATCGACGATGCGACCGGCTCGGCGAGCTGCGTCCACAGCGGCATGGTGAGGCGCACCCAGTCGGCACGCCCCAGCAGCTCCGGCACCTCCGTCAACTCGCTGACGGTCGTCGCCTCGTCGAGCCACAGCGCGGCGACGTGGAACGCCTGCTCGAGCCCCGACACCTGGCCGGGCGTCGTCGCGACCGAGTTCTTGCGGGCGAGCTGCTGCCCCTGCTGCTTGGCGAGGTCCCAGTTGACGGTGCCGTCGACGCGGATGGCGTTCTGCAGCTGCGCGATGAGCTGCTGCACGGATGCCGGATCGCTGGGCAGCCCGGCCACGCCGGCAAGCTTCGCCGGGTCGATCCCGCCGTCGCCGCCGAGGAGGCCGCGCAGCATGTCGCGCAGGGCGTCCTCAGGGTTCTGCCTGTCGTCATCCGCCATACTGACAACGCTAAGGCCGCCCGCTGGAAAGAAACCGATGTCGCTGTTCGCTGCTAGAGATGAGGAAGACGATTCCGCGGCTCGCGGCGGGGCCGGCCGGCCGCGGACCCCGCGCCGCGTCCTCGTCGGATGGGTGCTCATCGCCGCGGCCGTGGTGCTGGCCGCCGTCCTCGCCGCGACCCCCGCGCCCTACGTCATCGAGGGTCCGGGGCCGGTCTACAACACCCTCGGCGTCGACACTCCCGTCTACAGCCCGCAGGGCACGACCCGGCCGAGCGCGAACGCCAAGCAGGTCCTCGCCATCCCGAGCGCGGTGAAGACGTATCCGACGAAGGGGCAGCTCGACCTGCTCACGGTCAACCTCTACGGCAATCCGGATGCGCTGCCGAGCTGGTCGCAGGTCGTCCAGGCGTGGTTCGACCCGAGCAGGACGGTCGTTCCCGTCGACGTCGAGTTCCCGGCCGGCGAGACCTCCGACCAGTCCAGCCGGCAGAGCGCGCAGGACATGGCGACCTCGCAGCAGGACGCGACGGTCGCCGCGCTGCGCGAGCTGGGGCACACCATCGGCGAGCAGGTCATCGTCGGCTCGGTCGATCCGACGTTGCCGGCGAACGGCATCCTGAAACCCGACGACGCCTTCGTCTCGGTGAACGGCGTCGCGGTCACCGGCACTGCCCAGCTGCGGAAGCTCATCGGTGCGAACGGCGCCAGCACGCCCGCGACGTTCGTCATCGAGCGCGCCGGCGTGCGGCAGACCGTCCGGATCACTCCGGTCGAGAGCAGCGGGGCAGCCGTCATCGGCGTCTACATCGGAGTGCGCTACGACAGGATCCCCGTCGCCGTGACGATCAACCTCAGCGACGTCGGCGGGCCGAGCGCCGGTCAGATGTTCGCACTCGGCATCATCGACAAGCTGACGCCTGGATTCCTCAACGCCGGGCTCGATGTCGCGGGCACCGGCACGATCGACGGCGACGGCGACGTCGGTGCGATCGGCGGCATCCGGCAGAAGATGTATGCCGCGAAGGCCGCCGGCGCGACGATCTTCCTCGCCCCGGCGAGCAATTGCGACGAGGTCGTCGGCCACGTGCCCGCCGGGCTCAGCGTCTTCGCGGTGAACACCCTGAGAGACTCGCTCGTCGTGCTCGCGGCGGAGTCGAGCGGCACCGGCGTCGGGGCGCTCCCGACCTGCGGATCCTAGGATGGCCCCGTGACCACCGCCTCGCCGCCGCATCCGATGACACCGCATCGACGCGGGTTCCTCATCGCCTGGCTGACGGTCGTGGCCGTCGTCGTGGTCGTCATCGCGTTCTTCGTCTTCGCCGGCCTCTACGCCGACGTGCTCTGGTACCAGCAGCTCGGGTTCTCGGGGGTGCTCTTCACCGAGTGGGGCTGGGGCATCGGCATGTTCTTCGTCGGCGTGCTCGGCATGGGGGTGCCCCTCTGGTTGTCCATCAACCTCGCGCACCGGCTCCGACCGGTCTACGCGAAGCTGAGCGCGCAGCTCGACCGCTACCAGCAGGTCGTCGAACCGCTCCGGCGCTTCGCGATGTGGGTCGTCCCCATCGTCTTCGGCCTCTTCGCCGGCATCGCGTCGAGCGTGCGCTGGCAGCAGGCGGCGATGTTCGTCAACGCGACCCCGGTCGGCGTCAAGGACCCGCAGTTCGGCATCGACGACGGCTTCTACATGTTCACGCTGCCGTTCCTGCACTCGATCGTGGCGTTCGCGTCGGCGGTGCTCATCATCTGCTTCCTCGCGACCATCGCGGTGGCGTACCTCTACGGCTCCATCCGGGTGAACGGGCGCGACGTGCGCATTGCGAAGTCGGCGCGCATCCAGATCGCCGTCATCGCAGCGGTCTACCTGCTCGTCCAGGCCGGCAGCGTCTGGCTCGACCGGTATTCGACGGTGACGGATTCCAACGTCAACGGCCTCATCTCGGGTGCCGCCTATGCCGATGTCAACGCCACCGTCCCCGCGCGCACGATCCTCGCGGGCGTCGCCGTGTTCGTCGCGGCCCTCTTCGTCGTCGCCGCGGTGATCGGGCGCTGGCGCTACCCGCTCATCGGGGTCGGCCTGCTCATCGTGGCGGCCCTCGTCATCGGAACCATCTACCCGTGGGCGATTCAGAAGCTGCAGGTGGCGCCGAGCGCGCAGACGCTGGAGACGCCGTACATTCAGAAGGCGATCACGGCGACCCGCGCCGCGTACGGGGTCTCCGACGTCACGGAATCCACGTACCAGGCCCGGACGACCGCGTCGCCCGGGGCGCTGCGGACCGACGCGCAGACGACGGCGAGCATCCGCATCATCGACCCGACAGTGGTGAGCCCGGCGTTCGGGCAGCTGCAGCAGTACAAGCAGTACTACCAGTTCCCCGACGTGCTCGACGTCGACCGGTACTCGATCGCGGGCAAGGTGCAGGACACCGTCACCGCGGTGCGCTCCATCGACCAGAGCGCCCTCGGCGACTCGCAGAACTGGTTCAACGACACCCTCGTCTACACGCACGGGTACGGCCTCGTCGCGGCGGCGGGCAATTCGCGGCAGCCCGACGGCAAGCCGGTGTTCCTCGAGGGCGGCATTCCGACGGCGGGCACGCTGCCGACCTACGAACCGCGCGTCTACTTCGGCGAGAACATGCCCGCCTACTCGATCGTCGGCGCGGCGGCGGGTTCGCCGCCCATCGAGCTCGACTATCCCGCGGGCGGCAACGGCGCGCAGGCGACCTACAACACCTACAGCGGCAACGGCGGCCCGAAGCTCGACAGCTTCCGCAACCGGCTGGCCTACGCGCTGAAGTTCCAGAGCGAGCAGATCCTGCTGTCCACGTCGGTGAATGCCGACTCCCAGATCCTCTACGACCGCGCCCCGGCCCAGCGGGTGCAGAAGGTCGCGCCGTACCTCACGCTCGACTCCAACCCGTATCCGTCGATCGTCGACGGTCGCCTGGTCTGGCTGATCGACGGATTCACGACGAGCAACGACTACCCGTACTCGATGCGCTCCAGCTACTCGGCCGACATCGCCGATTCGGAGACGCTGCCGCAGCAGTACCCGGTGGACTCGATCAACTACGTCCGCAATTCGGTGAAGGCGACGGTCGACGCCTACACCGGCGCGGTGACGCTCTACGCCTGGGACCCGAACGATCCGGTGCTGCAGACCTGGGAGAAGGTGTTCCCGACGACGGTGAAGCCGCTCTCCGACATGAGCGGGGATCTCATGTCGCACGTGCGCTACCCCGAGGACCTCTTCAAGACGCAGCGCGCGATCCTCGCGAACTACCACGTCACCGACCCGGGGCAGTTCTTCCTCGGCGAGGACACCTGGAAGGTCCCGGACGATCCGCGCACGGTCGACTCGTCGAGCCTGCAGCCGCCCTACTACCTCACGATGCAGGTGCCCGGCCAGAAGTCGCCAACCTACTCGCTGTATTCGACGTACATCCCCGCCTCCTCGGCCGGGTCGACGAGCCGCAGCGTCCTCAAGGGCTATCTCGCCGTCGACTCCGACGCCGGGACGACGGCCGGCACCGTCGCACCCGACTACGGCACGCTGCGCCTGCTCGACGTGCCGGCCGAGGACAACGTGCCGGGGCCCGGGCAGGTGCAGGCGAACTTCGAGAACGACTCCACGATCTCGAGCCAGCTCAACGTGCTGCGGGTGGGCGGCGCCACCGCCGTCGTCTACGGCAACCTGCTGACGATTCCGGTCGGCGGGGGATTGCTCTATGTCGAGCCCGTCTACGTGCAGTCGAAGGGCACGACGAGCTTCCCGCAGCTGCAGGAGGTCATGGTCGCCTTCGGCGAGAACATCGCCATGGAGCCGACCCTGGATGCCGCCCTCGACAAGCTCTTCGGGGGGAACTCCGGCGCGAGCGCGGGCGACCAGGGCGTGGCGAAGCCGGGGACGACCTCGCCGGGGACCACGACGCCGGGCACGACGGCCCCGACCGGTTCCAATGCGGCGCTGCAGAAGGCGCTCGCCGCGGCGCAGCAGGCGTTCTCCGATGCGCAGGCGGCGCTCAAGAACGGCGATTGGACGGCGTACGGCAACGCGCAGGCGGCGCTGCAGGCGGCGATCCAGGCTGCGGTGGCCGCCGAGAACTCCGGCAAGTGAGCCGGTTCCTGCTCATCGGCGTCGACGGCGTCCGGTACGACACGCTGCTGGCGACCGCGACGCCCAACATCGACGCGGTGGCGGCATCGGGGTTCCTGACGGCGGCGCAGATCCCGCCGGTCAACCCGACGATGTCGGCGGCGCAGTGGGCGACGATCTTCACGGGCGTGTGGGCCGATCGGCACGGCATCCGGCGCAACTGGCTGCGGTCGCGTCGACTCGCCCGGCATCCGGGCTTCCTGGAGGCGGTCCAGCTCGACCGGCCGGACGAGCGGGTCTACGCCGCCGCGAGTTGGCCGGTCATCGGTTTGCGCGCAGGTGCGGGGCCGCTGCTCGCCGGGCCGATCTACGTGCCCAGGCGCCGGGTCGCGAGTCTCGAGTCCTGGGTCGAGGCCGACGAGGCGGTCGTCGCCGATGCCGAGCGGGCGCTCGCCGCGGGCGATGTGGCCGCGGCGTTCGTCTACCTCGGCCAGGTCGACATGGCCGGGCACTGGCACGGGGTGGGGCAACGCTACGGGCACGCGCTCGAGGACGTCGACGCCCTCGTCGGCCGGCTGCTCGCCGCGCTGAGCCCGCGCGAGGAGTGGACCGTGCTCATCACGACCGACCACGGCCACCGCGACGGCCGCGGCGGGCACGGCGGCCGCACCCCGGCCGAGACGACGGTGTGGTTCGCCGGCGACCGGCGCGTGGCGGGGTGGGACTCGCTCGACTCCTCGCGCGTCAAGGACTACGCGCTGGCCGCCCTGCGGTGAGGGTCGCCCTGCGCTGAAGGCCGCTGCCGCTGCCGCTGCCGCTGCCGCTGCCGCTGCCGACCGGCAATGCCGTCGCCGACGCTCGAGCAGGCGAGGTGCGGCCCGGTGCGCGCGCCTCGAGCGCGCCCTCAGCCGGTCTGCAGCAGGTCGCCGAGCG
>JAJYBG010000070.1 GCA_021779075.1 Actinomycetes bacterium | reverse complement strand
ACACAGAGATTGGGACTTGACCGCGCCGAGGCTTGGGCCCCGGGACAGAGCCAGCCGCGCCGGCCAGGAGCAGCCCCAGCCCGCGGGCGGCCGACCGCCGGCCTGCCGGCGGCAAGCGCAGCAGGAGGCCCACGACCCGCGCGACATCGGGCGGCACCCGGCCAGCGGCGCCATCATCGGCGAACGAAAAGAACGTCGGCAGGGACACCCCGAGCCCGGAGCACAACTTCTCCAGGTTCGTGAGGGTGATCTCGTTGATGGCCCGTTCGCAGCGCGAGACGGATTCCGGTGCGATGCCCGATCGTCGAGCCAACTCGCGGACCGAGAGCCCCCGGGCCGCCCGAAGGTCCCGGATTCGCTGCGCCACCTTGGTACCGAAGTCGCTCGCCATGCCCATGCCGATCGTGAAGCCGAACGGTACGGGCAGGACTTCAACGCTGGCAGATGCACATGCGAGGCGCACGTCGTTGACACGCGTGCAACGCCGCCGATACGCTCCCACCTCCACAGCAAGCCCACGGGGGACACACATGCGGCTCTTCGTTTCGCTGGCGCTATTCGCTCTCCTCACCACCGGCGCGCAGGCACAGAGCGCGGCGGACTACGTTGGAAGCTGGGATGTCGTCTCCAAGGTCTTCGCCAGCACGTGCGACAAGGTCCAGGAAGGCGACGCTGTCTCCTCGGAGTGGAGGATTAGCTCCAAGGCGGGGAAGCTGGTGATCGAGACGACGGGGGCCGAAGGGATCCCGAAGACGCTTCTAGGCGAAGCGACCCCCTACGGGATCGAAGTGCTTCCCGACGCCTACAAGGAAGACAAGCACAAGATCCGGCTCCACGCAGGCGGTCCGGGCCTGATCGGTGGACGCCTGTCCTCCTACAAGGGCCTGCAATCCTGCGCGGTGTTCTACGAGCTAACCCTCCGTCGCCGGTAGGAGCGCGCGGGCGGTGGCGCCGCGCTCCCTTCGGTCGCGCGGCGCCAACCCCTGCAGCCGATGGCCGGTGGAGCTTGGAGGAGCCTACTCGCCCTTCCTTCCTCGTGCGGGGGTCCGGGCGTTCCTAACGGCTGCTACCGTGACGCCGCGCGCTTGGCTGATCTGAGTGTCTGCTGCGCGGGGAGACATACCTGTCTCGACAAAGCGAGCGTGGAGCGCGGCCACATAGCGATCTGATGATGGGCGGCCGGGTGATCTGCGGATTCGCCTTACCAGGTCGTATCGCCGATATGTGAATACGAAGACGAGAGAGTCGGCGAGCCAAGTGCGGTGCTCGGATTCGAGTTGCGCCGCTAGCGCAGGCACAAGGTCGAGCAAGTTGAGAGCGACCACCGCTGCGTCATGTTCGCCCTTTCGGTGCCGCTCGTATTCGTCCTCTCCCGCCCTGGCCACAGCATCAAGCCATTGGCTGTAGTCGGGCCGATCTAGAACGGCAGGTTCCCAGCGGACAAGGTTGAGGAGGGCAACGAGGTCCGTCTCCCCCGCGGGAAGCCGGACCCTTCTCATCCAGCCTGGGATCTCCTTCTCTCTAACCTCGACGAGAAAGGGCGATCCGGCGCCCTTCGGCTTCATTCTAGGCATGGGGTATTTCCGGGAAAGCGTACGGGAGGCTCGGGGCGGTAACTGTCGGGTCAGGAGATGCCAATGTCCGACCACGACGCTACCACTACTCACTTGCTTGGCTTCGATGAGGCCGCGCGCCGACTCGCCCTCTCGAAGCGCACCATCGAACGCCTCGCGGCCCAAGGCGCGGTGCGCGTCATCCGCATCGGACGGCGCAGGCTGATCGAGGTCGATGAGCTTCGGCGCTTCATCGAGAAGTCCAGGCAGTAGCGATGTCGGCAATGGAACCCACTCGCCCCGAGTTGGAGAGCCAAGTCCTTGCCGCCGTCGCGGCACGGGGCACGGCGGCGCTGCTTGAGGCCCAGGAGGTCCGGGGGCTGCTCCAGGGCGATCGCCTGTTGGTGTTTGATGCCGCCCTGTCCCTTGCTCGGCGTGGTGAGGTCGGGCCATCCGAGATCGCTCCAGGAGAGATCGAGGCGGAGTTGGTGCGCAACGGCGCGAGCCAGGACCGCGCGGCCGAGGTCCGCATCACCTTCGAGACGGCAATCGCTACCTTCCCTGAAGCGGCCCATCTCGGCGCCGCCGGTCGCGCTGCCGGGCTACTCGCTGACCTTCTTGCGGCGGAGAACGAGCGCCACGGCGACGAGCAGATGAACACCTCGGGCTTGCCTGAGGCGCTGCTACCGGCTGCCCGACTCCTCGATTCCGAGTTCCCGCCCGTCGAGTACGCCGTCGAGCCCTACTTCCCTCGGGCCGAAGTAACAGAACTGGTGGGAGCCCACGGCATCTTCAAGAGCACGGCCGCGCTGGGGGCCTGCCTTTCCGTCGCGTGCGGGCGGGGATGGGGAACCCCATGACCAAGGGGCGAACCGTCTTCATCACCTTGGAGGACTCCGAGAGGACCTTGGCCGACCGGATGAGGGCGTGGTTGCAGAGCGTGCCCGCGGGCCAGGAGCGCGAGAACGCCGAACGCGACCTGCGGGCCAACTTCGCCTACCTGGCGCGAGAGCAAGCCCGCGACCTTGCTCTGACCTTCACCAACCGCGCCACCACCGAGCGGCATGAACCCGTCGTCAGACACCTCTCTGCGCTCGTGAAGGGCGCCGTCCTGGTGGTGCTCGAAACGGCCTCGCGCCTCCACGGAGGCCCCGAATTGAACGAGGCACTAGCCGTCTTTGCTCAGGCGATAGAGCGGATTGCCATCGACTCCGGTGCAGCAGTAGTCGTGGTGCGCCACGTGTCGAAGGAAGCCGCGCGCGAGCAGACCATCGACTCCTACGTCGGAAGGGGCGGCGGCGCCCTGTCGGACGCCGCCCGAAGCATCTTGGTGATGACACCGAATGTGAAAAGGAGGAAGGGCGAGGAGAATGCATACGATCCCTCGGCCCCGGTAAAGCTGACGCACGCCAAAGCGAACCTCTCGGCTCGCGGCCCTACGATCGTGTGGCAGCCCGTTGAGACCAAGGACGGCGTCTACTTGCGCGTTCTATCCGGCGTCGAAGAGACGACGACAAACGCCCAGAGGCTCCTCGCCTACCTGCGCGGATGTCCCGACGGCGTGACCCCTACGGACCTCCACAAGAAGAAGCCCGCTGGCCTCGGCCGAGACGCTGCCATGGCGGCCGTCGAGTTCCTGCTCGCCTCCGGAAGCGTCGCCCAATCCCAGGAGCAGCGCGGCAGGACGAAGCAGGCCGCCACCGTCTACCGAGCCGTCGCGACGAGGGAGAGGCCGTGAGAAGGATGAAGACCTGTTCGACGTGCCGGGCTCCGTTCGAGGCAGTGAAGGCGCCCAGCGGGAAGTGGCCCGCTACCTGCTCGCCCGAGTGTCGCCTGGCCGCGCTCGACAGGCTGATCGTTACGCTGATCGAGCACCGCCGCGCGCTGGCCGACCGGATCGAAGGAGGAACCACATGAGCGTGACTGAAGAGTGCAAAGGGTGCGGAAGGGTGCGGAGCAGTCCGGCACCCAATTCGAAAAGCCCGGGGAAGGACAGGCACCGAAGGGTGCCGTCCGTCCTTTCCCTACGGCCGCACCCTTTGATCCGACCGCTTCCCGCTCCCATCCCATCGCCCAGTCGGCTGCAAAGGGTGCGGAAGGGTGCCATCGCAGTTCATCGCAGGAGAGACGCCATGAAGATCGAGACGACCCGCAGCAGCGGAACGATGAAGCTCCACGATCCGTCCTCGGGCCGGATGCGCTGCACCCTGTGCGGCGCCGAGCACCACGCCCAGATCAGGCCCGGAGGTCGCTACTACCGAGGCTCCTGGCAGTGCCCGAGCGGCTGCAAGCCCAGTGACAGCGCCGACTACTACAACGAGGAGACACAATGACCGCCTCCACGATGCCCAGAAGGCCGATGTGGCCGAGGCGCCAGCGCTGCAGTTCGCTGCCGGCCGGGGTGCTCATGATCGTCGGCCTCGCCGCAGCACGGTTCTTCCGTCCCCCGCCTCCACCCGAGCGGCCGCCCCTCCGCGACGACCGCGCCTGGTCTATCGAGGACGCGGCGTTCTTCTTGGGCGTCTCGGAGTCCCTAGTGCGCAAATTGGAACGGGACGGCCGACTTCCGGCCCTGCCGCGAATCTCAACCCGCCTCCTGTTCGATCCGATGTTGGTACGTTCCTTCCGCGCTGCCGGGACTACTATGGTCGTGCCGTTGAAGACGGCTCGGAGGTAATTATGGCTCACGCGAGCTGGAAGGTCGATCATCGGGCCGGACGCAACTCTCGCCGCGTCCTCATCGCCTGTTGGAAGGACCGCGCCGCCAAGGGCGGCTGGGTAGAGGAACGGCGGCCGAACGACCGCACCAAGGCCCAAGCCGAGGAGTACGCCCGCGAGCGTGAGAGGCAGGCGGACCGGATAGCAAAGGGGTTGGAGATCGCGTTCTCGCCCTTCACCTTCGGCGACCTCCTCGACACCTGGTGGGAACGAGAGGGGAGCCGCAGAGGTTCCGAGTCCAAGTACGGTTTGAAGGCTTCCGTAGAGAAGCACCTTGGTGATCTTCGAGGCTACGTGCTGATGCCCGGCAGCGCGCCCGCTTTCGCGGACCAAATCGCGGAGCGCCTCGCCGGCAAAGTCCAGCGCCGTGAACTAGCGGCACAGACCGTCAACCACCTTCGAGCAGTCGTCTTCCGTTGCTTCGAGATCGTTAGGAATCCGAAGGTCCGCCGCTGGCCGGGGGAGAACCCTATCAAGTGGGTCGAACGGCACGATGTGCCAAAGCGCAAGTACGACACCTTGCGCGCAGAGGAAATTCCAGCGGTGCTAGCCGCCTTTCCCGAACCCGAGGTCGGGAAGCCGTGGCGCTGGGCGGCGGCGGTCAGCCTCTACACGGGCGCGCGTCCCGGCGAGGTGTTTGGGCTCCACAAGGCAGACGTTGACGTTCAGACTTGGACGATCACCTTTCGTCACTCCTGGACGAAGGCGACACCCAAGGACAAGGAGGAGCGCACCGTCATCGTCCCGCCCGAGTTGCGGCCCATCCTCGACACCGCCATGACGTTGGCCCCAGGCTCGCTGGTCCTCCCTCGTGCGGATGGCAGCCCCTTCAAGGAAGGGATTCGCACAAACCTTGTGGACCACCTCCGGCGGGCGTGCGCCCACGCGGGGGTGGTCGTCGGCTACAAGCACACGTGCCGACGCTGCAAGGCACGCGCACGCAGCGACAAGGAGGCGCCTACGGTATTCGAGTGGCGCCATCAGGACGGCGAACAGCGCGTCTGCCCGACCTGCGACATGAAGCTGTGGGCCAAGGCCCTGCCGCGACCATTGCGCTTCTACGATCTGCGCCACACGAACGGCACGATCCTGCGCAAGCGCAAGGTCGATCTGGGTACCGTGTCGCGGCTGTTCGGCCATTCCGACTCGGAGATCACGGCCCGCATCTACGACCACAGCGAGGTCGAGGACTACCGCGAGGACATCGAGCGCGCCCTCACATTTAATGGGCCCGGGGCGCGCCCCCCTGGCGCCCCCCACCCGGTGACGCCCGGTGCGCCGGATGCGCGGCGCAACCCAAACGGCGATGAAACCGGTGCCCAGATCACGCACGGTTGGGAGCCAGTGCGCCCGGTAGCACTCCGTGCGTCAGCCAAGTTCAATTTTGGGGTGCAAGTGGTCGCTGGTTCAAATCCAGTCGCCCCGACATCGAAGCCCCCGTCGTTCAAGGCGAAAGCCGAGGCGACGGGGGTTTCGTCTTTCTGGCCCCCCTCCCCCCGCCCTGCTGGCGCCCGGATTCGCCCTGCCATCCGCTCCAGGCCCGCGCGCATGTCCTCGACCTCGAGGTGGCCATAGATGTTGGCCGTGAGCTTCGGGTCGGAGTGCCGCAGGACACGCTGTACGGTGGCCAGGGGGACGCCAGCCTTGAGGAGCAGCGTGGCCGTGGTGTGGCGGAGGTCTTTGAAGGTCACGTGCCGTGAGCGGGGGCTGGAGTAGAGGGTCGGCTTCTCGCACTTCGGACACGTGCCCCCTACCGGCGAGGGGCTCTCGGCCCGATAGGTGCAGCGCCAGGCCCGGCAACCCACAACGTAGTGGTCGATGAGCCCTGCTGTCACCAGCGCGCGGCGGAGGGCATCGTCCCAGCCGACGGTGGGGCTGTGCATCTCGCCCTTGGCGTTGGGGAAGACGAGGGGTCCCCTCGCCTCCTTCACCGCGTCCTCGAGGTACGGGCGAAGCGGGGGAGCGATGGGGATGACGGAGGGTTTCCCGTCCTTGGTGGTCTCGTGATCCCAGCAGCGCTGGAGCCAGATCTCCCCCGAGTCCAGGTGGACGTCCGCCTTGCGAAGCCCTCCCACCTCGCCCTTGCGCATGCCCGTGTAGAGCGCCGTGGCGAACACCGCCTTGACGTGCCCCTCGGCGGCCTCCAGGACGGCCGGTACCTCCTCGAACCGGAGGAAGTTGGGGAGCTGCCGGACCACCTTGCGCCGTGGCACGGCCACCACGGGGTTCACGCCGACGAAGAGCCCCGCCCCCGGCATGGAGGCGAGCTGGAACATCCGGTGGAGCTTCGACCGCATCTTGTTGTGCGTTGCGGCCGAGACGGGAGCCTTGTTGAGCACTTCGTCGATGGCGTCCGTCGTCACGTCGCGGAGCTTGCGGCTGCCAAGCGACGGCCGCACGTGCTTGTCCAGAGTGAACTTCAGGGTCTGGGAGCGAAGGCGGCTGCCATGCCGCTTCCAGTACCAGTCCATGAGCTCGCTCAGCGTGATGTCCGCCGCCCCGGGGATGGGCTCCAGCTGGAACTTCTGCCGCTCGACCTTGGTCTGGATGTCGCGCAGCAGCCGACGAGCATCGTCCTTGGTACCCCGAGTTCTCCGGTACCGCTCCTTCCCCCGGGCATCGGTCCAGCGGACGATCCAGACTCCGTTCCGTTGTGTGAGGCCGCGCTCAGCCACAGGCCTCCTCCTCCCCCATCTTGTTGGCCAAGGCCGCGATGAAGCGCACCCTCCGCCAGATCTCACGGCGCTCGGACAACTCGAGATCCGGGTAGAGGGCGAGCAGTCGGTTGATCGCCCTTTCGTTGGGACGTACGCCCCGCTCATGGTCGACTAGGAAGATGCGCTTGCCCGCGTAGAGCCAGTCCTCAAGGAGATCCTCCAACGAAAAGTGCAAGCTAGCCATGACGCACCTCCGCCTTGGTCAGCAGTCGATAGACGGCCGAAGCGGGAATGCGCACGCACCTTCCCAGCCCCGGAATGACGGGGAGCGTGCCGTTGCGGATGAGCTTGTAGGCCATGGACCTCGAAATCCGCAGCTTGCGGCAGAGGTCATCGACCTTGAAGTAACCACCC
>JAJYBG010000069.1 GCA_021779075.1 Actinomycetes bacterium | reverse complement strand
GAAGGGGCCCGAACTTCGTTGTCGAGGCCGGTTACCGGCGGGCGCCGCTGTGTCAGCCGATGCCGAAGGCCTCGCGCGAGGAGTGGATCACGCGCCGGCCCATGAGATTGTTGCCGATGCCGCCGACCAGCGCGCCGACGCCGTAGGGGAGGGCCCGGCCCAGGATGGTCGCGCCCTCGCGGGCGGCCAGGCGCTTCACGACGGTGTTCTTGAGCCGCCCCAGGAGGGGCAGCACGACCGCCTGCGGGATGCCGGTGGCGATGAGCTCAGCCCAGTAGCCGGTGCGGGTGGCGTCCTTATCGACGAGTTCGCGACCGAACTCTCGCACGATCGCGGACCCCTCGCTGCCGAGCAGCAGGGCGAGCACGAAAGCGCGGGCGCGGTCGGGGTCGTCGACGGTGAGGCCGTAGAGCTCGGCGACGGATTGCGCGAACAGCGCCGTCGCCTCGAGGAAGGCGACCGTCTCAGCGCCCGACAGCGCGAGCGCGCTCACGGTGCCGACGGCGGGGAGCACCGCGACGGCACCGGCGGCCGCGCCCGTCGCGGTGACGACGGCGAGGTAGCGGCGCTCGAGGAGGGCGACGATCTCCGCGTTCTCGGCGAGGGGGTGCTTCGTCATCTGGTTGCTGAGGTGGGCGAGCACGGCAGGCCGCTGCGCGGCCATGACGCGATCGAGCACCCCGTCGATCGTGTCGGGGATGACGGCGGCGCGCAGCCTGCCGCCGCGCGCCTTCTCGACGAAGGAACGGCTGATGGGTTTGCGTCCGCGCGGCATGCGGCCAGTGTAAGCAGTGCGGCCGGGAAATCGCCGTCGCCACCAGCGGGAATGGCATACATGCGTGGCGCAGTCATGCCCTGGGCATCCGTCGCAGCAGGCGGAACCGTGGATGCATGCCCGCCTCCCGCAAGTCCGAAGCGCCGTCGAAGGCCACGATCGAGCTGGGCCGGCGCATCCAGGAGGAACGACGCGAACTGCACGCCACCCAGGTGCAGATCGCAGAGGCCGCAGGCATGGACGTCTCGACCATCCGCCGCCTCGAGCACGGCGAGAACCAGGTCAGCCTGCACAGTCTCATCGCGCTCGCCGATGCGCTCGGCATCGACACCGCCGACCTCACCCGCGGCATGAGCATCGACCTGCTGCCGCAGCGCGACGACACCACCTCCGCGCATCCCACGCTCTCCGAGCTCAAGCGCACGCGCGACCTGCGCCGGCGGGTTCGGGGCCAGCGGGGCGCCGGCTAGCAGGCGACCCGCCAGAGGTGCTCCGCGCCGTCCTCGCGCAGCCAGCGCACGATGAGGGCGGCGGCTGCCGCGAGAGTTAGGCGCGGGGGCCCGACAATCCCTGCTCAGGCCTGTGGAAACTCGCCCGCCGCCTCGAGCAGCCCGGGGATCTCCGCGGCGCTGCCGAGGATGTGGGTGTGCGGATGGCGCGCGAGATCGTCCGCCGTGTACGCGCCCGTCGTCACGCCGACGACGTACCGCACGCCCGCGGCCGTCCCCGCGCCGAGGTCGTTGGCGGTGTCGCCCGCGGAGAGCACCTGCGCCGGGTCGGCGATGCCCGTCGCGGCCATCGTGGCCAGGATGAGGTCGGGCGCCGGCCTCGAGTGCGCGACCTGGTCGCTCGTCACCAGGGCGTCGACATCGTCTCCGACCGCCCAGCCGACGACCTGGAGCAGGGGCTCCGCGACGTCGCGCGAGTAGCCCGTCTGCAGCGCAACCTTGACGCCGCGCGCGCGCAGCTCGGCGACGGCCTCGCGCACCCCGGGGAAGAGCGTCGGCGGCTCGGCCGCGTAGGCGGCCTGCAGGCTCGCCTTGAAATCGTCGAAGACGGCATCCGCCCTGGTCCCGTCCTCGCCGAGCGCTTCCAGCAGGCCGCGCACCGCCGCGTGCTTGCTCGTGCCGCTCCACTTGGCGAGTTCGGCGGCGGGGATCTGCATCCCGGTCGCCTCCTCGACGGTCGACTTGAGGATGCGGTACACCGTGCCCTCCTCGGCGATCGTGGTGCCGGCCATGTCGAGGGTGACGAGCGCGATGGTCATGCCACTAGCATGGTCCGGACCAGGTGGGCGCGGCGTCCCCGTCGCGAGGTCTTCACCCGAGTTCACGGCGATTTCACCTCGATGTCGCGAAATCGAACGCTTGGAGAACACCGGATGAATGCTGCCCGGAATCGGCGTCCCGGCCCCGGCGGACCCGCGAAAGTACCGATGTGACCACCGCCGCGCCCACCGACCGATACGACCTCGCCGTCGTCGGTGCGGGCATCGTCGGCCTGGCGCACGCCTGGCATGCCGCGCGCGGCGGCCTCCGGGTCGTCGTCCTCGAGCGCGACGAGTTCGCCGCCGGCGCGAGCATCCGCAACTTCGGGCACATCTGCACGACCGCGCAGAACGGCACCGCCCTCGACTACGCGCTGCGCGCCCGCAGCGAATGGCTGACGCTCGGTGCTGCGGCAGGATTTCCCGTCGCCGAGGCCGGTACCGTCGTCGTCGCCCGCACCTCGGCCGAACTCGCCGTGCTCGAGGAGTTCGCCCCGCAGCGCGACGGCCACGTCGCCCTCCTCACCGCCGCCGAGGTGGCCGAGCGCGCCGGCTTCGACGCCCCCGACGCCGTCGGCGGGGCGCACTTCGCCCTCGACCTCAGGCTCAACTCGCCCAGCGCCGTGCCCGCGCTCACCGCACACCTCGAGACCCTCGGCGTCGAATTCCGCTTCGGCGTCAACGTGCAGCGCGTCGAACCGGGCATCGTCCTCACCAGCTCCGGCGAGATCGTCGCCGAGCGCACCGTCGTGTGCGTCGGTCACGATGTCGACCGCTTCTTCCCCGAGCTGGCGAGCGCGGTCGGAATCCGCCGCTGCCGGCTGCGGATGATGGAGATCGACGCCCCCGGCGGCATCCAGGTCGCGCCCGGCATCCTCACCGGCACGTCGCTGCTGCGCTACGACGGGCCCGCCTCGACCGGCGCTGCCGAGGCGCTGCGCGCCGAGGTCGCCGAGACGGCGCCCGAGCTCGTCGAGAACGCCGTGAACCTCATGTTCACGCAGCGCCCGCACGGCTCGCTCGTCATCGGCGACACGCACCACTACGGCATCACCGAGTCGCCCTTCGAGGACGAGGCCGTCGACGAGCTGCTGCTGCGCGAGTTCAGCCGGCTCCTCGGGGCCGACTCGCTCCGCGTGCGCCGCCGCTGGCGCGGCATCTACGCCTCCAGCGCGGCGCAGGACTTCCTCGTCGAGCAGCCCGTTCCCGGCGTCTCGGTCGTGTCCGTCACGACCGGCATCGGGATGACCTGCGCGCTCGGCCTCGCGGCGACGACCCTCGCCCTCGCGGCCGCCTGAACCTACCCGACCCGTATCTCCCCCACCAAGAAACCCGTTCCTGAAGGAGCACACATGATGAACACCACCCGCCGCGTCGCGACGGGCGTCGCGATGGCTGCGGCCGTCGCGGCCGTCCTCGCGGGCTGCTCGAGCAGCCCGTCGTCGTCGAGCCCGTCGACCGGCGCCGCCGGCACGACCTCGTCGACCGCCTGCACCACCCTCACCACCGCACAGGCGCAGGTCGCCACCAGTGCGGCCGACTTCGGCGGCCTCGACTGCCTGGTCGCGGCGGCCAACGCCGAGGGCAAGCTCAACGTCATCACCCTGCCGCCGTCGTGGGCCAACTACGGCAAGATCATCCAGGGCTTCGAGGCGAAGTACCCGCAGATCAAGATCAACTCGGAGAACCCGGACGGCTCGTCGCAGGACGAGGCCGACGCGGCCCACAACGACAAGGGCCAGTCGACCGCGCCTGACGTGTTCGACATCGGCACGACCGTGCTCGACAAGAACCTCGACATCGTGACGCCCTACAAGGTCCAGAACTGGGCCGACATCCCCGCCGACTTCAAGGATGCCGATGGCAAGTGGTACTACGACTACACCGGCCTCATGTCGATCGGTTACGACTCGTCGAAGATCAAGACCGCCCCGACGTCGCTCAAGGACCTGCTCGGGTCGGCGTACAAGAACGCGGTCGCCATCAAGATGTCGCCGGTCAAGGCGAACGAGGCCCTCATGGCCGTCGTCCTCGCCGCGCTCGACAACGGCGGCTCGGGTGACAAGCTGCAGCCGGGCGTCGACTGGTTCAAGAGCCTCAAAACCGCCGGCAACTACATCCCCACCGTCGCCTCGCAGGCGACCGTGAACTCGGGCGAGACCCCGGTCGTGCTGCAGTGGTCGTACAACAACCTCGCCTGGGGTGACGCCGCGCAGGGCGGCAACCCGAACTTCAAGACGGTCATCCCGTCCGGCGCGGCTGTCGGCTCCTACTACAACCAGGCCGTGGCATCCGGCGCCGCCAACCCGGCGGCCGCACGCCTCTGGGAGGAGTACCTCTACACCCCCACGGTGCAGAACCTCTTCCTCGCCGCAGGCGCCTTCCCCGCCACGCTCGACGCGATGACGAAGGCCGGCACCGTCGACAAGGCCGCTCTCGCTGCCGCCGGCGGCGCTCCGAGCAAGATCACCCTCCTCACCGCCGACCAGGCGGCTGCGGCCGGCACGTTCATCACGACGGCCTGGCCGGCCGCGATGGGTCAGTAAATACCGTGACCGCATGACTGTCGCGTCCACCGCGGCAGCCGATCGGCCCGCCGGCGCCGGGGCTTCCAAGCCCCGGCGCCGCGTGGCTGGCTGGCTGGGTTTCGCGCCCTTCGCCGCATACACCCTGGTCTTCATGGCCATCCCCACCCTGCTCGCGATCTGGAGCGGGCTCACCACCGAGGACGGCTCGTTCACCCTCGCGAACTTTGCCGCGTTCACCGACCAGTCGGTGCTCAAGGCCTTCCTCAACTCGGTGCTGCTGTCGGCGGCCGTCGCCGTCGCCGCGGCCATCATCGGCGCCGTTCTCTGCGTCGCGCTCCTCGCCGCCAAGCCCGACGGGCTGCTCCGCGTCATCGTCGACGCGGCGAGCTCGGTGCTGGCCCAGTTCGGCGGCGTGATGCTCGCCTTCGCGTTCATCGCCACCATGGGCAGCGCGGGCGTGCTCACACTCTGGCTCAGGGACACCTTCGGCTTCGACCTCAACTCGCTCGCCCCGGATCCCACGGCGGGGCCGCTGCTCTACCAGGTCGCCGGGCTGTTCTTCCCGTACCTCTACTTCTCGATCCCGCTCATGGTCATCGTCTTCATGCCCGCGGTCGAGGGCCTGCGTCCGCAGTGGGGCGAGGCGGTCGCCACCCTCGGCGGCAGCCGCCTCCGGTACTGGCGGCATGTGGCGTTCCCCGTGCTCGCGCCGTCGTTCTTCGGGGCGACGATCCTGCTCTTCGCGAGCGCGTTCTCGTCGTTCGCCACCGCCGCGGCGCTCACCAACGCCGGCATCCTCATCCCCGTCGTCATGCAGCAGGACCTCGGCAGCGAGACCGTCTCCGGCATCGCCCACATCCCGGGCGTGCTGGCCATCGGCATGGTCGTCATCATGGGCCTCGTCATGTGGGCGTACTCCGCCCTGCAGCGCCGCGCGGCGAGGTGGCAGCGATGAGCCGCGGATCCCGCCCGGCGCGCGTCGGCGCGACACCGGGCAAGACCCTGTCCACGGTGATCCTCGTCATCGCCGGGCTGGCCTTCGCCTACCCGCTCTATGCGCTCGGCGCCTTCGCGTTCCAGCCCGTCGGCCAGCATTCCGGATTCACGCTCGACCACCTCGCGGCGCTCGGCGACCCGGTGCGCGGCTACCAGTACCGGCAGCTCTGGGAGGGCATCCAGAACTCCGTCGTCATCGCGCTGGTGACCGTGGCGCTCATGCTCGTCTTCCTGCTGCCGGCGATGATCCTCGCCGAGCTGCGCTACCGCCGGCTGCGCCAGCTCATCGAGTTCGTCTGCCTGCTGCCGATCTCGATCCCGACCGTCGTCCTCGCGGTCGGCTTCGTGCCGGTGTACCAGCAGGTCTGGAAGATCACCGGCTCGGTCGCGTGGATCCTCGCGTTCGCGATCGGCATCATCGTGCTGCCCTACGCCTTCCGCCCGATCCAGGCGAACATCTCCGGCCTCGACGTCGTCACCCTCAGCGAGGCGTCCCGATCGCTCGGCGCGGGCTGGTTCCGCACGGTGTGGTCGGTGATCCTGCCGAACCTCAGGCGCGGGATGCTGTCCGCCGCGCTCCTCACCGTCTCGGTCGTCCTCGGTGAGTACACGATCGCCTCGTTCCTGCAGCAGAACACGTTCCAGACCGGGCTCGCACTGCTGCAGCACGCCGACCCCTACGTCGCGTCGACATTCGCGCTCGCCGCTCTGATCTTCGTCTTCCTCATCCTCGCGCTGATCGGAGCCGCAGGCTCGCTCGGCCGCAACCGAAAGGCACCCCGATGACCGACGCCATCGACACGCCGCCCACCGGCCCGCTCGTGATCAAAGGCACGCCGGTGCAGCTCATCGACGTCGTCAAGGACTTCGCCGGCCACCGCGCGCTCGGCGGGGTGGACCTCAGCGTCAACCCGGGCGAGTTCGTCTCGCTGCTCGGCCCGTCGGGATGCGGCAAGACGACCGCGCTCAGGGTGATCTCGGGTCTCGAGACGATCTCGAGCGGCCGCATCCTCATCGACGAGAAGGACGTCGCGCACGTGCCCGTCAACCGTCGCGACATCGGCATGGTGTTCCAGTCGTATTCGCTGTTCCCGCACATGACGGTGCGCCAGAACGTCGAGTTCGGTCTGCGGATGCGCCACGTCGACCGCGCGCGCCGCGTGTTCCGGGCCGACGAGGCGCTCGACATGGTCGGGCTCTCCGAACTCGCCGGGCGCTATGCCCACCAGCTCTCCGGCGGGCAGCAGCAGCGCGTCGCCCTCGCCCGCGCGCTCGTCACCCGCCCGCGCGTCCTGCTGCTCGACGAGCCGCTGTCGGCGCTCGACGCGAAGGTGCGGGTGACGCTGCGCGACGAGATCCGCAGGATCCAGCGCGAGCTCGGCATCACGACGATCTTCGTCACCCACGACCAGGAGGAAGCGCTCGCCGTGTCCGACCGCGTCGCCGTCATGAGCGACGGCAACATCGAGCAGATCGGCACCCCCGAGGAGCTCTACCTCAATCCCAAGTCGGCCTTCGTCGCCGACTTCGTGGGCATCTCGAACAAGCTGCCCGGCACCGTCTCGGGCACGGTCGTCAACGTCTACGGCCAGCACCTGCCGATCCTCGGCACCGCACAGCCCGGCGAGGTCACCGTGTACGTGCGCCCCGAGGACATCACGTTCGCCACCGAGGGCCTCCCGGCGACCGTGGTGTCGTCGAGTTTCCTCGGATCGCTGCGTCGCACCTACGTGACGCTCGCGGACGGCACGCTCGTCGCCGTGCAGCACGACGTCATCGACCAGCCGGTGCGCGACGACGAGGTCCGCCTGCGCTTCAAGGGCCGTCCCACCATCGTCACTGCGCGCGGTTGATACGGTGACCCTGTGAGCGACGCGTCGCCCCAGGGAGAGCCTCCAGAGCAGCCGGTGAAGCCGGCCCGCTCGCGGACGCCGCGGGCCGCTCCGAGTCCGGCATGGGCGTGCGGACAGGACGCGGTGCCGGCGCTTGCGTGGACGTCCGCAGGCTTCACGAAGCCGCTGCGCCTGTTCCTCGAGG
>JAJYBG010000009.1 GCA_021779075.1 Actinomycetes bacterium | reverse complement strand
TGACATCGCGCCCGTAGTAGCCGCGCAAGCGATCATCGGCATCACGGGATGGTCGGCCCGGTGGTTTCGACCTCACCCCAGTCTCACACTGGATTCTGCGAGCCGCCAGATCACTGCTCTGGTGCTCGGTGGACTCAGCGCTGACGACTCTGTTGCAGGAAACCGCTGAATAAAAGTGTGAGAGACACCGGCATGTCACCGATGCTGCGGGCCCAATCGATCGGCTCAATCCCCGGTCGGCGAGTGGGCGAAGTTCCTGCTCGGGCCCCGTCCGAGCGTGCGGGGGGTCTCCCCCAACGGCGCCTCCGCATCGAAGCGCCTCGACTTGGCGATTCGCTCGCCGGACTGGGCCGACGGGCCGGGGCCGAGACGCTGGACAACGAGGTAAAAGCCCAGGCCGGTAGCCTGGGCCAGTGAGCCTACAGCCTAATCACAGTCAGTTTGAAGCGTGGGTAAGTCATCATCTTCCCGACACTTTGCAGGTCGAAGAGGGCGTGTGGGCGGCACCGTTGCCCCTGAAGGGCGACCAGTACGTTAGACACACCTATACCTATCTCGTCCTTGACGACCGGGGGTCGGTGCATGTCATTGATCCGGGCTGGAACACAGTAGACAATCGCACAAGGCTGGAGGCGTCGTTCGGCCAGATCGGCAAACGTCTCACGGATGTGAAGACCATCGTGTCTACCCACCTTCATCCGGATCACACCGGGCTCGCGTCTTGGCTGCAGTCGCAGAGCGGGGCGCCTATCCTTATGCACCGAGCTGAAGCTGACGCGACCGAGAGCGGGCCGTCGATGTCTATCGCAGTGGGCTTTTCCAAGCGGCTTCGCTCGTGGGGCGCGCCGTGGGCGGAACGAACAAAGCTCTACATCGAGCTGTGGAGACAGCGACAACTGAAGGACGAGATAAGCGCGCGAGCCGACGTTCGCCTCGAGCATGACGATGTGCTCGACATTCCCGGCCGACGGGTACGCGTGCTGCACACGCCCGGGCACACGGAGGGCAGCATCTGCCTCTACGACGAGGACACGCGGTCCCTGTTTAGCGGTGACACGCTGTTGCCAATGGTGCACCCTGGTATTGGGCTGAGCGGCGGACCCCAGTCTTCGCGCCAGAACCCTCTCGCACGCTATTTCGACTCATTAGAAGCGCTCACTCGCCTGGATGTCGACATGGTTCACCCGGGCCACGGGTATTCCTTCCAGGGACTGCCCGACCGCATCGAAGAAACGGCAGGGCATCATCGGCGGCGCTCCGACGAAGTGCGGTCCATCCTGCTTTCTGAACCCGACATCACTTTGTGGCGCGCTGCCGAGAAGGTGCACTGGACGGCCGGTTGGGCGAACCTTCACGGGTTCATGCGACTCTCCGCTGTCGCCCAAACGGCGATGCACGTCGACTATCTCCGCAGCTACCCTGCCGAGTGAACGCCTCGGTGTGGAGCCGTCATAAAGACAGACCGCCATCCACAGGGATCACCGCACCGGTGACGAAGCGCGCTGCAGGTGAGACCAGCCACGCCACCACGGATGCGATGTCCTCAGGTTCCCCGGGGCGCGCCAAGGGTGTCGCTGAGATATTGGCCTCGATGATCTCCGCAGGTAAAGCCAAGGTCATATCGGTGAGCACGAAGCCTGGCGCGACGGCGTTCACGGTGATGCCATCCGGCGCGAACTCGCGGGCGAGCGATTTCGTCAGCGACAAAAGACCACCTTTGGCGGCGGCGTAGTTGACCTGCCCGACATTCCCGCCCATCCCCACGATCGACGAGACGTTGACGATAGCACCTCTCGGCGACTCGGCAAGTGCGGTAGCTCCTGCGCGGGAGCAACTGAAGGCACCTCCAAGGTCCACGGCAAGAACATCGGCCCAGTCCGCGTCGGTCATACGCCGGATGCGGTGATCGCGAGCGATGCCAGCGTTATTGATCAGCGCGTCCAGGCGTCCGAAGCGGTCGAGCGCTGCCTGGACATACCTCTCGCCGGCGCTCAACTCACGCAAGTCAGCTCCGACCGAGATCGCGGATCCGCCTGACTCCACCACTTCCGTCACAGTCGCTTCCGCGCCCTGACGATCCCCGTAATAGCCGGCGACCACGTTGAAACCGGCGCCGGCAAGATCCAGGGCAATCGCCTTCCCTATGCCGCGCGATGCTCCGGTGACCAGAGCCACCGGCCGAGGGTCTATGACAGTCATTGAACCCTCATGTCTTCGAGCGGAACATACCCTCTTGAGCAGTACTCACGACGCGCCCGCGATCGGTGGCACTGATGCCGCCGATAGCGAAGCCTCGCCCACGTGAAGCGACCGGAGAATACTGGTCATAGAGCAGCCACTCAGTCACCGAGAACGGACGGTGGAACCACATTGCATGATCGAGTGAGGTCGCCCGAATCCCGGGGGACCACATAAAGGCACCATGAGGTAGCAGGACAGGTGTCAGGAATGAAAGATCTGAAACATAGCCCAGCACCGCCGCATTGAGAACCGGATCCTCAGGTAGGTCCTTAGTGAACCGGAACCAGAACTGATTGTGCGGCGGCAGGCCCTCGGGCACATGGCCCATCGGCGGCCAGGGTCCGCCCCATCGGATGTCGAAGTCGTCCCACTCGGTGCCGAAGCCCATAGTGGACCGCATCCCCTCCATGAACGAGGGGAGTTCGTCCGGCGCACGATTGGAGGGCTGTTCCTCGGCGTGCTCAAACCCCGGTTCACCCGTGTGAAACGACACATCCGCAACCCAGATCTGATGACCGTCCTGCAACCCCACTACCCGGCGGGAACTGAAGGACCGCCCATCTCGAGTCCGCTGCACCTCATAGTGAACAGGACGACGACCATCGCCAGCGTGCAGGAAGTAGCCGTGCAGTGAGTTGACCTCGCGCCCCTCAACGGTCCTGCCCGCAGCCACCACAGATTGTCCGACGAGCTGACCACCAAACAAGTGCTGGATCATTCCCGAGGAGGACCCGACAAAAGCGTCGCTTCCTTTCGGTTCGACATTGAGAAGATCCAACAACGACGCCACGCAATACCTCTGTTCCTTGAGTCACTCGATTCTCAGCGGGAGGACCGCCGCGAGGCTGCGATCAGACTCCGAGTCGGTCCGCCAGTTCTAGCCAAGTGTCAGTCGTCGAACCGAGCAACAATTCGGTGGACTTGGCCTTGCGGTAGTACAGCTGTGCGTCATGATCCCAGGTGAAGCCGATACCACCGTGGACCTGCACAGTCCAGGAAGCAGTGAAAGCAAAGCCAGCTGCCGCAGTCGCCTTAGCCACGAGCGCGGCGGTCGGGAACTCATCCTGTCCTTCAGCGCCGACGTACGCCGCATACCAGGTAGCAGCACGTGCGGTGTCCAACTCAACTGCCATCTCGGAAAGACGGTGCTTGATTCCCTGGAACGAGCCGATCGCGCGACTGAACTGGTTACGAACCTTGGCGTATTCAACCGCCATGGTCATCGAGGCCTCCATCGCACCGACCATTTCTGCAGCAAGAAGCGTTGCAGCCACGTCGAGCACATGCGAGATGCGGTCCCAGCTACCCGGCTCGCCGAGAGCAGTCGCCGAAACATTGTCTAGTTCGAGCGTCGCCATGGGACGCGTCAGGTCAAGTGTCGTCTGCTTCGTGCGAGTGAGGCCCGATGCATCGCCGTCAACGATATACAGTCCGTACTGATCTCCGGACTTCGCGACCACGATGACCTTGTCCGCCGTGTGGCCGTCGATGACGAACGACTTCGTACCGCTCAGGGTGGCGGTTTCTCCACTTCCGACCGCAACCATCTCGACGCCGTCCGGTCCCCAGTTGCCGGAAGGCTCGGTGAGGGCTGTCGTCAGGGTGACTTCGCCTGCAGCGATGCTCGGGAGCAGCTCCTGCTTCTGCGTCTCCGAGCCAAACGTCAGGATCGGAACCACACCGAACGCCGTGGTTGCAAAGAACGGCGAAGGGACGATGCCGCGGCCGAGCTCCTCCATGACGATCATGGCCTCCACCAGTGTTGCCCCTGCGCCGTCATACTCTTCGGGCACCAGCAACGCGGGCAGGCCCGCCTGTTCGGCGAACTGCTTCCACAAGCCCTCATCCCATCCGGCCTCGGTCTTGACGACCTCCCGGACACTCTTGATCGGAGAGCGATCGGAGATCATCCGCCGCAGGCTCTTCTGGAACTCCAGCTGCTCGTCACTAAGTTCGAACTGCATCTACTACAACTCTCTCTACTCGGGATGTTGCGGCCACGACGAGCCGCGACTTGCTAGCGCGCGAGGACTCCGGTCGCCCACGCCTGGACTTTGACGTCGGTGCCATCTTCATTGGTGACGGTGATCTTGGCCTTGACTGCGGTGCCGTCCGGCCCGGGTTCCACCTCAGTCAATTCGCCCTGAATCTTCAGCACTTCGCCGGGCCACACCTGGCTGCGAAAACGCGTTCCGAAACTTGTCAGATTCTTCAGACCGATCCAGTCAGATGCCAGCCGTGACGACAGGCCCCCTTGGAACAGGCCCATCGCGAATACCGACGGAAGCCCGATGGACAATGCCCAGGCCTCATCGTGGTGGATGGGGTTGAAGTCGCCACCCGCACCGGCGTACTTGACGATGTCAGTACGAGTGATCGGCCCAACAGTATAAACGGGAGAGGTCAATCCAACCACTGCTTCAGCTGCCCTCAACGGCTTCATTGTCTCATTGCTCATTTTTCGCCGCCTCCGACGACAGCGGCCGTCTCAATGACTGTCGACTCTTCAGTAACAACAGGCTGCCCGTTCTGGTCCCGATACTCGGTCCCCAGCTTGACGAAGGTCATCACGCCGCCGCGACCACCGGGCTTTTGCTCCACGCTTACTACCTTGGTCTCGCCGGTGAGGACATCACCCACCACGGGTGTCCGGTGAAAGGTCCACTGCTGCTCGCCGTGGAGAACCCTGGCCAAGTCCAGCCCGAGCGACGAGAACGTACCGTCGCCCTCCTGAAAGTGCGCAGCGACCACAGTGTATGTCGGCGGGGCTGGAATTGCCGAAAACCCAGCCTTCGCGGCCGCAGCAGAGTCCCGATAGACAGGATTGGGGTCTTGGATGCTCTTGGCGAACTCGCGCACCTTGCCCGCCTCAATAGGAAACGTCACTGTTCCCAGGACCTTTCCGACCAATTCGTTGCCATGCTCCATTTAGTAATATCTCCACTCTGAGTTGTGACTTCACGCTAGTCGTACTTGAACTGGCCAGTCAAGTACGCCAGCCTGCGCTCAGCGGCGAGACCTTCGCGGAGTGGCAACTCACGGGCGGCCTTGGCCGCCTTCAGTGCGGCGCGCACCGCAACCCGGGGCAACGCGGCCAGGCGACGTGCGTAAGACAACGCCTTTTCGTCCACGTCGGCCCCCTCCGGGAGCACTTCATCGATGATGCCCAGGATCTGCGCCTGTACGGCGTCGATTGGTTCGCCCGCCATGATGAAGGGAAGCGCTTTCGATGGCGTCACCCACGCGCTGATGGAGCGGGTGCCACCGGCCGCTGGCAGCATCCCGAGCTTGCTTTCCGGCAGACCCACTCTCGTACCGTGAGCGGCAATGCGCAGATCACAGAGCAGTGCCATCTCCAGCCCAGACCCTAGCGCGTAGCCGTGCAACGCGACGACCTTCGGCACCGGCAGCGTCCACAAGAGGTACCACGGGTCGCGATCCCACCGAATACGACGAGCCTCGAAGATGGACTCCGCGTTGCCGAACTCGCCGATGTCTGCCCCGGCCGAGAAATGGGCACCCTCTGCGCGAAGTACAAGCGCACCGAGCTCGGGAAAATCACGCACGGCACTAAAGGCCTCGATAAGTGCGTCACGCATCCGCAGGTTCACCACGTTGAGCTTCTCCGGCCGGGACAGCACAATCTCGGCTACCCCGTCCTCTCCGAATTGCACGCGAACAACCTCGTCGATTTCGCCCATGTGTTCGAACATACCTATTCCACCTCACGCCGATACGAAAGGCGAAGCGGGGTGACGTAGGGATACCCCGGCCACGGGCAGTTCCACGGCGCGAGCCTTATGCGCCTCCGCAAGCTCCGCCACCCGCGGTACCGGGTCGGCTCGAAGAAGTGCACCGTGATCACGATCGGCCGGAAGAGCGTCAACCGCATCCATAAGGCTCGCCGTCAGTATCGGAGCCTGCGGTTGCTGCGCCGCGGAGTACAACGCGACTACCGACGCCAAGGCTGCGGCAATGCCTCCGAGTCCATCGACATACGCTGTGGCCGCAGGTATTGGCTCATCGGATCCGGCAGGCCACGCCAACCCGCTCATGGCATGAACCTGCGTGCCGTAAGCCACCCAATCACGCGAAGGCCCTCTCGAGAAGGCCGGGAGATGCACTATCGCTGGTCCATGACCGGACTCGCTCTGGTCGTCGATCCCCAGATTCTCCCGAGCGCGGCGGGACAGGCTATCCACTCGAAGATCTGCCTGCGCACAAGCGAGTGCGAACGCTTCTCGGTCATCCTTGACCCGAAGATCGAGATTCGCACGCTCTTTCCCAGCCGCCAGGGATATGAACATCGCCGACCGATCATTCACGCCCGGTTCTAGTATTCCTCCCGGGTAGATCCCTCCGCCGTGCGGCGCCCGCATCCCATCCGGCCGGGCATCGGATTCCACGGATACGACTGAGGCGCCGAGCTGGGCGAGCAGCCATGTGCACAGCGGGCCTGCCCACATCGCCGTGACATCCACCACTTTGACCCCAGCCAGGGCCTGTGTGGCGGCAAGAGGTTCCTCGGACTGGCGAGCACCACTATGGAACTGTTCTCGGCGACTTGCTCGACGAAGGCTCCAATGCTGAACGGCCTGCGCCCTGCGATACGGAACAACGGGTAAGCGCCACTCCTGCGCCGCGGCACTGAGTTCTTCGGCATCCGTGAACGAGTCGGTTTCGAGCAGGAGCGTGAACAGATCAGCATCGCCAGGTGCTCCGAGTTCCGTCGCGGCCCATCCCTCGCCAACACGCAGCGGCGTCACCCGGACCGGTGGTGGTGCCGAATACCAGTGCGCCAACACCAGCGGCTGCAAGAGCAAGATCGCGACTGAGTCCACATCCACGGTCACGCTTCCGCCCACGCGGGCTGCTGCTAGTGCACCCAATGCGAGAAGGCTTGCGGCTGCGCGAGTCGGTGCAGCCGTGGGGAGCCCCGGGCAGGGGAGCACCGGTCCACTCATCCGCGCGCTGGCGGGAAAGCAACCTCGCCCCGACACGGTAACGCTCGCGTGCCTCGAACTCTCGCCAGAGGACCGAACAGAGGCGCCGTATCGTGAAAGCAGATACGCAGCGTCGGTGGCGACCCCAACGTCACCCTCGACGCGGACATCCACGCCGTCGAGCGGCCCCATCACGCGTTCCGGAAGCTCGCCGCTCGCTTGCCCAAGAAAGCGGCTATGCCCTCCGCGCGATCTCGTGAAGTCTGAAGCAAGGTATTCAGGTCGGCTTCGAGGGCGAGGCCCTCCCGCAGACGGAGTTCGGACCCGTCGCGAACCGCCTCCTTGGCATATTCCAATGCGAGCGGCGCGCGGGTCAGCCATTCAGCTGTGTACTCCGCCGCCCTCCCGAGGGGCGTGTCAACAACTTCGTGCACGAGGCCCTGATGGAGAGCGTCCGAGGCCACCACCGGCTCGCCGAACAGGATCATGCGAAGCGCGGCAGCCTGACCGATCACGCGAGGCAACCGCTGGGTCCCCCCCCAGCACGGCAACCTCCCCTGAGAAACCTCGGAGAGCCGAAAGCGTGCATCGGGGGTCGCCAGCCTCACGTCAGCCGCCAGCGCCAACTCCAGACCCGCAGACTCGACACGGCCGTTCAGTACCGCCACGACAGGGACACGCAAGCCAGCCAAGAGATCCGCCGGCGTCGCGCTGTAGGACCGTTGCATGATCAGCTCGTCGTCGATACCTACGCAGAAGTCTGCCGACTCGGAGCGCAGCACCACCGCGCGCAATTCTCTGTCCTCGGCGTATTCGCCAAGCAGGTCAACCAATTCAGCGCACTGTCGCGCGGTCATCACTGCATCACCGAGCGCGATGTCGAGTACACCGTCCCGCAGATACGTCTGGACCCGCTCCCTGCGCATGGCCCCCTCATTCGTCGTCGATCAGCCTAATCAAGCATCGTATGCGAATCGATCTGTTGTGGAGTTGAGCCGGTCGCCTGTCGCCGCGGGCGTTCACGCCGGCCCCCTCTGTGTCAGCCTTGGATGAGCCACCCGGATAGTCCGGATCAGTGGCGTGAGGGCGGGGAGGAGTTCCCCTGATGGAAGCGATGATCGCGCCCGTGCCGGTCTCGGTGCAGGCTGGGCCGATGGACGTGCCCGATCCGCAGGTGCCCGAGCGGGCGACGCGGCGGACCTACACGGCGAAGTACAAGCGTGACGTCCTGGCCGAGTACGACGCCTGCGACCGGGCGGGCAAAGGCGCGCTGCTGCGCCGCGAGGGTCTGTATACATCGTTGATCACCGCGTGGCGGGAGCAACGCGACCGTGGCGCGCTCGAGGCGCTTGCCCGCCCGGCGGGCGCCCCGCCGGCGTCGGCGGTCGAGAAGGAAGCGGCCCGGCTCCGGCGCGAGAACGCCCGCTTGAGCGCCGACCTGGAGAAAGCGAGGCAGGTGATCGAGATCCAGGGAAAACTCTCGGCGCTGTTGGAGCAGTTCTCGACCGACAGCAGCACGAACAAGCCCGAGCGATGATCGACGAGACGATCACCGAGCTCACCCCCCTTGATCGGCGTTCGCGCCGCCTGCGTGGCCGTCGGCCGGTCCCGAGCCACGCACTACCGGCACCACCGCAAGTCGGCCGCCCCAGCCCGTGCTCCTCGTCCTGCGCCCAGGCGGCAGCCGCGCGCTCTGACTCCGGACGAGGAAGCGCAGGTGTTGGAGGTTCTGCATTCGGAACGGTTCGTGGACATGGCCCCGGCCGAGATCCACGCCGTCCTACTCGATGAGGGCACCTACCTCTGCTCGGTCTCGACGATGTACCGGCTCCTGGCCCGCCGCGGTGAGGTCCGTGAACGCCGCCGCCAAGCCGTCCATCCCGCCCGGGCGAAGCCAGAGCTGATCGCGATCGCTCCGAACCAGGTCTGGTCCTGGGACATCGAGCGCCACGAGGCGTTCCTGAACCTTGCGGTGGTGAAAGGACACCGCTCCATGCCTGCCGCAGCAGGCGTGTGATAGCTGGAGGACGATCCGCCGCGTTGGCGTGAGCGTGGTGGGTGGAGCAGTCCTCGACAACGACGAGTCGCATTAGTACTGCCAGATGGTGCGGGCTCGGCTAGCGAGACGGAGAGGTATACGGATAGGAACCAGTGGCTGAACGCCCCTCAATTGAAGACCACCGACTCTAATCTGGCGGATTTGGGTCGGGTTGCATCGCGCACCCTCATTGCTTCGGCGGTGAGGGGAACTCCTGGGCTGGGTGATGTCGCCGGCCGGGAGGCCATGGTGAAGGCCTGCGGCGTAGCCATGGCGAAGATGCTGGGGCATAACTGGGTGCCGATCCCGTCGAAGGGTTCGGGAGTGAACGTGGGAACCATCCCGGTTCCGCCGGAGGACCGTCGTCGCCAGCGACGAATCCGACGGCTGAGCGCATGGCCAGCTGATCGGGCCGGGGTGGGGCGGAGGACCCGTAGTAGTCCGAGACCGGGAAAGCCGGTCGCATGGCGAAGGGGTCCAGTGTGATCGCAGTTGACGGAAACAGAAAGGGAGACACAACCGTGAACACGGGTGTTCCGTGGCCTGCCGACGCATCGGAGGCGTGGGCGCGGGTACTGACTATGCAGACGAAACTGCACCGATGGGCGACGGGCGAACCTGCTCGTCGTTTCGATGATCTGTTCAACCTGGTCTATGACCCCGCGTTCCTCGTTGCGGCGTGGAACCGGGTGCAGGGCAACAAGGGGGGCCGCACCGCCGGAGTTGATGGGATCGCACCGCGATCCATCACCCCGGACCGAGTGTCAGGGATGCTCACCGATCTGCGCGAGAGCGTCAAGAACGGTCAGTTCGTCCCGGAACGGGTGCGTCAGAAGTCGATCCCGAAAGCGAACGGCAAGGTCCGCAAGCTGGGGATTCCGACGATGACGGACCGGATCGTTCAAGCCTCACTGAAGCTGGTGCTGGAGCCGATTTTCGAGGCGGACTTTGTGCCGTCCTCGTATGGGTTCCGGCCGCGCCGTCGGGCGCAGGACGCGATCGCGGAGATCCACTTCTACGCCTCACGCGGTTACGTGCAGGTATTCGAAGCGGACATCACCGCGTGTTTCGATGAGATCGACCACGACGCGCTCATGCAGCGCGTCCGGGCACGGGTCGTTGATAAGCGTGTGTTGCGGCTGATTCGCGGGTTCCTGAAAGCGGGTGTCCTCAGTGAGGACGGCGTAAACAGGGACACCTTCACCGGCACCCCGCAAGGCGGGATTCTGTCGCCGTTGTTGGCGAACATCGCCCTGTCCGTGGTGGACGAGCACTTCCAACGCAAGTGGGACGCGCTCGGGCCGCAATGGTCGCGCACGAAACATCAACGCGCCGGGGGCGCGACGATGAAGCTGGTCCGCTACGCGGACGACTTCGTCGTCCTCGTCCGCGGCACCCGCGAGGATGCCGAAGCGCTCTCTGGGACGAAGTCGCCAGTGTGCTCGACCCGATGGGCTTGCGCCTCTCGGTCGAGAAGACGATGGTCACGCACATAGACACCGGGTTCGACTTCCTCGGGTGGCGCATCCAGCGCCGCCGGATCAGAGGTCATGGCGGGAAAACGGCGATCTACACCTATCCCTCAAGGAAGTCGTTGGCTTCCGTCAAGGACAAAGTGCGATTGCTCACCCGCCGGGCATCTCATCGAACGCTCGCAGACCTGCTCCGCCGGTTGAACCCGGCGCTGCGGGGCTGGTGCACATACTTTCAGCACGGCGTCGTGAAACACCTCTTCAGTTACATCGATCACTTCGCCTTCTGGCGGATCGTCGGCTGGCTGAAGAAACGGCACCCGAAACTGAATATGCGCACCCTGGTGCGTCGCCATCTGCCCGGTTGGCAGATACGCGACCAAGGAGTCGAGTTCTTCCGATGCCAGCAGGTCACAGTGGCCCGCTACCGGTATCGCGGAACCCGCATCCCCACACCATGGACGAGCACGGCATCGGCATGATCACACGGAGAGCCGGATGCTCAGGAATGGGCACGTCCGGTTCGGAGGGCGGCCAGCAGAAACCCACCAGTTCAAAGACTGGCAGGGCGCTGCTGGCCGACCCTACACCAAGCTGCACGGGCCGGTGAAGTGGTCGTACTTCTACCTGTACTCGATCATCGACATCTACTCCCGCTACATCGTGGGCTGGCTGGTCGCGACCCGCGAGTCCAAAGAGCTCGCCGAGCGGCTGCTCGCCGACACGATCCGCAAGCAGGCCGTGAACCGCGGTCGGTTGACGATCCACGCGGACAACGGCTCCTCGATGGCCTCGAAGCCGGTCGCGTTCCTGCTCGCGGACCTCGGGATCACGAAGACCCACTCGAGACCGCACGTGTCCAACGACAACCCGTACTCCGAAGCGCACTTCAAGACCCTGAAGTATCGACCCGAGTTCCCTGCCACGTTCGGCTCGATCGAGGACGCCCGCGCCTTCTGCGCCACGTTCTACGCCTGGTACAACACCGAGCACCGGCACTCCGGCATCGGCATGCACACGCCCACCGACCTGCACCACGGGACAGCCGTCGAGGTCCAGGCCCGACGCGCTCACGTCCTCACCAGCGCCTACGCCACCCACCCCGAGCGCTTCGTCCGCCACCACCCGACCCCGCTCGCCCTGCCGACCGCGGCCTGGATCAACAAGCCAGAACCAGTCCACTCAACAAACGAACCGAACAACTGACCCAACCGGGTTGACACCTTCCGGCCACGCCGACCCGAGCATCCCCAACTTCGAAATCGAAGAAAACCGGCCAACTACTCGACGCCGGACAGTGATGAGTCGGGACATAGGCGACAGATGAGTCGCGTCATGTATCGCTTTACTATTCGAGAGCCCTGGGCCATCAGCCCCAGCCCTGAACAGCGCCGGAGGGGCCGCGCTAGGAGCGCGAAAAGAGGTGGATCGGCAGCGCGAAAGCGAGCGCCTCGGCGACGATGCCGGCGAAGTACGTCACGGCCTCGGAACCCGGCACATAGTGAGCGACACCGAAGAGTGCCCAGCCCCCGAGGAAGAACACTCCCGCGACAATGAGCTTGATGATGACCATGGCTACACGGTAGCGCAGACCCGAGGAGACCCCGATGAACAGGCTCAATGTCGCGCGGCTCGCCGCTGCTGTCGCAGGAGGGCTCGCGGTCACCGTCCTCGCGGCATGCAGCAGTTCGGGCACGACCAGCTCGTCGCCCAGCAAGTCGAGCTCAGCCTCGGTCTCCACCTCGAGCGCCAGCGGACAGCGGGTCAAGCTCGTCTGGTGGCACGACGGCGACACCGAGCCTCTCAAGTCGTACTGGGCCGGCGTCGCCAAGGGCTTCGAGGCCATCCACCCCAACGTGACGATCGAGGTCGACGCCTTCCGGAGCGAAGACCTGCAGAACACTCGGATCCCGAACGCCCTCCGCGGCAGCAATCCGCCGGACCTCTTCCAGCAGTGGGGCGGCGGCCGCGAAGCCGACCAGGCCGCTGCGGGCAAGCTGCTCGACATCACCACCCGCGCCGCCGGCACCATCGCCTCGCTCGGCGGCGCCGTCGGCGGCTGGACGGTGGGCGGCAAGGTCTACGGCCTGCCCTGGGACATGGCGATCGAGGGCTTCTGGTACAACAAGGCCCTCTTCGCCCAAGCGGGCATCACCGGCACCCCGGCGACCTTCACCGATCTCGAAACCGACATCGCCAAGCTCAGGGCCATCGGCGTCGCGCCCATTTCGCTCGGCGCCAAGGACCAGTGGCCCGCTGCGCACTACTGGTTCAACTTCGCGCTGCGCGACTGCACAACCGCGATCATGCAGCAGGCGGCAGTCGACAAGACCTTCACCGACCCCTGCTTCGCGCAGGCCGGAACCGACCTCCAGGCCTTTCTCAAGACCAATCCGTTCCAGTCCGGATTCCTCGGAACGACCGCTCAGCAGGGCGCCTCGAGCTCGGCGGGCCTCCTGGCGACCGGCAAGGCCGCGATGGAGCTCATGGGCGCGTGGGAGCCGAGCGCCGTCGGGGGGCTGACCGCCGACAAGAAGATCCCGTCCTTCCTCGCCTGGTTCCCCTTTCCGACAACCACCGGCGGTAAGGGCGACCCGACCTCGGCCATGGGCGGCGGCGGCGGCTTCAGCTGCTCCTACACGGCACCGCCGGAGTGCGTCGAACTTCTCCAGTACATCGACAGCGAGAAGGTCCAGGAGGGACTTGCCGCGATCGGAGCCGGCATTCCGGCGCTGCCGTCGGCGGCATCCGCCCTCACCGACCCGAACCTCAAGGCGGTCGCCGCCGCCCAGGCGAACGTCAAGTACGTCCAGCTCTGGCTCGACGTCGCGTACGGCTCGAACGTCGGGGGCGCGCTCAACCAGAGCGTGACCAACCTGATGGCCGGCCAGGGCGACGCCGGAAGCATCGTGACCGCCATCACGCAGGCAGCCGCACAGGGCTAGCCCCCGGGGTCGGTCACATCGTCACCGCGGGCGGTGCCGTGCTTTCCCTGACCACCAGGTTGATCGCCAGGTCGAGACGCAGCGCGGTGGGCGGCACCCCCTCCGAGAGCCGGATCGCGAGACGGGCGGCCTCCTCCCCCATGCGCCGGAGAGGCTGATGGATCGTCGTGAGGCGCGGAGTCACCCACTGCGATAACGCGATGTCGTCGTAGCCAACCACCGAGAGATCCTCGGGGATCCGCAGCCCCTTTGCGCGGGCAGCGTCCATGACGCCGAGCGCCTGCAGGTCGCTGCCGGCGAAGATCGCCGTCGGCCGGTTCGGCAGCGAGAGCAGGTCCATGGCGTGGTCGTAACCGCCGCTGACGCGGAAGTTTCCGAAGCGGATCCACGCCGGATCGATTTCGAGCCCGGCCGACTTCATCGCCGAGCGGTAGCCGTCCACACGGGCGAACGAGCACATCATCTCCTCCATGCCGGTGATCGTCGCGATGCGCGTGTGTCCGAGGGCGATGAGGTGGCGTGTCGCAGTGAGGCCGCCCGACCAGTTCGCGGAGCCGACATAGGGAGCGTCCGCCGGCGGCTCGCCGGCCGGGTCGACGACGACGAACGGGATGCCCCTCGAGCGCAGCCGGTCGCGCTGCTCCCCGGGGATGTCGGAGAAGACGAGGACGATGCCGACCGGCCGGCGGCGCAGCACGCCCTCGATCCACATCGGGTCCGGCGAGCGGCGATCGCCGCTCACGGTGAGGACGACACTGAGACCGTGGTCTTTGGCGACGGCCTCGACGCCGCTGAGGAGTTCCATGGACCACAGCGGGTCGAGCTCGTGGAAGACGAGCTCGATGAACCCGCCCTTCGAGATGTCGCGGTTGCCACGGCGCTCGTAGCCGTGCTCCTCCAGCAGCTTCTCGATGCGCGCACGGGTCGGCGGGGAGACGTCCGCCCGCCCGTTGAGCACCTTCGAGATGGTCGCCAGCGAGACGCCCGCCAGTTGGGCGACATCGGCCAGCGTCACGCGATCCTGCGGCATGGATGGGATGCTACTCCGCAACTTTCGGGTTGTTTTCGACGGCATTCCGAATAGGCTTGGCGCTGTAATCAAATCGTTTCGAGTGCGCATCATGGTCGATGTGCAAGGGAGCACCTCATGACCCCCACCGCGGCCAACGCCGACAAGTTCACGTTCGGCCTCTGGACCGTCGGCTACAACGGCACCGACCCGTTCGGCGGTCCCACTCGGGCGCCCCTCGACGTCGTCCACGTCGTCGAGAAGCTCGCCGAGATCGGCGCCTACGGCCTCACCTTCCACGACGACGATCTCTTCGCCTTCGGCTCGACCGAGGCCGAGCGCCGGGCGCAGATCGACCGGCTCAAGGGCGCTCTCGCCGCCGCCGGTCTCACCGTCCCGATGGTGACCACGAACCTCTTCAGCCAGCCCGTGTTCAAGGACGGCGGTTTCACCTCGAACGACCGCGCGGTGCGCCGCTTCGCGGTGCGCAAGGTGCTGCGTCAGCTCGAGCTCGGCATCGAGCTCGGCGCCAAGACCCTCGTCATGTGGGGCGGGCGTGAGGGCGCCGAATACGACTCGGCCAAAGACATCCGCCTCGCCCTCGATCGGTACCGCGAAGCCGTGAACTTCCTCGGCGACTACGTGCTGTCGCAGGGCTGGGACATCCGCTTCGCCATCGAGCCCAAGCCGAACGAGCCGCGCGGTGACATCCTGTTGCCCACTGTCGGCCATGCGCTCGCCTTCATCAACGAGCTCGACCACCCCGAGCTCGTCGGCCTCAACCCCGAGGTCGGCCACGAGCAGATGGCGGGACTCAACTTCGCCAGCAGCATCGCCCAGGCGCTCTGGCACGGCAAGCTCTTCCACATCGACCTCAACGGCCAGCGCGGAATCAAGTACGACCAGGACCTCGTCTTCGGCCACGGCGACCTGCACAACGCCTTCGCGCTCGTCGACCTGCTCGAGAACGGCGGCCTGAACGGCGGCCCGGCCTACGACGGCCCACGCCACTTCGACTACAAACCCTCGCGCACCGAGGACGAGAACGGCGTGTGGGAGTCGGCCAAGGCCAACATCCGCACCTACCTTCTGCTCAAGGAACGCGCCGCCGCCTTCCGCGCCGACCCCGAAGTCAAGGATGCGCTCGCCACCGCCAAGCTCGACCAGCTCGCCCAGTCGACCTTCGCTCCCGGCGAGACAGCGGCCGACATCAAGGCCGACCGCACGGCGTGGGAGGACTTCGATGCCGCGTCCTACTTCAACGCCAAGGGCTTCGGCTTCGTGCGGCTGCAGCAATTGGCGACCGAGCACTTGCTGGGCGCGCGCGCGTAGGTCTCAGGGAGGCGCGGCCGTGCAGCGTTTCCGGCCTACGGCGATAGGCGCGGCGCATCGCGCCGCGAAAGGCGGCAGCCACACTACCGCGGAAGCCTCGAAAATGAAAGGCGCCGGTTGACCCTCGTAGCAGGAGTTGACTCCTCCACCCAGTCCAGCAAAGTCGTCATCCGCGACCTCGCGACCGGGGCGGTCATCCGCTCCGGTCGCGCCGCGCATCCGGATGGCACCGAGGTCGACCCGGCCGCGTGGTGGGCCGCACTGGGCGAGGCTCTCGCCGCGGCGGGCGGCCTCGACGACGTCACGGCGATCTCGGTCGCCGGCCAGCAGCACGGCATGGTCGTGCTCGATGCCGACGGCCGGGTCATCCGCCCGGCGCTGCTGTGGAATGACACGCGCTCAGCCGAGGCGGCTGCACAGCTCGCAGCAGAGATCGGCGCCGCCGAGTACGCGCGCCGCGCCGGAAGCGTGCCGGTGGCCTCCTTCACCGCGACGAAGCTGCGCTGGCTGCGCGACAACGAGGAGGCGAACGCGGCGCGCGTCGCCGCCGTGGCGCTGCCGCACGACTGGCTGACATGGCGCCTGCTCGGCTACGGGCCGACAGGTGAGTCGGCGCTCGGGCCCGACCTCGCGGCGCTCACGACCGACCGGTCGGATGCCTCAGGCACCGCCTACTGGTCGCCAGCGACTGGTGACTACGACTTCGACCTCCTCGAGCGCGCGCTCGGCCGCCAGGACGTGGTGCTCCCCCGCGTACTCGGCCCCGCCGAGCCGGCCGGCCGCACGCTGGGCGGCGTGCTCGTCGGGCCTGGTGCGGGCGACAACGCCGGCGCGGCGCTCGGGCTCGGCGCAGCATCCGGCGACGTCGTCGTCTCGATCGGCACGAGCGGCACCGTCTTCGCCGTCGCTGACAAGAGCGCGCACGACGCCACCGGCGCCGTCGCGGGCTTCGCCGACGCGTCGGGCCACTTCCTCCCTCTCGTCGCGACGCTCAACGCGGCGCGCGTGCTCTCCTCCATCGCGGAGCTGCTGGGCGTCGGCTTCGACGAATTCGCCCGCCTCGCGCTCGCCGCCGAGCCCGGCGCGGGCGGTGCCGTGCTCGTCCCCTACTTCGAGGGCGAGCGCACCCCGAACCTCCCGCACGCGACGGCGTCATTCCACGGACTCACGATCGCCTCGACGACGCGCGCGAACGTGGCGCGCGCCGCGATCGAGGGCATGCTCTCGGGTCTCGGGGCGGGGCTGGATGCCGTGCGCGCCGTCGGCGTGCGCGAACGGCGCCTGCTGCTCATCGGTGGAGCCGCACAGAACCCGGCCGTGCAGGCGGTCACCGCGCAGGTCTTCGACGCGCCCGTCGTCGTTCCGGAACCCGGCGAGTACGCCGCCGACGGCGCCGCGGTGCAGGCCGCTTGGGCGCTCACCGGCGAGCGGCCCGCCTGGCCGGTCGCCACGGCGGCGATGCCCGCCCCCGACTTCCAGCCGGTGATCCGCGAGCAGTACGCCAGGTACCAAGCGATCGCGATCGCCGACGCCACCTCGGCCGAGTTCAGGGTTTCCCTGAACGGATCCGGGGCGACGACGACCCACAGCGGGCGAAGCTAGTGCGGCGTGGCAGCCGTCTCCGCCCGTCCTAAGGCCGCGTCGAGGAAGCCGAGCGTCTGCCGCCAGGCATCCGCCGCGGCATCCGGTACGTACGCATGGGCGTTGCTGTCGTTGAAGAAGGCGTGCCCCGCATTCTCGTAGACCGTCGCCTCGAAGTCGACACCCGCCGCCCGCATCTTCGCCTCGACCTCGGGCAGCGCGTCGATGAGCCGGGAGTCGTTGCGCCCGTAGAACGCGTGCACCGGGCAGGCGAATCCCGCATAGTCGGTTTCCTGGGGCGGCGCGCCGTAGTACGGCGCGGCCGCCTTGACGCGCGAATCGGCTGCGGCGAGCGCAAAGCTGTACGACCCCCCGAAGCAGTAACCGAGCACGGCGACGCGGCCATCGACGCCGGGCAGCAGCACGAGCGCATCGACGGTCTGCTTCAGGGCTGAGACCGCCCACTCGGCGTACTCGGGTACATTGACAGGCGCCATCTTCTCGCGCAGCAACGGCTGAAAGCGGGTGCGCTCCTCCTCGTCGGCGGATTCTCGCAGTCGCTGCAGGTCCTCGCCCACCTCCGGGGTGACCCCACCGCGGCTGAGGATGTCGGGCGCGATGACCTGGTATCCCTCGGCCGCGTAGCGGTCGGCGATGTCCTTGATGTGGTCGACGAGACCCCAGATCTCGTGGATGACGACGAGGCCGCCCTTGATGGCCGCGCCGTCCGCGGGCGAGACGAAGTAGCCGCTGAAGCCGAGGTCGCCGATATCGACAATCGTTCCGTGTAGTTCGCTCATACTCGCACTCTGGCACCGAGTTCCTTTGCCCGCGCTGCTTGAATGGGCGAGTGACCGATCTTGCGACCTCATTCCGGGCCGACCTGCCGTCGTGGGCGATCGAGCACCTCGCCACCGCTCCCGCGGCCTTCGACACCGACGAGGCCGCAATGGCGTTCTGCACCGATCTCGCCCGCCGCAATCAGCAGGCCGACACCGGCGGCCCCTTCGCGGCACTCGTGCTCGAGACCGCCACAGGAAGGCTCGTCTCCGCGGGCGTCAACCTCGTGCTCGCCTCGGGGCTGTCGAGCACGCACGCCGAGGTCGTCGCGCTGAGCCTCGCCCAGACCCGGCTCGGTCGCTGGGACCTCGGCGCCGCGGGGAATCCCGCTCACACCCTCCTCGTCAACTGGCGTCCCTGCGTGATGTGCGGCGGCGCGGCGCTGTGGTCGGGCGTCACCCGCATCGTCATCGCCGGCGATGGCCCTGAACTCGAAGTGCTCACCGGCTTCGACGAGGGCCCGGTCCACCCCGACTGGATCGCCGAGATGGCAAGGCGCGGTATCGCGGTCGAGGTCGGCGTGGGGCGGGATGCCGCGATCGAGGTATTCCGCGAGTACGGCGCGCGTACCGATGCCGTCGTCTACAACGCCCGCGGCACGAGTCGTACCGACTAGTAGGCACCGACCGCCAGCGCGACGAGCAGCACGTTGAGCGCGACGACCAGGACGGTGGCGATCCGCGCCCCCGCGCGCGTCCACCACGCATCGACCTGGTCGCCCATCACGCGCCTCGACCCGGTGAGCAGCACCAGCGGCACGAGCGCGAACGGGATGCCGATGGAGAGCACCACCTGGCTGATGACGAGCGCCTCAGTCGGGTCGACCCCGATAGCGAGCACGATGAGCGCCGGGATGAGCGTCACGATGCGCCGCACGATGAGCGGCACCTTCACTTTGAGCAATCCCGCCATGACGACCGCGCCGGCATAGGAGCCCACCGACGACGAGGCGAGCCCCGAGGCGAGCAGACCGATGCCGAAGAGAATGCCGATCGCGGGCCCGAGGTGCGTGACGATCGCGGCCTGGGCGCCGGCGATGGTGTCGGTGCCCGGCACACCGGCGAGGCTCGTCGCCGCGAGCACAAGCATCGCAATGTTGACGAGCCCCGCGATGATGAGCGCAATGAGCACGTCGACGCGGGTGGCGATGATGATGGGCCGGCGCTCCGAGGGCGCGACGATCCCGTGCCTGTCCCGCGCGAGCGCCGAATGCAGGTAAATGGCGTGCGGCATAACGGTCGCACCGAGCATCGAGGCCGCGAGCAGCACCGAGTCTGGGTTGGTGAAGCGGGGGACGAGCCCCGTCGCGGCATCGGCCCACGGTACCGGCCGCGCGAGCCCGCCCGCGACGAACCCGATCGCGATGACGGCGAGGAGCACCATGACCGCATACTCGAAGCGCTGCTGACTGCGCGACTGCAGCAGGAGCAGGGCAATGGATGCCGCCGCGACGATGATCCCGCCGGGCAGCAGTGGCAGCCCGAACAGCAGGTTGAGCGCGATCGCCCCGCCGAGCACCTCCGCGAGATCGGTTGCCGCGCCGACCGCCTCGGCCTGCACCCAGAACAGCAGCCGCCAGAGCCGAGGGAGCCGATCCCCGAGGAGCTCCGGCAGACTTCGGCCGGTTGCGATGCCGAGCTTCGCCGAGAGGTACTGCACGAGCATCGCGATAGCGTTCGCCAGTACGAGCACCCAGAGCAGCAGGAAGCCGTGCCGCGAGCCGGCGGAGATGTTGACGGCGACGTTGCCGGGGTCGACATAGGCTATCGAGGCGACGAACGCGGGCCCGAGCAGCCTGAGCGTACGCGCCCAGGTGCGCCGCTCAGTCGCCGGGGGTGCCACCAGACATTTCTACCTGCTGCTCATAGAGCGCCGCGTACGTGCCGCCCGCGGCGAGCAGTTGGACGTGATTGCCGCGCTCGACGATGCGCCCGCCTGCGACGACGAAGATGGTGTCGGCGCCGACGATCGTCGAGAGCCGGTGCGCGATCGCGATGGTGGTGCGGCCGGTGGCCGCCGAGTCGAGCGCCTGCTGCACGACCCGCTCCGAGATGGTGTCGAGGGCGCTCGTCGCCTCGTCGAGGATGAGCACCTCGGGGTCCTTGAGCAGCACGCGCGCGATGGCGACGCGCTGCTTCTCGCCGCCGGAAAGCCGGTAGCCGCGCTCGCCGACGACGGTGTCGTAGCCGTCCGGGAAGCCGGTGATCGTGTCGTGGATGTTCGCCTGGCGGCAGGCGTTCTCGAGTTCGTCGAGCGTGGCGTCGGCCTTCGCGTAGCGCAGGTTCTCGGCGATGGTGGCGTGGAAGAGGTAGGTCTCCTGGCTGACGATCCCGATGTGCGCGACGAGGGATTCGTGCTGCAACTCGCGCACATCGCGACCGGCGAAGCGCACGGCGCCGCCCGACGCCTCATAGAACCGCGGGATGAGGTAGGACACGGTCGTCTTGCCGGCCCCGGACGGCCCGACGAAGGCGGCGAAGGTGCCCGGCTCGATCGAGAACGACACGTCCTGGAGGGTCGGATGCTCGTCGCCGCGCGCGTCGGGGTAGCGGAACGTCACCGCGTCGAACTCGACGGCGGGAGGGGAGTACGTCGGTCGAGCGCCCGCCGCGCCCGGCCGATGGAGGCCGAGAGCCTGGGCGTCCACCTCGACCGCGTCCGGCGCATCCGCGATTGCCGGCTTCAGATCGAGGTACTCGAAAATGCGCGCGAAGAGGGCGCTCGACGTCTGCAGGTCGAGCGCGACGCGCAGCAGCCCGATGACCGGAAAAAGCAGCCTCGCCTGCACGGTCGTGAAGGCGACGATGGTGCCCGCGCTGATACCGGCGAGGCCGCCGATGAGCAGCCATCCTGCGACAAGATAGACGACCACCGGGATCGCCGAGATAATGACCTGCACGAGCGCGAAGAACCACTGCCCACTCATCGCCTGCCGCACCTGAAGGCCGACCTGGTTCCGGTTCTCGTCGCTGTAGCGCAGTGTCTCGGCTCGTTGCCGGTTGAACGCCTTGGCGAGCAGGATGCCGCTCACCGAAAGGGTCTCCTGCGTGATCGACGTCATCTCCGAGAGGGATTCTTGCGTCGCGGCGGCGATCTTCGCCCGCACCTGCCCGACGCGGCGCTGCACGATGGCGAGCACCGGGGTGAGCACGATGGCGACGAGGGTGAGCTGCCAGTCGAGCACGAACATCGCGACCAGCGCGGCGACGACGTTGACGATGTTGCCGAACACGCTCGAGATCGTGTTGGTCAGGGCGTTGGCGACGCCGCCGACGTCGTTCTGCAGCCGCGACTGGATGACACCGGTCTTGGTCTTGGTGAAGAAGCTGAGCTCCATCGCTTGCAGGCGCGTGAAGAGCCTCACCCGCAGCTCGCCCATGACCTCGTTGCCGACGCGGGCGGTGAGGTAGCTCTGCCAGACCCCGAGCAGCGCGGATCCGACGTAGAGCAGCATCATCGCGACGCAGAGCCAGACGAGCAGGTCGAAGCGGACGCCGCCCGGAGCGAAGAGCGCGTCATCGAAGAGATTCCTGATGAGCAGCGGCGGGATGACGGTGAGTCCGGCGCCCGCGAGCACGAGGACGAGGGTGAGGATGAGCGGGCCGGTGTAGGGCTTGAAGAGCGCCGCGATGCGCTGCACGAGGTGTTCGATCCTGGGCGCCGCCGCGTTGAGCACCTTCTGGTCCTCGATGATCGTGCCGTTCCGCCCGCCGCTGCGTCCCGTGCCGCCCATGCCGCGCACCCCCTGCCCCCGGCTCGCGCCCGCGGAGTGGTTGCTCGGCAGATTGCCCATCATGCTCATCGTCTTGAGCCTAGGCCGCCGCCCGTCGATCGACGGGCGGCCGCCGAGGGCGGAGACCTCCGGTGCAGACTGCAGGCTCCGCTGCGAGAACCGTCAGTCCGCGTCGCCGATCGCGATGGACTCCGCGACCTCCAGGACGTTCTCCTCGACGCCGTCCGCACGGCGCAGCGCCTTGCGTCCGAAGGTGACGATGAGGGTCGCGATGACGAGCACGACGACGCCGAAATAGAACGGCGCGGCGGTCGTGCCGAAGAGCGTGGCGAGCCAGGATGCCAGCGGCGGGGCCACTGCGCCGCCGAGGAAGCGCACGCCTGAGTACGCGCTCGAGGCCACCGGGCGCGGCAGGTCCGTCGCCTCCATCGACAACTCGGTGAGGACGGTGTTGAGAATGCCGAGGAAGAGCCCGCCGACGATGACGAGCACGATGACCGCCACGAGGCTGGTGTGCAGGATGGCGGCGAGCAACTCCGTCGCTGCGAGCGCCGGAATGATGATGAGCAGCACGCTGGTGCGGCGTATCCGCGCGGTAAGGAGCGGCGCCACGAACACCGAGGTGAGGGCGAGGGCGACGCCCCAGCCGAAGAAGATGTAGCCGAGGGTCCTCGCATCCGAGACGCCGAGCGGCACGATCGCGAACGGGGTCCATGCCAGCAGCACGAAGAAGCCCATGTTGTAGAAGAAGGCGGTCGCGGCCATCACGGCGAGGCCTGGTTTCGCCAGCCCGCGGAACGGGGCCGCGAGGCTGGTCGGCACCGGTTTCGGCGCATCCTTCGGCACGCGCAGCACGGTGAAGATCACGACGAATCCGATCGCCATGAGCACGGCGGTGCCAAAGAACGGGCCGCGCCAGGAGATGCCGCCGAGCAGGCCGCCGACGAGCGGGCCGATGGCGAGGCCGACACCGAGTGCGGCTTCGTAGAGCACGATGGCGCTCGCCACCCCGCCCGAGGCGGCCCCGATGATCGAGGCGAGTGCGGTCGAGATGAAGAGCGCGTTGCCGAGACCCCAGCCGGCGCGGAATCCGATGATCCCGCCGACGCTCCCGCTGGCGCCCGCGAGGGCGGCGAAGATGACGATGACCGTGAGGCCCAGGAGCAGGGTGTTCTTGGCGCCGATGCGGCTGGACAGCCAACTCGTGAAGAACATCGCCGCGCCGGTGACCAGCAGGTAGGTCGTGAAGAGCAACTCGGTCTGCGTGGGCGTCGCTTTCAGCGAGGACGCGATCGCCGGCAGGATCGGGTCGACGAGGCCAATGCCCATGAACGACACCACCGCCGCGAAGGCGATCGCCCACACCGCGATCGGCTGCTTGAGGATGCTTCCCGACTCAGTTCCACCATGTGCCATGGAGAGTATTTTACATAGGCTAACTATCTCTGCGCAAAACATTCCGGAGACACCGAAGAGGGACACCGCGTTCGCGGTGTCCCTCTTCGGTGCCCGGCGAGCCGGACGGGAACTACTTGAGGGTGACGGTAGCGCCGGCCTCTTCGAGAGCGGCCTTGGCCTTCTCCGCGGTCTCCTTGTTGGCGCCCTCGAGGACGGCCTTCGGAGCACCGTCGACGACGGCCTTCGCTTCGCCGAGACCGAGCGAGGTCAGTTCGCGAACGACCTTGATGACCTGGATCTTCTGGGCGCCGGCGGCCTCGAGAACGACGTCGAACGAGTCCTTCTCCTCGACCTCCTCAGCGGCAGCGCCCGCACCACCGGCGGCCGGGGCCGCGACGGCGACGGGGGCAGCGGCGGTGACCTCGAAGGTCTCCTCGAACGCCTTGACGAACTCGCTCAGCTCGATGAGCGTGAGCTCCTTGAAAGCATCGAGCAGCTCAGCAGTCGACAGCTTTGCCATTTCTTCTTCTCCTTATTGGGATGGTTGATAACCCGCGATTAAGCGGACTGCTTCTCGCGCAGCGCGTCGACGGTGCGAATGGCCTTCGACAGCGGGGCGTTGAACAGGTATGCGGCACCGAACAGCGAGGCCTTGAAGGCGCCGGCCAGCTTGGCCAGAAGCACCTCACGGCTCTCGAGATCGGCGAGCTTGCTCACCTCGGCAGCGGACAGGGCGTTGCCATCGAAATAACCGCCCTTGACCACCAGGAGAGGGTTCGCCTTGGCGAAGTCGCGCAGACCCTTCGCGACGGCGACCGGGTCGCCGTGAACGAAAGCGATCGCGGAAGGGCCGGCGAGAGCGTCGTCGAGGATGCCCATGCCGGCCTGGTTGGCCGCGATCTTGGTAAGCGTGTTCTTCACCACGGCGTACGTCGCGTCTGCACTGATGTTCTTGCGGAGCTCCTTGAGCTTCGCAACAGACAGACCGCGGTATTCGGTCAGCAGAACGGCGGTCGAACTCTGGAACTTCTCGGTGAGCTCGGCAACCGCGGCTTCCTTCTCCGCCATGGCCACTCCTTACGATTTACAGATCCGAAGGCGGATGCCTCCGGCGAAGCCGGCCGCAGCGGTGGGCACGTCTCCCGTCCGCCCAACAAAAAAGCTCCGCACAGGGGCACGGAGCGAGGTCGCGATAGATCGCGGACTTTCTTCATGAACCTGCGCGGGCCGCCTCTGCTGAGGGCCTTGGTCCGGATGCACCGGAAACCTGCGGTCTTTGGCTTCGGTTAAAGGGTACGCGGCCCCACGGCATCCGCCAAATCACCGGGCGCCACCGGAACGCTGATCGTGAAGGCCGTCACCCCAGGTGCGGTCTCGACCGAGATCTCGCCGCCGTGCGCGTCGACGACTGCCTTCGCGATGGCGAGGCCGAGGCCGGTCGAGCCGGTCGCGCGCGAGCGCGAACTGTCGCCGCGGGCGAAGCGCTCGAAGAGCCGCGGTCGCAGCTCCTCAGGGATGCCGGGTCCGTCGTCCGCGACCACGATGACGGCGTGGTCGCCGTCCTGCCTGAGCGACGAAGTCACGACGGTGCCCGCGGGCGTGTGCACGCGCGCGTTCGCGAGCAGGTTGGCGACGGCCTGGTGCAGCTTCGCCCCGTCGCCGATGATCTCGACCGGCTCGTCCTCCGGAAGCTCGAGCTTCCACTCGTGGTCGGGGCCGGCCGCGTGGGCGTCCGAGACCGCGTTGATGAGCATCATTGTGAGGTCGACGTTCTCGTGCCGCAGCTCCTGGCCCTCGTCGAGGCGCGCGAGCATGAGCAGGTCCTCGACGATCGTCGTCATCCGCTTGGCCTCGGACTCGATGCGCGAGATGGAGCGGGCGAGATCCTCGGACAGCTCCTCGGGTGATCGGCGGGCGAGCTCCGAGTAGCCGCGGATGCTCGCGAGCGGGGTGCGCAGCTCGTGCGAGGCGTCCGAGACGAATTGCCGCACCTTCGCCTCACTCGCCTGCCGCACCTGGAGCGCGCCCGCGACATGACCCAGCATGGCGTTGAACGCGCTTCCCACCCGGCCGACCTCCGTGCGCGGGTCAGTGTCTTCGTCGGGAACGCGGATTCCCAGCGCGACGTCGCCGCGCTCGAGGGGGAGCCTCGAGACCTGCGTCGCGGTCGCGGCCACCCGCTCGAGGGGGCGCAGCGCGAGCCGGATGATGACGAGCCCCGCTGCCGCCGCGAGGATCCCCGCCCCGATGACCACGAGGAGCGTGATGACGGTGAGGCGCGCGGTCGTCGCCTGCGCCTCCCGTAGGGGCAGCGCCACGATGAGCGTGTCGTCATCCGTCAGCCGCTGGGCGACCGCGCGATAGGCACCGCCGACGTCCCAGCCGTTCGACTCGATGATCGAGATGGTGACGGTGCTCGGCACCCCGTTCGCAGGGAGCGTCGCAAGCGCCGCGGTGGACGCGGTGTCAATGGTGGACTGCGTATTGAACGGTTGCCCCGACGGAGCGGGACCCGAGGGTAGATAGGCGCCGCCCGACCACTGCCCGCCCTCGATGAGCCCGACGACAATGCCGGAAGGCTGGCCGGGCGCGCCGACGATAGCGCGCAGCGTCGGCGTCTGCCCGTTCTCGACGTAGCCAACAGCCGCCTGCAGGCTGGTCTGGCTCGCTGTGGCGAGCTGGACGTCGACCCGCTCGATGAGGTATCCGTCGAGGAGCGCAATACTCAGCGCGCCGACGAAGGCCCCCATCACGGCCACGATGGCGACGACGGCGACGACGAGCTTCCGCCGCAGCGGCCAGTGCCGAAATGGGTGCCCGAGCCAGCCTGGGATCCGAACCCGCGCCGCCTTCTCGGCCGGCTCCACCTGTTCGGTCATCATGGGCACCGAGGCTAGCGCGGCCCCCGATGCCTCTGCAGTCACTCCGTGGCCTTGACCATGTACCCGGCCCCACGGACCGTGTGGATCATCGGCGCGCGACCCGAGTCGATCTTCTTGCGCAGGTACGAGATGTAGAGCTCTACGACGCTCGAGGTACCGCCGAAGTCATAGCTCCACACCCGGTCGAGGATCTGTGCCTTGCTGAGTACTCGACGCGGGTTGCGCATGAGGTAGCGCAGCAGCTCGAACTCGGTCGCAGTGAGACTGATCTGCTCACCGGCCCGGGTCACCTCGTAGCTGTCCTCATCGAGGACGAGGTCTCCGACGACGATCCGCGGGTCGCTGACATCGCTGATGAGCGAGCGCGAGCGGCGCAGCAGCGAGCGCAGCCGCGCGACGAGCTCCTCGAGGCTGAACGGCTTCGTCACGTAGTCGTCGCCGCCGGCGGTGAGGCCCGCAACACGATCTTCCAGCGAGTCCTTCGCAGTGAGGAACAGCACCGGCACATCGGTGTGGCCTTCGCGGATGCGCTTCATGACCTGCAGCCCGTCGAAGTCAGGCAGCATCACGTCGAGAACGACGACATCCGGATTGAACTCGCGAGCTGCCAAGACGGCCTCATGACCCGTCGCGGCTGTGCGCACGTCCCAGCCCTCGTAGCGCAGCGCCATCTGCAACAGATCGGTGAGCGTGTTCTCATCGTCGACGACAAGGACACGGATGGCCGATCCGTCGGAATGCCGGAGATTGGCTGGGGCGAGGGCGGCAACGGTCTTAGAGCTCACTGTCCTTATTCTCAGGTGCGGATTTCAAGCCGCCTATGGCAAAGCTATGAACTAGCCGTGAGTCAGGCGGACATCCACTCTGCACGACGGCAACTCGATGATGCGCATCAGGACCAACCGCGCCAGAATCGCTTCGATGACAACCCTGCCCCCGCCCCGGTTCCCTGACCCGCGCGACGCTCCGACGCTCCGGTGGGGCATCATCGGCCCCGGCAACATCGCCGGCAAGTTCGTCGACTCCCTCCAGGCCAACTCCGACCAAGTGGCTGTCGCCGCCGCCTCCCGCTCGGCGTCACGCGCCAAGGCCTTCGCCTCCCGGTATGGCATCGAGCGCAGCTACGACTCGTACGCGGCGCTGCTCGCCGATCCCGACGTCGACGTCGCCTACATCGCGACGACCCATAACACCCATGAGGAGCTCGCGCTTCTCGCCATCGAGGCCAGTAAGCCCGTCCTCATCGAGAAGCCGATGGCGACGACCGCCGCAGGCGGTCAGCGGATCGCGGATGCCGCCCGCGCCGCAGGCGTCTTCGCGATGGAGGCGATGTGGACGCGCTACCTGCCTCACATCGACGTCATCCGCCAGCTCGTCGAAACGCATGCGCTCGGCGACGTCCGCATCGTGACCGCCGACTTCGGCATCGCCGTCCCGTTCGACACGGAGCATCGGCTCTACAACCCGACCACCGCCGGCGGCGCCCTGCTGGACCTCGGCGTCTACCCGGTTCAGTTCGCCCGCCTGGCGCTTCCGCAACTGCTGACCTCCGCGGCCGTCCATGCCTACGGAACCCTCGCCCGCAGCGGTGTCGACGAGACAGCAACGCTCGTCATCGAGACGGATGGCGATGCGCAAGCCATCCTGAACTGCAGCGTCGCCATCAAGACCCCGACCGTCGGTGCCATCAACGGCACGGCCGGGCGCATTGTGACCGGTGCGCCCTTTCACACCGCCGTGGACGTCACCTACTTCCCCGAAGACGGCGACCCGTCGACCTACCGCAGTCCAAAGTGGGCGCACGGCCCCGAGTCGCGCGGCATGGCGTTCGAGGCCGCCGCATTCGCGCGATATCTTGTGGACGGCCTCACGGATTCCCCGCTGTTCGCCCTCAACGAGGCGATCGCGAGTCTCCGCATCCTCGACGAGGCCCGCGCGCAACTCGGCGTGCGGACCGGATGACCGAAGAACCGCGGGCCTGCCTCGGCAGGTGTCACGAGATCGCAATGGCCACGTAATCCGCCCTCGTTAGTCTCATGCCTGCGCCGAGGTGCGGCGCCGTGACCGAGGGAGAGCGAATGGCCGGGGCGATGCGCGCTGCCGTCATCGACACTGTCGGAGATTCCGTTACCCCGCGTCTCGCCGAGATCCCCCGCCCGTTCCGCGTCAACGACGAGTTCGTCGTTGAAGTCGCGGCGGCCAGCATGAACCCCATCGACGTCAAGACGATGGCAGGACGAGGAGCCTCCGCGGCCATCGCAGCCTTCCCCGCCGTCCTCGGCTGCGACTTCAGCGGCGTCGTTCTCGAGTCGCCCTACGAGGGCCATCGCCTCCAGCCCGGAGACGCCGTCTACGGGATGCTCCCGGTCCCGCATTACAGCGGCAGCTTCGCGGAAATCGCGGCAGTGCCTGGTCTCGTCATCGCGCCGAAACCGGTCGGGTTGTCACATACCGACGCGGCGGCGGTGCCGCTCGCAGCACTCACCGCCTGGGGCGCAGTCGTCGAGCTGGCCAAAGCGCACCAGGGCCAACGGATGCTCATCCATGCCGGTTCCGGGGGCGTCGGCCACTTCGCCGTGCAGTTCGCCTCGTACTTCGGGGCGCACGTCATCGCAACGGGGTCCACCCGCAACCTGGAATGGCTCCACTCACTCGGCGCGGCCGAGGTCGTGGACTACACCGCGGCACGCTTCGAGGACGTCGTCAAGAATGTCGACGTCGTCATCGACCTCATCGGCAACACTGCTGACGACACCGGCACCCGTTCGCTCTCGACTCTGCGACGCGGCGGCCTCATCGTCAATGTCCCGTCGGGGAGCTGGCCGACACTTGCGGCGGATGCCAGCGAAGCCGGTGTGCGTGCAACGACGTTCCGGGTCGCGCCGGATGCCAAGACTCTTGCCATCATCACACGGCTGCTCGAGCAGGGTGAGATTCGAGTCCACGTCGAGCAGATCTTCGAGCTCGACGGTATTGCCGACGCCTTCGCCGCCATCGCGGGAGAGCACACGCGCGGCAAGCTGGTCGTCCGTGTCAAGCCCTAGATCCTCAAAGCGGCTCTTCGCAAATGAGGGTGTAGCGGCGGGTAGCGCGTCGCGGCTCGGGTAGGGGTCGAGGTCTTCCAGGATGGAGTTCTCACACTGTCCATCCGAAAGACCTCGACGTGCTCCGCGCTACCTTCGCGCCTGTTGACTTGACCACGTTCTGCCGCCTCGACGAGCTCGGCCTCGAAGCCGCCGGGCAGCGGCTCGAACCTGATCGTGCGGTGCTCGAGTGCCGGGTCGCAGAATCCGATCCGTGGTGCCGCAAATGCGGCGCCGAAGGCGTACCGCGGGACACGGTGACCCGGCGGCTCGCGCACGAGCCGTTCGGGCACCGACCGGCCACGCTGCTGGTTCGGGTGCGTCGGTATCGGTGCGTGGACTGCGGGCGGACGTGGCGGGAAGACACCAGCCGGGCTGCGGCGCCGCGAGCGAAGATCTCTCGAGGCGGAGTGGGGTGGGCGCTGGAGGGCATCGTCCTCGATCACCTCACCGTCACCCGCGTGGCCGCGGGGCTGGGCGTGTCGTGGCATACGGCCAACAGCGCGATCATCGCCGAGGGCAAACGCCGCCTGATCGATGACCCTCACCGGTTCGACGACGTCACGACGATCGGTGTTGACGAGCACGTCTGGCGACATACCCGGTTCGGGGACAAGTTCGTCACGGTGATCATCGACCTCACCCCGACCCGGGAGAAGACGGGCCCCGCACGGCTGTTGGACATGGTCGAGGGCCGCTCGAAGGCGGTGTTCCAGCAGTGGCTCATCGACCGCCCTCAGGCGTGGCGGGACGGCGTCGACGTCGTCGCGATGGACGGGTTCACCGGGTTCAAGACCGCCGCCGCCGAAGAGCTCCCCGACGCGGTGGCGGTGATGGATCCATTCCACGTCGTCCGCCTGGCCGGCGACGGCCTGGACCGGTGCCGGCAACGCGTTCAGCAGGCCACCCTCGGTCATCGCGGCCGCGCGGGCGACCCGCTCTACGGCGCCCGACGCACCCTTGCACACCGGCGCTGGGTTCCTCACCGAGAAGCAGCAAGCCCGGCTCGAGGCAGTGTTCCAGGTCGAGGAGCACGTCGAGGTCGAAGCGACCTGGGGTATCTACCAGCGCATCGTCGCCGCCTACCGACAACCCGACAAGACGAAGGGGAAGCAGGAGATGCAAGCCGTGATCGACGCGATCACCACCGGCGTTCCCGCCGCCCTCGCCGAGATCCGCAGCCTGGGCCGCACGCTCAAGCAACGCGCTGCGGACGTGCTCGCGTTCTTCGACCGGCCCGGCACCAGCAACGGCCCGACCGAGGCGATCAACGGGCGCCTCGAACACCTCCGTGGCTCCGCCCTCGGCTTCCGGAACCTCACAAACTACATAGCCCGCAGTCTGCTCGAGAGCGGAGGATTCAGACCACTCCTACACCCTCGTTTGCGATGAGCCCTCAAAGCGCCAGACCTCAAACCGCACCAGACCTTAAATGCAGAAGAGGCCATCCAGGTACTGGATGGCCTCTTCCGTAATGGATGTCCGGCGGTGTCCTACTCTCCCACAGGGTCGCCCCTGCAGTACCATCGGCGCTGAGAGCCTTAGCTTCCGGGTTCGGAATGTGACCGGGCGTTTCCCTCTCGCTATGGCCGCCGAAACTCTTTCGATCATTAAGATCAAGCTCCGACAAGCCCCCAGGCATAAAAGCCCTAGGGGCGTCTTGGTTGCCGACCGTAGATCGGGAACCACTCAGTGGACGCGAAACATCAAAAAAATGTAGTTGTAAACAAGTTGTTGGCTTATTAGTACCGGTCAGCTGCATGGGTCTTTCGTCCCCACTTCCACATCCGGCCTATCAACCCAGTCGTCTGGCTGGGAGCCTCTCCCCTTGCGGGATGGAAATCTCATCTTGAGGTCGGCTTCCCGCTTAGATGCTTTCAGCGGTTATCCATTCCGAACGTAGCTAATCAGCGGTGCTCCTGGCGGAACAACTGACACACCAGAGGTTCGTCCAACCCGGTCCTCTCGTACTAGGGTCAGCTTCTCTCAAATTTCCTGCGCGCGCAGCGGATAGGGACCGAACTGTCTCACGACGTTCTAAACCCAGCTCGCGTACCGCTTTAATGGGCGAACAGCCCAACCCTTGGGACCTACTCCA
>JAJYBG010000068.1 GCA_021779075.1 Actinomycetes bacterium | reverse complement strand
TTCCGATCTAGGCGGAGACCAGGGAATCCGTCACGCCGGCGTACGGCCCGGCGACGATCGCCGTGATGTAGGAGGAGAGCGGGACGGTCGGCTCGAAGATCCAGGTGCTCGCGTCCTCCCGGGTGCCTGCGGAGGGGCCGGCGAAGATCGGCGCGGGGGTGGGCGAGTTGCTGAACACTGTCCAGTGCGCGGGCGCCGTGATGGTGAAGCGGTAGGTCGCTTTGAGGTCGGGCTGCTCGAACACGGCGAAGACGCGTCGGGAGTCGGGCACCTCGAACTGGCTGTAGAGGTACACCTCGCCGTCGGCGGGGTCGACGAAGCGGTGCAGGCCTTCGCCGGTGTTGGTGTAGAGCGCGTCGGCATCGACGACGAGGGTGTTCTCGGCGTGCAGGTCGGCGAGCTGGATCCGCACGCCGTCGTTCACGGCGGCGACGTCGAGCGCCACCCCGTTGAGCGTCACCGAGTGGACCGTCCTGGTGATGAAGTCGATGAACGTGGCCGCCCCGGCTCGGGCCGCGAACGCGACCGTCGTCGTGCTCCGGAACGTCTCGGCGCCCTGGGTGAGATCGAGTACGACATCGTAGGAGTGCGTCTGGACGGCGCCCCTGCGCTCGGCTGCTTCGATGCGGGTCAGGTTCTCTCCGGGCATGCCTCCAACCCTAGGCTTTGGGGCATGCGCATCCACATCGCGACCGACCATGCGGGTCTGGATTTCAGCCGCCACCTGCAGCAGCATCTGGCGGATGCCGGGCACGAGGTCGTCGATCACGGGCCGAAGGAGTTCGACGCGCTCGACGACTACCCGGCGTTCTGCATCAACGCCGCGCTCGGGGTGGTCCGCGACCAGCGCGCCGGCGTCGCGGCGTTCGGCGTCGTCTTCGGCGGCAGCGGCAACGGCGAGCAGATGGCGGCGAACAAGGTCGACGGCATCCGCGCCGCCCTGGTCTGGAACGAGAGCACCGCGCTGCTCGCCCGCCAGCACAATGACGCGAACGTCATCGCGATCGGCGCCCGCCAGCACACGGTCGACGAGGCGACGCATTTCATCGACGTGTTCCTCGCGGAGCCGTTCAGCGGCGAGGAGCGCCACGTGCGCCGGATCGCTCAGATCGCCGAGTTCGAGGCGACGGGCGACATCGTCGGCAAGGGCATCGAGCGCTAGTGCCGGAGGGGCACTCCGTCCACCGCATCGCGCGCCAGTTCGCGCGGAACTTCGTCGGGCATGCCGTCCGGGTGTCGTCGCCGCAGGGGCGCTTCGCCGATGGCGCCGCGCTGCTGAACGGCCGGGTGATGACGGGGGCCATCGCCGTGGGCAAGCAGATGTTCCTCGAGTTCGAGGGGGGTCTGTGGTTGCGCGTGCACCTCGGCATCTACGGCGCCTGGGATTTCGCCGGGGAGATCTCGACGGATGCCACGATCCGTTCCGCGGGCGGCCGCATGGGGCAGACCAACCACCGCGGCACGGTCCTGGGTGTGGACGACCTGGCGGGGGAGGATTCGGTCCGCTCGATGGGCGCGCCCCGCCGCGCCCGCCTCCACATGGCCGAGTCGGAGAAGGAGGACGACTCCGATTTCGCGTTCCCGCCCGATCCGGTGGGTGCGGTCCGGGTGCGCCTGCTCACGGAGACGGCGTGCGCCGACCTGCGCGGGCCGACCGCCTGCGAGGTGCTCACCGTCGATGAGGTGAGTGCGGTGATCGCGCGCCTCGGCCCGGACCCGCTCGACGACGATTCGCCGGCGGCGGAGGACCGCGTCGTCGCGGCCATCCGGAAGAAGTCGGCGCCGATCGCGCTGCTGCTCATGGATCAGTCCGTCGTCAGCGGCATCGGCAACGTCTACCGCGCGGAGCTGCTCTTCCGGGCCCGCCTCGACCCGTTCACGCCGGGCCGTGCGCTGACCGAGCAGCAGTGCCGCGATTTGTGGCGCGACTGGGTGTACCTGCTCGGTGTCGGCGTCGCGACCGGGCAGATGATGACGATGGATGATCTGAGCTCCGACGACTGGGTCAGGGCGATGGCGAGCCGCGACGAGCGCCACTGGGTGTACCACCGCGCCGGCGAGCCGTGCCGGGTCTGCGGCACTCCGATCCGGATGCAGCTGCTGGCGAACCGCAAGCTGTACTGGTGCCCGGCCTGCCAGGCGTGAGGTCCGGCGCGTGTCGCATGGTCAGCTGTTCTGGAGGCGCCCCCGGCGCGCAGGGCCGACGCGCTCTTGGGCGGCGCCCGGACCGTGGGGTAGGCTCGGAAGGCTGCCTTCGGGCGGTTCGGGGATGTAGCTCAATGGCAGAGCCTCAGTCTTCCAAACTGATGGTGCGGGTTCGATTCCCGTCATCCCCTCGCCCACGGGGCGTAGCTCAGCTTGGTAGAGCGCCCGCTTTGGGAGCGGGAGGCCGCAGGTTCAAATCCTGTCGCCCCGACAAATGTCAATGCCCCGACCGAAAAATCCTGGTGAATCGCCGGTTCCCACGATCCGAAAGGTCGTGGATCGCGATCGGGTCGTTCGCCGCGGGTGCGGTTCGGCACGCCGACAGCAGAAGCGGCCCGCGCGGAGACGAACTCGCTGCCGTGTCGTTCGACATGCTCGGGACGGTGATCGGGGCCCGTAGCGGAATCCGCCGCCGCGCCCGAGCGCACTGCGCCCGGCTCGCACGCTATATCTCTGGCATTGTCACCTGTTCGGGGGTGATTTTGCGCGTCTGGTGCCCCTCCGAGCAATCTCCACCGGGCATACCGGGGCCAACACGCCTCAAGCGGCCTGCGGCGTCGGTAGCGTGAGGGCGCAGCGCATGAACGGAGGTGAGGGGCCGATGGCGGGACCTTGGCTGTCTGCCGGCGACGTCACGAGCCACCTCGGCATCACGAAGGACACCGTGTACACCTGGATTGCCGATAAGGGGATGCCCGCTCACAAGATCGGGCGGCTCTGGAAGCCCCAGGTGCCCGAGCTCGATGAGTGGGTGCGGCGCAAGGGTGCTTCGGGTTCTGACGATCTGGGCTCGACGGGAGGGCGGGACTGAGTGCGCATCATCGACAACGTCAACGAGCTGCTTGGCGACGACATGATGGCGGAGATCCGGCCAGGTTCGAAGCTGCGCATCGCCGCGTCGACGTTCTCGATCTTCGCGTTCGAGGCGCTCAAGCGGGAGTTGTCGCAGATCAAGGAGCTGGAGTTCATCTTCACCGCTCCGTCGTTCAACACCGCGAAGGCGACGGACAAGCCTTCGCCGGAGCGTCGTCAGTTCGAGATGCGGCATAGCCGTGGCTCGGAGTCGACGCTCTACGGTTCGGAGTTCGAGATCCGGCTGCGGAACAAGCTCACGCAGCGCGCCATCGCGCGCGAGTGCGCCGAGTGGGTGCGGCAGAAGGTGACGTTCCGCTCGAACCGCACGGGTGCTCCGATGCAGCCGCTTGCTGCCGTGGATGATGCGGCCGCGTACTTCCCGATCCAGGGATTCACGACCGCGGACCTCGGCTACGAGCGCGGACCGGCGACGTCGAACTACGTCACCAAGTTCGAGGGCGCGAGCGAGACTCGCCAGTTCGTGCAGCTCTTCGACCAGATCTGGCACAACTCGGAGCAGCTCGATGACGTGACGCAGACGGTCTACGACCACATCGCGTCCGTGTATGCCGAGAACTCGCCCCAGCGGGTCTACTTCCTGATCCTCGACAACCTCTTCTCCGAGTTCCTCGACGACATCAGCGAGGACGTGCTCCCGAACGACCTGACGGGCTATCAGGACACCGCGATCTGGAACGCGCTCTACAACTTCCAGAAGGACGCGGCGACGGGCGTCATCAACAAGCTGGAGACCTACAACGGCTGCATCCTCGCCGACTCGGTCGGCCTGGGGAAGACGTTCACCGCGCTTGCCGTCATCAAGTACTACGAGTTGCGCAACAAGAGCGTGCTCGTGCTCGCGCCGAAGAAGCTCGCTGAGAACTGGACGAACTACAACGCGAATCTGACGACGAACGTCTTCGCGAAGGACCGCTTCAACTACGACGTGCTCGCTCACACCGATCTATCTCGCGAATCCGGCGAGTCGCTCGGTATCCCGCTCGACCGGGTGAACTGGGGCAACTACGACCTCGTGGTCATCGACGAGTCCCACAACTTCCGCAACGCCGACTTCACGACCGAGAAGGAGACGCGGTACCAGCGCCTGATGCGCAAGGTGATCCGTGAGGGCGTAAAGACGAAGGTGCTCATGCTCTCGGCGACGCCCGTGAACAACCGTTTCAATGATCTGCGGAATCAGCTCGCCCTGGCGTACGAGGGCGACTCCGCGCAGCTTGCGGCGAAGCTCAATATCTCCACCACCGTGGAAGAGGTGTTTCGACAAGCGCAGCGCGCCTTCAACGAGTGGTCGCACTTGCCGACCGACGAGCGGACGTCTGAGGCGATCTTGTCGCGCCTCGACTTCGACTTCTTCGAGCTGCTCGACGCGGTGACGATCGCACGCTCGCGCAAGCACATCCAAGCGTTCTATGACACTTCCGACATCGGGGCATTCCCCGAGCGGCGGCCACCGCAATCAGTGCGTGCACCACTGACCGATCTGCCGGGCGCGCCGACCTTCAACGAGATCTTCGACCAGCTCCAGTCACTCACGCTCGCGGTCTACGCACCGCTCGCCTATGTCTTCCCCAGCCGGGCGGAGAAGTACGAGCTGCTCTACGGCAACGTCGGCGGTGGCCGCAACATCGCGGGCGGCTCGGTCGCGAACCTCGGCGCGGCGAACCGCGAAAAGGGCATCCAGAAGCTGATGACCGTCAACCTCCTGAAGCGGTTGGAGAGCAGCGTCGAGGCGTTCCGCCTCACGCTTAACCGCCTGGAGATGACCGTCGCGGAGGCGCTGGAGGCGATCGACAACCACGCCAGCGCGGTCACGGACGTCGCATCGAGCCTGGCCGACATGGATGCCGACGATGACGACTTCGAGTTCCCCACGAGCGGCACGGTCGGCAAGAAGGTGCAGATCGACCTTGCCGATATGGATGTCGAGTCGTGGAACCGCGACCTCTCCCACGACGGGCTCGTCATCTCACGGCTCCTCGCCTCCGTCGAGGCGATCACCCCCGAACATGATCTGAAGCTGCGCATCCTCAAGGAGCTGATCGAGGCGAAGTTCGCCGAGCCGATCAACCCCGGCAACCGCAAGGTGCTGATCTTCTCTGCCTTCGCTGACACTGCCTCCTATCTGTACCGGGAACTCAGTCCTGCGCTGAAGCGTCACGGTTACGAGTCGGGGCTGGTCACCGGCCAGGGCAACCCGAGCACGACGCTCGGCAAGGGCTACGGCTTCCAGCAGACGCTCACCCTGTTCTCGCCCCGGTCGAAGCAGCGGCACCTCGTCATGCCGAAGGAGTCGAATGAGATCGACGTACTCATCGGCACTGATTGCATTTCCGAGGGCCAGAACCTTCAGGACTGCGACTACGTGGTCAATTACGACATCCACTGGAACCCGGTCAGGATCATCCAGAGATTCGGCCGTATCGATCGGATCGGGTCGACGAACGAGCGCATCCAACTCGTGAACTTCTGGCCCGACATCTCCCTCGACGAGTACATCAACCTCAAGGAGCGGGTCGAGGATCGCATGGTCATCGTCGACCTTGCTGCGACCGCCGATGACAACGTGCTCACCCAGGAGGCCAGCGATGCCGCTTTCCGCAAGGAGCAGCTCCGCAAGCTCCAGGACGAGGTGATCGAACTCGAAGACGTGCGCACCGGGGTCTCGATCACGGATCTCGGTCTGAATGACTTCCGCATGGACCTGCTCGGCTACATCAAGGAGTACGGCGACCTCTCCACGACCCCGAAAGGACTCCACGCCGTCGTTCCCGCGCAACCGGAGAAGGGCCTCAAGCCCGGGGCGCTGTTCGCGCTGCGCAACATCAACGCCGACGAGATGCTCCACCGCGGCAACCGGCTGCACCCGTACTACCTCGTCTACCTTGACGACGAGGGCAACGTCATCGCCGACCACACCGAGGTGAAATACCTGCTAGACCTTATCCGCGCCGGATGCCGCAACCGTGATGAGCCCGCGTGGGAGGTGTGTCGCATCTTCAATGCCGCCACCCGCGACGGGGCCGAGATGGGCAAGTACAGCCAGCTGCTCACGGAGGCTATCCGCTCCATGGTCGACGTCACCGAAGAGCGCGACATCGACAGCCTCTTCAGCCCTGGCCGCACCACCGCTCTGGTTCAGACCATTGCGGGGCTGGACGATTTCGAGTTGATCGCCTTCCTCGCCATCGTCGAGGGGCGCGCCGATGAGTGACCTCTCCCGACCGATGTCGGCGCTACGTCACACGATTGCTACACTTTTGTGACATGGCTACCGTCACCGACACGATCCGCGCCACCCCGGCTCGCTCCTTCGTGCGCGTCGAGACGCTTCCGGGCAGCCCGACAGCGGTGCGGAAGGCGCTGTCGCGCGCGGTGAAGGCCGGTGAGCTGGTGCGGATGCGGCCGGGGGTCTACTACAAGGGAGTGCCCACCCGATACGGCATGACGACGCCCCCTGAGACCGACGTCGCGAATCTCGTGCTCGGTGAGCGCGGCGTGGGGCCGGCCGGCTACTCGGCGGCTCGCGCCTGGGGGGTTACCACGCAGGTGCCGGCGGTGGTCGAGCTTGCGACGATCGGCTCCCGTCGCAAGCTGAAGCACACCAGGCTGCTCACCCGGTCGAATCTCGCACGCGTCGACCTCAACGCGAAAGAAATCGCCCTGCTGGAACTGCTCCGGGAGCCGCACATCTATGTCGAAGCGGGTTGGGATGCCCTGGTCGAGCAGGTACGCGAAGCGGTAGCCGACGGCAGTATTCGGCCCGTCCTGCTCCGCACCGCCGTGCCGGGCGAGTCGAGCCGTGCCGTGCGTGACTGGTTCGCCGAGCTGTCGGAGCGCGTAGAGAGCCTGCGCGCATGAGCTCGCGGCTGCGCGATGACCCTGACACCCTCGCGGTGCTCGTGCAGCAGGCGGCCGACGCGGTCGATGTCCGGCCTTCCTTCCTGGAGAAGGACTTCTGGGCGATCGAGATGCTCCGCACTGCGCAACCGACACGATCCATCACGCTTCACGGCGGCGACTCGGCGGACGTGTCGTTCTTGTTCAAGGGCGGCACGAGCCTCAGCCGCGCCTTCGGCATCGTGGAGCGATTCTCCGAGGACATCGACCTGCTCGCGGTGTTCCCCGACGATACCTCGAACAGCGCTCGGGACCGCGTGCTGAAGCAGGTGCATGCGGATGTCGGTGCCCACCTTGGGCTTGCACCGATTCCCGCCGGATCGACGACGGGAATCAAGCGATTCGCCACCTACCAGTACCCGGCGTCCTACCCGGATGCCGATCTCACTGCGGGTGTGCTCCTGGAACTGGGCAGCCGGGGCGGCGCCCACCCGTCGACTGAGGTGTCGATCCGCTCGATGCTCGCCGAGGTCAGCACCCAGCAGCTCGGCGTCGCCGACGACGACTGGGAGGAGTTCGCGCCGTTCACCGCGCACGTGCTCGCACCCGAGCGCACCTTGCTCGAGAAGCTCTCGGCCCTGCACACCGCCGCCGTGACCGACAGCGGCCGGTTGAGCGGCACGGGTCGGCACCTGTACGACATCCACCAGTTGCTCGGCGACCGCCTGGTGCTGGACGCGCTGCACGCACTCGGCACGGATGGGGTGGCCGAACTCGCCGCAGATGTGGACGCCCACAGCCGGGCGGCGGGCTTCGCCGCCACGCCGCGCCCGGCGGAGGGGTTTGCGTCGAGTCCAGCATTCCAGCCTGGGCACCTCGGCATCGCGGGCGCCTACGCGGGGGTCGG
>JAJYBG010000067.1 GCA_021779075.1 Actinomycetes bacterium | reverse complement strand
CGCGCGGACCACGGCGGTCTCGCTGACGAACACCAGCTACGTGTACGCGGTGCACGCCGCACAGGGGGACGGATCGTTGCGGGTCGAGCTGGACGTCGCCGACGGGCCGCGCGCACGCGTGCTGGACGGCGACGGGAGGGTCGTCTTCGCGTACGGCGGGTGACGCGGGGCGACGGCCTGCCGCACGAGCTAGTCGGCTCCCGCGAAGCCGGGGCGGCCAGTCGCGACCTCTGACGGGACGATCGCCTGCTCTGCCGCGTCGACCATCTCCCCGCCCGGCGACCCACCAGCGCCTTCACGGCGCGTCACGCTTGAGCCTGCCTGCCACCCGTCACGACATCCCCATTCACGAGGTCGCAGTCGTGGATCGAACGGACGACATCGAGTTGAGAGGCGCCGCTAGACGACCAAAGCGGTCGAACCGGAGACCACGAGGTCGGCGCGGGTTCGCGTCGCCTCGATGAGCACCGCGTTCTTGCCGTCAACGGATTCCGCCCACTCGCGCGCAGCCGCGGGGCTACGTCCGTGTCGTTCATGGCGGTCCACGAGCCGCCGCAAGCGCTCGCTTGCGGACGTCTCGCAGAACCATGCCTCCGAGAGCAGGCCCTTGACCTGGTCCCAGGGTTCGGCGTCGACCAGGAGGTAGTTGCCCTCGACGACGACGAGCTGGGTCGCCGGCGAGACCGCGACCTGTCCCGCGACGCCCTCGTCGACGCCCCGGTCGAAGCCGGGCGCGAAGACGGTGTGGTCGAGCTCGACATGCAGGCGGCGCAGCAGGGAGACGAACCCCCAGCCGTCGAACGTATCGATCGCACCCTTGCGGTCATGGATCCCGAGACGGTCGAGCGTGGCGTTGGCCAGGTGGAACCCGTCCATCGAGAGGTTCGCGGCGAAGCCGTCGTTCCCGCCGCGCGCTGTCGTCAGAAGGTTGACCCGCTCGGTGAGGCTCTCGGCGAGCGTCGTCTTGCCCGCTCCTGGGCTCCCGGTGATGCCGAGGATCGCGCGCGTCCCTGGCCGGACGAGCGCAACGGCCCGCTCGGCAAGAGCGTCGAGCGATTCAGGCGCTGACACGGTTTCCCTCGAGTGCGCTGGTGAGGTAGCCGTGGGCGTGCGAGGCGAGGGCTGGGCCGTCGTCCCAGAGGTTGCGCCAGATCGCGAGGTCGTTGGACAGCGTCGGGGACACGACCGCGGATGAGAACGACTCGAACGTGATCGCTCCCGTGTAGCCGATCTGACCGAGGGCGTGGAAGAACGAAGTGAAGTCGAGGTGTCCGCTGCCGAGATACCCGCGGTGGTTCTCACCGACGTGGATGTAGCCGAGGCGGTCCCCGGCCAGCAGGATCGGACGGACGAAGTCGTCCTCCTCGATGTTCATGTGGTAGCTGTCCAGGTGGATCAGGACGTTGTCGTGGCCGATGTCGTCCGCGAGCCGAAGCGCCTGGCTGGCTGTGTTGATGACGTTGGTCTCGTAGCGGTTGCAGACCTCGAGGCCGAGGGTCATGCCCTTGGTCCGTGCATCCGTTGCGAGGTCCTGTAGGACGGCGACGACATTGGCGCGACCCGCAGCGCTCAGTGGCTGACCGTACTTCCCGAGTGCGCTATACAGCGCTCCGGTGAAGTGTGTGCCGCCGAGTTCGGCCGTGATCTGCAAGGAGTCCTGCAGGAGTCTCGCGCCTCGCGCCACGACCGCGGCGTCGGAGCTGGAGACGTCTGCGTCGAATGCGAGCCCGCGCGAGCACACGACGTCGAGCCCGGCAGCCCGCAATGCGGTCCGAGCCTGCGCGACGTCGAGGTTGACGGCGTCGTGCAGGGAGATCTCGAGGATGTCGAACCCCGACTGCTTGGCTTGGGTGACGGTGTACTCGACCTCGGCGGGCGTGGTGCCTCCGGTGAAGACGAGGGCGTGGACGCCAAGCTTGTTGATGGGCATGTCGAGTTCCTTAGTGATCGGTGTGCACGGACAGGGTGGCGTGGAGCTGGCTGCGGAGGAAGTCGTGGGCATGGCGCGCCAGGGGTGCGGGGTCGTCCCACAGGGAGCGCCACAAGCCGATGTCATCGGCAGTACCGGGTGAGACCACGGCACGCGAGAAGGACTCGAACGTGATGGGACCTGAGTAGCCCGTCCGGGCGAGCGCGTCGAACAGGTGGGGCCAGTCGATCGAGCCGGACCCGAGGTACCCGCGGTGGTTCTCCGCCGCGTGGATGTACCCGAGGAGCCCGCCAGAGTCCCTCACTGCCGCGCCCTGGCTGGTCTCCTCCAGGTTGGCGTGGAACGTGTCGAGGTGGACGACGACGTTCGGCATGTCCAGCTCGCGGATGAACTCCACGGTCTGCGCGGCGGTGTTCAGCAGGTTGCTCTCGTACCGGTTGACATACTCCATCCCCAGCGAGATGCCTGACGTGAGCGCCATGTTCGCGATGCGGCGCAGCACTCCGAGGGAGTTCTCCCTGGCGGCCTCCGTCGAGATGTGGTCGTACTTCGTCATTGCGGAATACAGCACCCCGCCGACGTAGGTCGAGCCGGTGTCGCGCGCGAACCGAACCGCGTCGGAGAGCTTCTTCTCTCCTCGGGCGGACGTGGCCGCGTCCTCGGTGTTGATGTCGCAGTCCGGGCTGAGCGCCAGGGAGACGACTGAGCTGATCGAGTGACTTTCGAGAAGGCGTGCGGTGAGCGCGAGGTCCGTCGTGGCAGGGTCCGCGACAGGGATCTCGATCAGGTCGAAGCCTGCGGCCGCGCTCTCGCTGATGGCGTGTCGCGCCGAGGTGGGGGACCAGTCGCTGACCCAGACGCCTGCGTGGATGCCGACCAGGTTGCGGTTCGCGGCACCGCTGATGAGGGGAGACATGTCGCCGCTACGCCGCTCGTGCGCCGGTGATGAGTGCGACGAGCTCGTCGCCGCTCGTCGCGGAGGCTCGCCGTCCCGCGACGGCCACTCCGGCGCGCATGACCCAGATGTGGTCGGCCAACCGCATGACCTGGTCGAAGTTATGGCTGATGAGCAGGACGGCGACACCCGAGTCGCGCAAGGTGTTGATGACGTGCTCGACGCGGGCGGTCTCCTGTACCCCCAGTGCGGCCGTCGGCTCGTCCATGATGACGATCTTTGAGTTTCGACCGGCAGCCCGCGCGATCGCCACAGCCTGGCGTTGCCCACCGGAGAGCCTGCGAACCTTGCTCGTCACCGATGGCGCGTTGACGGCGAGGTCCTGCAGGAGTTCCGCGGCGTGGGCCTTCATCGCCTTGCGGTCCAACGTGCGGATGAGCCCGAGCCTGCGCGTCAACTCCCGGCCGAGGAAGAAATTCTGCCAAACCGCGAGCTCTTCGACGAGGGCGAGGTTCTGATGGACTGTCTCGATTCCGCTCTGGGAGGCGTGGTGCGGGGTCTCGAAGACGACCTGCTCACCGTCGAGGGTAATTGTTCCGCTGTCCGGCTTGTGGATTCCTGACAGGCAACGCACGAGCGTGGACTTACCGGCGCCGTTGTCACCGATCAGAGCGGTGATCTCGCCCCGGCGCATCGTGATCGACGCGCTCTTGAGCGCATGGATGCCACCGAACGACTTCGTGATGTTCTCCGCTGTGAGCAGGACATCGGCTCCGGGATTCGAGACCGGGGACAGGCTGGGCGACGTGGTCATTTCTTCTGGAACCTCGTGAGTAGGGCTGCCAGGACGACGACGATCCCGACGGCGAGCGGCTGGTAGAACTGGGACACCCCGAGGAGGGTGAGCCCGTTGGTCAGTGCGGTGAGCAGCAGTGCACCGACGATCGGGCCGACGATCTTGGCCTTGCCGCCCGTCAGGCTCACGCCACCCAGGACCACGGCGGCGATCGAGTTCAGCAGGTACTGGGTGTTGATGGCGGGTTCGGCCGCCCCGATTCGGGCGACGAGGAGGAGTGCGGCGACTCCCGCGAGGCCCGCCGCGATCAGGTACGTCGCGATGCGTACCCGGACCGCGCTGATCCCGTTGGCGATGGCGCTCTCATCGTTGCCACCGACTGCCTGCACGTGCAGGCCGAATCGGGTGCGGAACATGACGAACCACGCGACGGCCCCGATGACGGCGGCGAGGATGATCGGGTAGCCGAAGATGCCGATCGAGCCTGTGGTGAGCCTCAGCAGCTGACTGCTGTTGACTGCGATGGGCTTGCCGTCGGAGAGGATCAGGGCGAGTCCCGTCGCGACGGAGAGGGTTGCGAGCGTGGCGATGAAGTCGGTCACCTTGCCGCGGGCGATGAGGAGCCCGTTGACGAGGCCGACGAGGGCAGCAGTGAGGATGCCGATCACGGTGGAGATCACAAATCCGCGTCCGGCCGACCAGGACAAGCCGAAGCCGACCGCGCCGAGCGTCATCGTCGCCGAGATGGACAGGTCGATGCCGCCCGTCGTGATCACAAACGCCTGAGCCACGGCCAGGATCACCAGGATCGCGGCCGCGATGAGCATCGCGCGGATGTTGCCGAGCGTCAGGAACGCCGGGCTGAGGAAGGAGAACACGATCACGAGCGCGACGAGGCCGATGGACGCCGCGTTCTCCGCCCAAAAGCTCAACTCGCGGATGTTGGCGAGCATCGGGGCCATACGGTGGGGGGCCTTCGTGCTGGCCCGAGACCCCGGCGGGGTTGGCACGGTGCTGCGCTCCAGTCCTGGTGAGCGCTCAGCGGGGAGTGGTGTTTCGAGGGGCATGGCTCGACCCGTCCTTTGGAGGTAGGTGCGCTCTCCCTACGTGCGGGAGAGCGCACCTATGGGCTACTTCTTGGGCAACAGGCTCGTCAACGGGTCGGCGAAGGCCGTGAACGGCTGGGGGAATGCGGCGATCGCAGCTGCGGCGAGGTCGGACGTCACGAGCGCGGTGGGCGACTCGATCGTGGCGGGTAGCTTTCCACCCGCCACGGCGACCTCACACGCCTCGAGTCCGAGGGAACCGATCGCGTACGGGTACTGCGCGACGGTCGCCGTCAGGCCACCCGACTGGATGGACTGCAGCGCGTCCTTGTTCCCGTCGACGCTCACGACCAGGATCTTGCCGGTCAGGCCCGCGTTCTGGATCGCCTTCACGACCCCCAACCCCATGTCGTCGTTCGCGACGAAGAAGCCCGCGAGATCGGGGTGCGCCGCGATGATCGTGGTTGCCGCGGTGAGCGCGAGGTCTCGGTTCCAGTTCGCGGCGGTCTCCTGGACGACCGTTAGCTTTCCGGCGGCGGCGCTCGTGAAGCCGGTGACGCGTGCGGCACTGGTGACGTCGCCGGCGGTGCCGCCGATGACCGCGACCTTGGCGCCTGCGGGGAGCGTCCCGGCGAGGAAGGTGCCGGCCTTGCCGCCTGCGGCCGTGTTGTTGGTGCCGATGTAGGTCGCGATGTTGATGCCGGCGGTCTTGGCGGCGCTGGCGTCGACGGGGTTGTCGATGTTGACGATCGGCTTGCCGGCCGTGGAGACCTGGCTCAGGGCCTGGATGAGGTTCGTCCCGCTGATCGGGTTGACGATGTAGCAGCCGAAGTTCTGGCCGGCGAGCGTGGTCAGGCGGTCGGCCTGACCGGTCGTGTCGGTGATGTCCGTCGCGGCCTGGATGGTGACCTTCGCGCCGTCCTTGGTGGCGGCGCCGTTGATCCCGTCCTGCATGGCCTGGAAGAACGGGTTGTCGAGGCCCTTGATCACGGCGGCGACGTTGGCCGGCGTGGCGGCCTTTGCCGTCGCGGGACCGGTTGTTCCTGTCGCCCCTGACCCAGACGTGCTGCTGGAGCACGCGCCGAGGGTGAGGACTCCGGCAACGAGGGGGACGACGATCCGAAGTGCGTGGGCCCGTGGGCCAGCTGTGCTGAACATCTTCGTCCTTGAGGGTGTCAGGGCACTACAGCGTGCCAATGAGGAGAAACTACCCCCCCTTTCGATCGCACGCAAGACGAAAGTGGCGGTAGTTACGCCTTCCTTGTAGAGTTCGATCGTCTCACTGAGCCTCACCGATCGCGACGGAGTCCGAGGACGATGGAACCGATGACCGGCACCGAAGGCGGTTCACACGTCTCCGACGTGCTCTCACTGTTTCGCGATCGCGGCATGCTGAGCAGGACCGAGATCATCCAGATCACGGGCCTGTCGCGCTCCACGGTGAACCAGCGTCTAGCGGCCCTGCTTGCCGGCGGGCTGATCATCCCCGCGGGAGGCGCAGAGTCCACCGGTGGACGACCGTCGAATCGGTTTGCGCTCAACCGGCACCGCGCGATCCTGCTGGCAGCCGACATCGGCGCATCTGGGTTCACGGTCGCAGCGTGCGACCTGGCGGGCACCGCCCTCCGCCACGTGACGCGCTCGGTGAACGTCTGGGAAGGCCCCGAAAGAGTGCTCACCGACGTGCAAAAGGCCTTCAGTGAGATTCAGCACGGCGAAGAGGTCTGGGGAATCGGCGTCGGAGTCCCCGGACGGGTGGAGTTCGGGGCCGGGCGCGTCGTGAACCCCCCGATCATGACCGGCTGGGACCGCTTCGACATCCCTCAGTGGTTCGCGGACTCGTACGACGTGGCCGTTCTCGTGGAGAACGACGCGAACGCGCGGGCGGTGGCCGAGTCTCGCCTGCACAACAGCCGTAATCTCATCAGCCTCAAGCTCGGCACTGGAGTCGGCTCCGGGCTCGTCTTCAACGGCCAGATCATCCGCGGCAACGACGGCGGTGCCGGCGACATCGGGCACACACGCGCCGCCGTGCCCCTGGACACCCCTGAGCTGCAGTGCCGGTGCGGCAACCTGGGGTGCGTCGAGGCGTACGCGAGCGGATGGGCGCTCATCCGCGACCTCCAGAGCTCCGGCCTCCCGGTGACCGGCGTCGCCGACGTGGTCGACCTCGTCAACCGCGGCAACAGCGACGCGGTTCGCCTCGTCCGCCAGGCCGGACGCGTGCTCGGCGAGGCGGTCGCCGACCTGGTGAGCATCCTCAACCCCGAGGTGGTCGTCATCTCCGGCCGACTCGCAGAGTGTGAAGAGACCCTCCTGAACGGAGTCCGCGAACGCGTCTACCTTCGGGCGCTCCCACTTGCGACGCGCAACCTCTCACTCACCACATCCGAGCTGGGCGAGCTCGCAGGCGTCGTCGGCCTGGCACTCATCACCGCAGACCACATTTTCGAACCCGATGCACTGGACCGTCGCCTCGATGGTGAGCCGCACGACGCTGACGCGAGCGGGAAGGCGGTGCGGGAGGGATAGACCGCGGCCCCGCGGACAGCAGTCCTGTTCAGCAGCGAGGCCGACCGGTTGGTGAGCAGCGCTCACGGCCCGTTCACCGCTCCGCACGGAGCCGCCTGGTGTGCCGCGCGGAGCACCGGGCGATCGCGCACGTCTCGGCCGAAACCCCTGCGCCGCTTCCGGCACTGCGCCACGATGGCGCTATGACGCTTCCGGGGGGCACGTCCGTCGATCTCGCTGTTCCGCAGCGCGCCGTCGACCGCCTCGAACCCGCCTACGCGAGCTGGACCATGCGGGTGGTGGCCGCGCTTCTGGACGCCGCGATCGCTTCTGGTGTGGCGTTCCTTGCGCCGGCAGGCATCGGCACGCAGTTCCCGTTCCTGGGCGAGCCGGCCTCGTTCACCGGCACCACCCCGCCGGTGACCTCGTGGTTCCACAACCCCTGGGTGGTGACCGTCGTCGTCGTGACGCTGGTCATGCAGGCGTACCTCGGTGTCACCCCGGGCAAGCTGCTGATGGGGATCGCCGTGGTGGGCGAGTCCGATGCGCGTCCCCTCGGGCTCGCGCGGACACTGCTCCGGTGGTTGGCCCACCTGGTCGACGGTCTCTTCTTCATCGGGTACCTCCGGCCGCTCTGGAACTCGCGCCGCATGACGTTCGCCGACAGCGCCGTCGGGAGCATCGTC
>JAJYBG010000008.1 GCA_021779075.1 Actinomycetes bacterium | reverse complement strand
GGCACGCCGCTGCACAAGGGCGACACCGTCACGATCGTCGTCTCGCAGGGGCCGAAGCCCATCACCCTGCCCGTCCTCGCCAATCTCTCTCTGGCCAAGGCGACGGCGGCGATCACCGGCCAGGGCGCGATCGTCGGCAGCGCGATCGACACCCGGTTCACTGCCGGCGTCGCCAAGGGCGCCGTGATCGCGGCGACCATCGACGGCATCGGGACGGACGTCTCGCAGGGCGGCAAGACCGTCCAAGGCGCGACCGTCGACCTTGTCGTGTCGGCCGGCCCGGTCCCGAACGTGGCCGGTCTCCCGCTCAGCGAGGCCGAGGCACAGCTCACCGCGGTGCAGCTGCAGGTCTCACCGCACTCGACGCAGCAGTACGACAACACCGTTCCGAACGGCAGCGTCATCAGCGCTGCCCCGGAGCAGGGCAGCGGGGTCGTCCGCCCCGGCGACACGATGCTGCTCACCATCTCGAAGGGCGCCCAGCTCTTCCCGGTGCCCAATGTCGTCGGCGAGAAGCTCAACAAGGCGATCAACGACATCGAGTCGGATGGCTTCGTCCCCCAGTACCCGTCGCGCCTCGGCTTCGTCCCGGTGACCGGCAACGAGAAGTACTTTCAGGTGACCTACCAGAGCCCCGACTCGACGCAGCAGCTCACGAAGGGCAGCACCATCGCACTGACCATCTCCGGCACATTCGCCGGGGGGTGACGACCTACTGGCCGAGCTCCTCGGCGACGAGGAACGCCAGTTCGAGCGACTGCATGTGGTTGAGGCGCGGGTCGCAGAGCGACTCGTAGCGCGTCGCCAGCGTCGCCTCGTCGATCATCTCGGAGCCGCCGAGGCACTCGGTCACGTCATCCCCGGTGAGCTCGACATGGATGCCGCCGGCGTGCGTTCCGACGGCGCGGTGCGACTCGAAGAATCCCTTCACCTCGTCGACGACGTCGTCGAAGCGGCGCGTCTTGTACCCGGTGGGCGTCGTGAGGCCGTTGCCGTGCATCGGGTCCGACACCCACAGCGGCGTCTCGCCGTGAGACTTGGCGGCCTCGAGCAGCCCCGGCAGCACGTCGCGGATCTTTCCGGCGCCCATGCGGGTGATGAAGGTCAGGCGGCCCGGCTCGCGCGCAGGGTCGAGCTTGTCGATGAGGCGGAACATGTCGTCCGCGGTCGTCGCGGGGCCGAGCTTGACGCCGATCGGGTTGCGCACGCGCGAGAGGAAGTCGACGTGCGCGCCGTCGATGTCGCGGGTCCGCTCGCCGATCCACACGAAGTGCGCCGACACGTCGTACGGCAGTCCGGTGCGCGAGTCGATACGGGTCAGCGGGCGCTCGTAGTCCATGAGCAGCGCCTCATGGCTCGCATAGAACTCCACCGCCTTGATCTCGTCGAAGTTCGCACCGGCGGCCTCCATGAAACGGATGGCCTTGTCGATGTCATGCGCGAGGCCCTCGTAACGCTGGTTCAGCGGGTTGTCGGTGAAGCCCCGGTTCCAGGAATGCACCTCGCGCAGGTCGGCGAAGCCGCCCTGCGTGAACGCGCGGATGAGGTTGAGGGTCGAAGCGGCGGTGTGGTAGCCCTTGAGAAGACGAGCAGGGTCGGCCTGGCGCGACTCGGGGGTGAAGTCGTAGCCGTTGACGATGTCGCCGCGGTACGCGGGCAGGGTGACATCCCCGCGGGTCTCGGTGTCGCTCGAGCGCGGCTTCGCGAACTGCCCCGCCATGCGGCCCATCTTGATGACGGGCACCGAGGCGCCGTAGGTGAGCACGACCGCCATCTGCAGCACCGTCTTGACGCGGTTGCGGATCTGGTCGGCGGTCGCGCCCGCGAAGGTCTCGGCGCAGTCGCCGCCCTGCAGCAGGAAGGCCTTGCCCTCCGCCGCCTTGGCGAGCCGCTCGCGCAGCTGGTCGACCTCGCCCGCGAAGACGAGCGGAGGATAGGTGGCGAGCTCGGCGGAGGCGGCGCGCGCAGCCTCCGCGTCGGGCCAGACCGGCTGCTGCTTGATGGGCAGCGTGCGCCAGTGGTCGAGGCCCGCCAGCGTGAAGGGATCAGCGGGGATGACCGGATCGATGATTGCCACGAGGATCCAGCCTAATCGGGGATGCATTCCGCAGGGCGACTGCGGTCATCGCACTTCTGGCGTCGGGCCGGAGGACATGGCCGGGTTCCTGCCCTGTGCGACAGAAGTGCACCCGACCTGACCCGAAGGGTCGAACTACTGGTCTCTATATATCTATAAACGGAAGGAAAGAAGGGAGCAGCAGCAGAACTAGAACCAGCTCGATTCGCGGACGGCCTTCATCGCCTCGCGGCGGGTCGGCTTGTCGAGGCGGTCGAGATAGACGTGGCCGTCGAGGTGGTCGACCTCGTGCTGCAGCATCTGCGCGAAGACGCCCTCGCCGGAGAGCTCGACCTCGTTCCCGTCGAGGTCGACGCCGAGCGCTTTCGCATAGGGGTGGCGCGGCGTCTCGAACCACAGCCCTGGCAGCGACAGGCAGCCCTCGCCGACGAGTTCGGGCTCACCGCCGAGTTCGACGATGCGCGGATTGAGGAGGTAACCCACCGCGCCGTCGACGTTGTAGCTGAAGGCGCGCAGATTCACGCCGATCTGCGGGGCGGCGACTCCAGCCCGGCCGGGCGGCGTCGTCGTGTCGACGAGATCGTCGACGAGAGAGCGGATGCCGGCGTCGAGGACCTCGATCGGCGCCGAGACGGTCCTCAGCACAGGGTCGCCGAAGAGGCGCAGAGCACGGACAGCCACCCTCTCAGGCCTCGACGGGCGCCTCGGCCAGCGCGTCGACAGCAGCCGGCACGGCCTTCTCGCGCGTCGCGGGCAGGCCCTCGACGACGAGCGCAGCAAGCTGGCGCGCCGCCTCCTTGGTGATGGCCCTGAGGTGCTGATAGGGAACAACGGAGCCGGCGGCGAGCACCGGGTCGTACGGAATCCGCACGATGTCGCGCACCCGCGAGCGGAAATGCGATTCGATCTCGTCGAGTTTGACGAGATTGGTGCCGTGGGTCGCGGTGTTGATCGCGACGATCGCGTTGCGCACGAGGTCGGCGTAGCCGTTCGCGTCGAGCCAGGTGAGCGTCTCGCTCGCGAGCCGCGCCTCGTCGACGGAGCCGCCGGAGACGATGACGATCGAGTCGGCACGGCGCAGCGTCGCCCGCATCACCGAGTGCACGATGCCGGTGCCGCAGTCAGTGAGGGCGATCGAGTAGTACTTCGACACGAGGTCGGCGACGACGTTGTAGTCGTTCTCGTTGAACGCCTCGGAGAGGTTGGGGTCGGTGTCGGAGGCCAGTACGTCGAGGCGGGTCTCGTCGCGCGAGACGTACGCCGAGAAGTCGGTGTAGCTGCCGATGCCGGGCGCCCGGTCGACGACGTCGCGCACCGTGAAGCGCGTGTAGCGCGGCACGCGCTCGAGCAGCGTGCCGCGGTCGGGGTTGGCATCGATCGCGATGATGCGGTCGTCGCGCACGTCCGCGAGGGCCATGCCGAGCAGCGTCGTCACCGTCGTCTTGCCGACGCCGCCCTTGCGGGTGAGGATCGGGACGAACCGCGTCGTGCCATCGAAGGTCTTGCGGATGCGGTGGTCGAGCTCCTTGCGGTGGCGCTCGGCCGGGGAATCCCCGAGGTTGACGTTCTTCAGCGTGAGGTACCAGACCGCGCGGCGCCACCAGCCGGTGGGCTCGTTCTTCTTCTGGTAGCGGCCGTCGAGGATGCGGTCGGCGGTGAGCATCGTGGCCGGTTCCGGCTGATCGGAGATCTCGCCGCGGAGGCGGTCGCGACGCGAGGTGCTGAAAGCGGGCTGCGGACCGGTGCTGTTCGCCGCGAGCGGAGTCGGCCCCGTGATCGGGGTCGCGACGACCGTCGCGGGGATCTCGACCGGCGTCGGGCCCGACACCGGGGCGACCGCGGTGACGACGGTCACCGAGCGCGTCGACGGTGCGACGACCTCGCCCGGGTCGACCGGGATGTCGTCGATCGCGACGGCCTTCTCGTCCTCCGGGGCCTCGTGCTGCGCCTCGGGGAGGTCGACGACGACCTGGACCTCGTCGACGTCGAGGTCCGCTTCGAGGTCGGCGACGACCTCGTCGCCCGCCGTCTCGTCGGGTTCGGAGACGGCGCCGCCCACCTCGGCCGGGCTCAGATCGGTGTCCTCGGCTGCAGCCGGCGACGCCGGTGACGACGTGCGCGTCGGCGCGGCCGAGGAGTCCACGGGGCGCTTGCTGGTCGTGTCTGCCACCCATGCACTCTAGCGCCCAGGCGATGTTTAGGTTCCTGCGAAGAGGCGCGGGTAAGTTCGTTGCGTGCATGTTCTCAGCGTCAGCTCTTTGAAGGGCGGGGTCGGCAAAACGACCGTGACGCTGGGCCTCGCCTCGGCCGCCTTCGCGCGCGGGCTGCGGGTCCTCGTCGTCGATCTCGACCCCCAGTCGGACGTCTCAACGGGCATGGACATCCAGATCGCAGGCCACCTCAACGTCGCCGACGTGCTCGCCTCCCCGAAGGAGAAGATCGTGCGCGCCGCGATCGCACCGAGCGGCTGGACGCGGGGGCGGCCCGGCACCGTCGATGTCATGATCGGCAGCCCGTCGGCCATCAACTTCGACGGCCCGCACCCCTCGGTGCGTGACATCTGGAAGCTCGAGGACGCGCTCGTGCTGCTGGAGAACGACTACGACCTCGTGCTCATCGACTGCGCCCCGTCGCTCAACGCGCTCACCCGCACCGCGTGGGCGGCATCCGACCGGGTCGCCGTCGTCACCGAGCCAGGCCTCTTCTCGGTCGCGGCCGCCGACCGGGCGCTGCGCGCCATCGAGGAGATCCGGCGCGGGCTCGTGCCGCGCCTGCAGCCTCTCGGCATCATCGTCAACCGGGTGCGCTCTCAGTCGCTCGAGCACCAGTTCCGCATCAAGGAGCTGCGCGACATGTTCGGCCCGCTCGTGCTCGCACCGCAGCTGCCGGAGCGCACCTCGCTGCAGCAGGCGCAGGGCGCCGCGAAACCGCTGCACATCTGGCCGGGCGAGAGCGCCCAGGAGATGGCGCACAACTTCGACCAGCTCCTCGACCGCGTCATCCGCATCGCGAAGATCGGCGCGGACGCGCAAGCGTAGGTTTCCATCGCGCCCGACTGCGGCGGTTCGGCTCAGCCGGCCGCTTTGCGCGCGGCGCGGCGCGCGGCGAGTTCGTCCTCGGGGTCGAGCGAGGCGTCGATGTCGACGAGGCTCGCTTCGACCTCGCGCAGGACGCGGCCGATGGCGATGCCGAACACGCCCTGGCCCTGATTGAGGAGGTCGATGACCTCGGCGTTCGAGGTGCAGAGGTAGACGCTCGCGCCGTCGCTCATGAGGGTCGTCTCGGCGAGGTCGGTGACGCCGGCGAGGCGGAGCTGGTCGACGGCGGTGCGGATCTGCTGCAGCGAGATGCCGGTGTCGAGGAGTCGCTTGACGAGCTTGAGGACGACGACGTCGCGGAAGCCATAGAGGCGCTGCGACCCCGAGCCCGCGGCGGCGCGGACGGTCGGCTCGACGAGCGCGGTGCGCGCCCAGTAGTCCAGCTGCCGGTACGAGATGCCGACGGCTCGCGCGGCGACGGCACCCTTGTAGCCGACCTGGTCGTCCATTTCGGGCAGACCGTCGGTGAACAGGTACTGCAGGTCGAGGCGGTCTTCTCCGCCCGTGCTGCTGACTTCGCTCACTGTGTGACCTCTCGGGATCGCTATCGGCGCCGGGTGTGCCCTAAGGCTATCCGTCGCCGCAGGCCCTCTCAACGAAATGGGCTCGAATCCGATCTCTCGGCGTGTCGAACTCTCAAGCTCAGCCTGAGAGTTATGGATTCCGTCCTCAGGCGAGTCGCTCGATCGCGGCGCGCAGCAACTGCGATCGCACCACGTCGAGCGAGCGAGCGATGTCGTGCGCCGCCTCTGCGGCCTTGGCACGGCTCGCGGCGTCGCGCCGACGGACCAGCGGCGCGACGGCGCTCTCGATGAGGCCCGCCTCCCGCTCGACGGCGGCGCGCAGCGCCCGCAGATGCCTCGGCTCGATGCCGCGGCTCTGCAGGTCGACGAGCGAGGCGAGCACGTGGAGCGCGTCCTCGCCGAAAACGTCGGCGGCCGGGATGAGCAATGCCGTCACGGCATCAGAGAGCAGCTGCGGAGTCGCGCCCGCCTCGCGCACCAGGTCCTCACGGGTGAAGCGGCGGCCGGTCGCCAGGATGCCGGGAACGCTCGGCCCGGCCTGCCCCGGTAGGAGCGGGCTGAGCCCGCGGTCGAGGTCGGCGAGGTAGTCGCCGATGACCTTGAGCGGGAGGTAACGGTCGCGCTGCATCGTGAGGATGAGGCGCAGGCGCTCGAGATCGCCCGGGGCGTACTTGCGGTAGCCGCTCGGGGTCCGCGACGGCGAGACGAGGCCCTGCTCCTCGAGGAAGCGCAGCTTCGAGGGGCTGAGGTCGGCGAACTCCGGGGTGAGCTTCGCGAGCACCTGCCCGATGCTCAACAGCGATTGCGCAGGCCGCGCCTGCCCGGTCACGCGGGCCACTAGTTCGCCTTGGCCCGCGAGGCGTAGAACGTGAAGCGGTACTTGCCGATCTGCACCTCGGCGCCATCGGCGAGGACCGCGGACTCGACGCGCACCCCGTCGTAGTAGGTGCCGTTGAGCGAGCCGAGGTCGTGCACCTCGAACGTGCTCGCCCCGACGCGGTCGAACTCGGCGTGGCGGCGCGAAACCGTCACGTCGTCGAGGAAGATGTCGGCGTCGGGGTGGCGGCCGGCGGCCGTCACATCATGGTCGAGGAGAAAGCGCGCACCGGTGTTCGGGCCGCGGCGCACGATGAGCAGTGCGCTGCCGAAGGGAAGCGAGTTGATCGCGCCGAGCTCATCGGCGGTGATGCCGCTGCCGTCGACGTTCAGGGCGTCGCGGAAGTCGTCGCCGAAGCGCGCTGTCGTCGCTTCGTTGCTGTGCGCAGGCTCGCGCAGCGGCTGCTCGTCGGACACGCCATCCCCTCTCGTGTCACCCAGAGTATAGGAAAGGCAAGAGGCCCGAAGAGGCTCCGATGACCTCGCCGCTGCCTATGCTCATAGGCATGGCCCCGCTCATAGCCGATCTCTGGATCCTGCTCGGAGTCTGCGCCCTCACCTGGGTGCTCTCGCTCGTCACCGGCGAGCACTCCTGGGTCGACCGGCTCTGGTCGATCGTGCCCGTGGCCTATGTCTGGGTATTCGCCGGCTTCGCCGGACTCGCCGACACCCGCCTCGACCTCATGGCCGCGCTCGTGACGCTGTGGGGGGCACGGCTCACCTTCAACTTCGCGCGCAAGGGCGGCTACCGGGCGGGCGGCGAGGACTACCGCTGGGCGGTGCTGCGCGCGCGGATGTCGCGCGGCGCCTTCGCGGTGTTCAACCTCTTCTTCATCGTCATCTACCAGAACATCCTGCTGCTCCTCATCGCGCTGCCGGCGTTCACCGCCTATCAGGCGGGCTCGCCGCTGACGCCCTGGGATGTCCTGCTCGCCGCCGCATTCCTCGCGGCGCTCGTCGTCGAGACCGCCGCCGACCAGCAGCAGTGGAACTTCCAGAATCGGAAGAAGGCGGAGATCGCGGCAGGGCGAGAGCCCGCGGAGCGCTTCGTCACCACCGGGTTGTTCAGCGTCTCGCGGCATCCCAACTACTTCGCCGAGCAGGCGCAGTGGTGGCTGCTGTTCTTCTTCGGATGCGTCGCCGCCGGCTCGCTCTGGCAGTGGACGGTCGCAGGCGCGGCCCTCCTCACCGTGCTCTTCCTCGGCTCCACGCGCTTCACCGAGGAGTTGTCGCTCGCCAAGTACCCGGAATACGCCGAGTACCAGGCGCGGATCTGGCCGCTCGTGCCCTGGTTCCCCAAGCGCGCAACGCGCGTCGAGGCCGCCGACGACAGCGGGCGGAGTTAGCCTGGCGCCATGTCCTGCATCCGGTTCAACACGCCCGCCCAGCGCGAGGCGATGCGCCGGTTTGCGCCGTCGCAGCTCACGCCGGCCGAGGTCGCGGCGCTGCATCCCGCTCCTCCGGTGACGGAATCGAAGCTCAACCGGCTGCGCCTGCTCGCCGCGGACCCGAACCCCAAGATCCGCGAGGCGGCGGCGGCAAGCTGCAACACGCCGGCCGACGTGTTCGCAGCCCTCGCCGCGGACCCCGACGCGGGCGTGCGCGGCTGCGTCGCCCGCAACGAGGCGACCCCATGCCATGTGCTGCGCTCGCTCGCCCACGACGAGTCCGAGCAGGTGCGGTCATTCCTCGCGGTGAACTACCTCGTCCCCGACGACACGATGGCGGTCCTCGCGGACGACCCCTCGCGCCAGGTCCGCGCGCTCGTGCGGTGGAAGGGCGCGTTGCGGCTCGCGGAGCCGGCTGAGATTCCCGCCCGTGCGCGGGCCTAGGCCGATCCGGCCAACCGCCGGCTGATCTCCTCGACGCTGGGGCGAAGACGGGGCCAGGCATCCGCGAAGCCTGGATGCAGTTCCAGCGAATCGACCTCGGCGATAGACACCCAGCGGACTTCGAGGGATTCGGCGTCGGTGACGGCGGGCTCGAAGTGGTCGGCGACGTGGCCGACGACCGTCGTGTAGCTCCACCAGCCGAGATCGAGCACGGACTCGAAGTCGACGCGCACGAGCTCGGCCGGCACGCCGGCCTCCTCGACCGCCTCGCGGACGGCGCCGGCGGCGGCGGATTCCTCGGGCTGGCGTGCGCCGCCCGGAATCCCCCACGTCCCGCCGAAATGCGACCACGCGACGCGGTGCTGCAACAGGACCCCCGATTCGGGGTGCACGAGCAGCAGCCCGGCCGCGCCGAACTTGCCCCAGAACCGCTGCCCGTCGGGGCCCATGACCCAGCCGTCACCCGGGCCGCGGTGCAGGTTCGGCGGCGGGCCGGGAGGGAGGTCGATCACCCTCCCGAGCCTACGCGTTTGGTTGACTGTGAGCTGTGGCGAAGAAGAGCGGCGCAGCACCGACCCTGGCCATCGTCGCGCTCGCGCGGGCCGGGGTCGCGTTCGCCGTGCGCGGCTACGAGCACGACCCGGCCGCGAGCGACTTCGGCGCCGAAGCCGCCCGGGTGCTCGGAGTCGAGCCGGGCCGTGTCTTCAAGACGCTGATGGCGTCGACGGATGTCGGATTCGTCCTCGGCATCGTGCCCGTCGACGCGATGCTCGACCTCAAGGCGCTCGCCGCCGCGGTCGGCGGCAAGCGCGCCACGATGGCCGACCCGAGGGACGCCGAGCGCAAGAGCGGCTACATCGTCGGCGGCATCAGCCCCATCGGCCAGAAGACCGCTCTGCCGACCGTGCTCGACGACTCCGCGCTCGAGCACGAGACGATCCTCGTCTCCGGCGGCCGCCGCGGCGTAGACATCGAGCTCTCCCCCGCCGACCTCGTCCGAGTGACGGCTGCGATCACGAGTCCGCTTCGCCGGTAGGGAGCGCGGCCGCGCAGGCGTGGCCGGGCGCGTGCACGGATCTCGTCGCTGGAGGCGACGATCCGGTAGATCGTCGGGCGGGATCCGCACCGCCGAAGGCGGCCGCGAAGCAGGCCCGCGCGCAGGCGGGCGAGGCCCGCACTCGCTACCGGCGCCTCGGCTACACAATCGTGCTGGAGCGAGCCCAGAGGTTGATGCCGGCGTCGACGGCGAACCGATCGATCGCCGCGAGCTCGCCCGGCGCGAAGTCGAGCCTGCCTGCGGCGGCGAGATTGGCCTCGAGCTGCGCCACGCTCGAGGCACCGACGAGCGCGGAGGTGACGCGCGCATCGCGCAGCACCCACGAGATCGCGAGCTGGGCCAGACTCTGGCCGCGCGCGGCGGCGATGTCGTTCAGACCCCGCACCTTGGCAAGGACGTCGTCAGCAAGGAATCCGCTCGACCACGACGACGAGCCGCGTCCGGCGCGCGAGTCCGCGGGGATGCCGCCGAGGTAGCGGTCGGTGAGGAGGCCCTGGGCGAGCGGCGAGAAGGCGATGACGCCGATGCCGAGCTCGGAGGCCGCATCGAGCAATCCGCCCTCGATCCAGCGGTTGAAGAGCGAGTAGGACGGCTGGTGGATGAGGACGGGTGTGCCCATCTCGCGCAGGATGCGGCTCGCCTCGCGGGTGCGCTCGGGCGAGTAGCTGGAGATGCCCGCGTAGAGCGCTTTGCCGCTGACGACGGCCTGGTGCAGCGCGCCCATGGTCTCCTCCAGCGGTGTGTCGGGGTCGGCGCGGTGCGAGTAGAAGATGTCGACGTAGTCGAGGCCCATGCGGGTCAGGCTCTGGTCGAGGCTGGCGAGGAGGTACTTCCGCGAGCCGAAGTCGCCGTACGGGCCGGGCCACATGTCATAACCGGCCTTCGTCGAGATGACGAGCTCGTCACGGTAGGGATGGAGATCCTCGGCGAGCACCCGCCCGAAGTTGATCTCGGCGCTGCCGTACGGCGGGCCGTAGTTGTTGGCGAGGTCGAAGTGCGTGACGCCGAGGTCGAAGGCTCGGCGCAGGATGGCGCGCTGGGTGTCGAGCGGCGTGATGTCGCCGAAGTTCTGCCAGAGCCCGAGCGACACGGCCGGCAGCAGCAGGCCGCTGCGGCCGGTGCGGCGGTAAGGCAGCTCCTCATAGCGGTCCGGGGCGGCCTGGTAGCTCACGATTCCTCGGCGGTGGTCATGAGGATGTGGGCGAGGCGCGTGAAGGAGATGTCGACGAGATCGTCGTGCCCGGTGAGCAGCTGCACGGCGACGTGGTCGGCGCCCGCGTCGAAGTGCGCCTGGATGCCCGCCTGGATGTCCTCGTCCTGCCCGTAGACGACGAGCTCGTCGATGAGGTGGTCGCTGCCGGGCGCAGTGAGGTCCTGGTCGGTGAAGCCGAGCTCGCGGAGGTTCTTCGTGTAGTTCGCGAGCGCGAGATAGCGCTCGATGTGCGGGTGCGCGATCCGCCGCGCTTCCTCGGCGTCCTGACGCAGCACGACCCGCTGCTCGGGCACGAGCAGGGCCGCCCGCTCCCCCTCGCCGCGCGCCTCGTCGAGGATCGTCCGCGCGCGCGCGTCGAACTCCGCGGTCATGAGGTAGGGGTGCGCGCCGGCCGCGCGCTCGGCGGCGAGCTTCAGCATCCTCGGCCCGAGGGCGGCGAGCACCCGCTGTTCGAGCGGCACCCGCTCGAGGTCGAGCCAGTCGAGGTAGTCGACCATGCGCTGATAGGGCGTGTAGCTGCGACCGCCGAGCTGCTCGGGATGGCCGGCGCCGATGCCCAGCACGAAACGGCCGGGGTGCTTCTGATCGACGCGGTGGAAGGCGACGGCGAGGTCGAGCGGGTCGGACGTCCAGATGTTGACGATCGCCGTGGCGATCGTGATGCGCTCGGTGGCGTCGAGGAGCTGCTCGGGGAACTCGAGGTTCGCGGACGGCGAGCCGCCGATCCAGATGGCGCCGAATCCGAGGCGCTCGAGGTGCTGGGCGAGCTCGGGGGTGAGCAGGCGCCCGCTCCGCCAGACGCCGATCTTGCCCAGTGCAGGGATCGTCATGGAAGTCGTCCTATCACGGTTTGGGGCGAACTATGACGTTCGCCGCTCTTCTCCTGGCGCCCGAACGCGGCAAGATCGAGGCATGAGCGATGAGTTCCGCCTCCTTCCCGACGAGGCCGCCCTGGTCGGCCGCACCGCACCGCTGCCGAGCGTGCGACGAGTGGCGACGCAGACGCCATCCGGCGAGGTGAGCGCGCTCGTGTGGGGGGATGCCCCCGCCGTGACGCTGCTGCACGGCGCTGCCCTCAACGCGCACACCTGGGACGCGACGTTGCTCGCGCTCGGCCGCGACGCCATCGCGCTCGACCTGCCCGGCCACGGCGACTCGGCCTGGCGCGACGACTTCGACTATTCGCCCGCCGTCAACGCCGAGGCGGCGGCGGCCGTCATCGATGCCGTGGCCCCGGGCGTGCCGCAGGCGATCGTGGGCCACTCCCTCGGCGGCCTCAGTGCCATCGCGCTCGCCGCGACCCGCCCCGACCTCGTCTCGGCGCTCGTCATCGTGGATGTCTCGCCAGGCCTGCGCCTCGGCGACGCCGCTCAGGTGTCCGACTTCCTCACCGGGCCGCAGGTGTTCCCGTCCCGCGAGGCCATCGTCGAGAGCGCGCTGGCAGCGGGCATCGGCGATGACCGCGCCACGCTCGCCCGCGGCGTCGAGCTCAACACCCGCGTGCGCGACGACGGGAGCGTGATCTGGAAGCACCACTTCGGCAACCCGCCTCAGGACGGCACCTTCGGCTCGGCAGGGCTGCGCGACCTCACCCTGCTGTGGCCGGGGCTCACCGAGGCGGACGTGCCCGTGCTGCTGGTGCGCGGTGCGACCGGGTACCTCGCCCCGGAGGTCGTCGAGGAGTTCCGCGAGAAGGTGCCGCGGGCGATCGTCGTCGAACTCGCCACCGGGCACAACGTGCAGGAGCAGGACCCGGTGGGGCTGGCGGCGGCGATCAGTGGGTTTCTATCAGGGCTCGCCTGAGCCCGTCGACGTCGGCGTCGGTGAGGCCGTGCGCGAGCGCGTACTCGCGCGTCGAGCCGTACTGCGCCTCGATCGAGGCGAACACCCGCTCGAGCTCGGCGGCGGGGCTGAGACGCACCAGCGCGTCGAGATTCACCGGGTTCTCGAGCACATGCCGCGCGCGCAGCCGCTCCACGATCTGATCGAGCAGCGGCGCGGGCAGGTTCTTCTCAGTCTCGGCGTAGTCGGCGATGATCTCGGCGCGGTCGACGCCGACGAGGTCGAGCGCGAGCGCGACGACGAGGCCGGTGCGGTCCTTGCCCGCCGTGCAGTGCACGATGACGGGATCATCCCCGGAGCCCGCAATATGGCGGATCGCGGCGATGAGCCGGTCCCCCTCGCGCTCGACGATGTCGGAGTAGAGTTCGGCGAGCGCGGCGTCCCTGGCGATGTAATCGCTCGTCGGCCCGGACAGCAGCGGATTGCGGATGATCTCGGCGTCGAGCGCGTCGAGACGGGAAGGTGAGAAGTCGGCCTCATCGTCGCTGCGGAGGTCGATGACGCGCTTGACGCCGCGGCGCGCGAGCTCCGCAACATCCGCATCCGTCAGCGCATGGAGGGAGTCGGAGCGGTACAGCTTCCCCCAGCGAGTCGTGCCGCCGCCCGCAGCCCGGTAGCCGCCCACATCGCGCAGGTTGTACGTGCCGGCCAGGGGCACCAGCCGCTCGGGTTCGCTCATGCCCTCAGATTATGGGGTCATGCGCATGCGCACTCTGTGTTACGCCGGGTTCGCACGCCGTTCATCGGCCGACTAGCGTCGATTCCGATGAGCGACGAGTCTCTCGAATCGGGCTGGTCCTTCGACACCCTTCAGGTGCACGCGGGCGCCTTCCCCGACCCCGCCACCCGGGCGCGGGCGGTGCCGATCTTCGCGACGACGAGCTACGTCTACGAGAGCGTCGACACGGCGGCTGCGTCGTTCCTCCTCGAGGATCTCACCGTCAACAGCTACTCGCGCACCGGCAACCCGACGACCGCAGCGGCCGAGCGCCGGATCGCCGCGCTCGAGGGCGGCGTCGGTGCTGTCGCCGTCGCCAGCGGCCAGGCCGCGACCACCCTCGCCCTGCTCAACATCGTGCGCGCCGGCGATCACGTCGTGCTCTCCGGCCAGGTCTACGGCGGCACGACGAGCCTCGTCACGCAGCGCTTCCCCGAGCTCGGCATCGAGCACACCATCGTCACCGACATCGACGACCCCGAGGCGTGGCGTGCCGCCATCCGCCCGAACACCAGGGCCTTCTTCGCCGAGTCGATCGCCAACCCGCTCGCCCGCGTGCTCGACATCGAGACGGTCGCCCGCGTCGCACACGACGACGCCGGCGTGCCGCTCATCATCGACAACACGCTCGCCACTCCCTACCTGCTGCGCCCCATCGACTTCGGCGCCGACATCGTCGTGCATTCGACGACGAAGTTCCTCACCGGACACGGCACGGTGCTCGGCGGCGTCGTCGTCGACTCGGGCGCGTTCGACTTCGGAGCCGAGCCCGCCAAATGGCCGGGACTGCACTCCGTCGACCCCGGCCACGGTGAGATCGGCTACTGGGAGCGCTTCCACGGCCAGGGCCTCGGCTACCTGCTGCGCCTGCGCTCGCTGCTGCTGCGCGACTATGGCCCCACCCTCTCGGCGTTCAACTCGTTCCTGCTCATCCAGGGCATCGAGACGCTGAGCCTGCGCCTGCGCCAGCACGTGGCCAACACCGAGCGGATCGTGCGCTACCTCGAGAGCCACCCGCAGGTCGAGCTCGTCAACCATCCGCTCGCCGCCGGGCACCCGTCGGCCGGGCTCGCCGCGAAGTACCTGCCCAAGGGCGCCGGCAGCGTGTTCTCCTTCAACCTCGTCGGCGGCCTTGAGGCCGGGAAGGCGTTCATCGGAGGGGTCAAGCTGTTCAGCCACCTCGCCAACATCGGGGACGTGCGATCGCTCGTCATCCACCCGGCGTCGACGACGAACTCTTCGCAGACCCCCGAGCAGCGCGCCGCCACCGGCATCGGCGAGGGACTCATCCGCCTGTCGGTCGGCATCGAAGACGCCGACGACCTCATCGCAGACCTCGAACGCGGCTTCGCGGCCGCGCGAGCGGTCCGACCGTAATCAGCGGAGACTATCGGCTGAGCACCCCCACGCCACCGCGCACCATTCGCAATCCATCCGTCTGAGAGAGAAGAAGAACACAGCAATGCGCACCTCGAAGATACTGCTCGCCGCGGGTCTCGCCACAGTCTCGGCTGTGACGCTCGCCGCGTGCACCGGCGGCTCCACCCCCACCCCCGTCAACACCGACGCGACCGTGAACCTCGGGCTCGTCCTCGCCCCGACCGACCTCGACATCCGCACCACCGCCGGCGCGGCCCTCAACCAGGCGCTGCTCGACAACGTGTACCAGGGCCTCGTCACCCTCGACGACAGCGGCAAGATCGTCCGCGACATCGCCAAGAGCTACACGATCTCCCCCGACGGCCTCACCTACGATTTCACGCTCAACTCCGGCGTGACGTTCAGCGACGGCCACGCGCTGACCGCCGACGACGTCGTGAGCTCGCTGCAGGATGCCACCAAGAACAAGACGACCTACGTGGATGCGTCCGGTCTCGCGGACGTCGCCTCGGTCACCGCACCCGACGTCGGCACCGTCGAGGTCAAGCTCGACAAGCCGAACATCGAGACGCTGTGGGCGCTCGCCGGCCGCGCGGGCATCGTGCTCGAGAAGGGCGCGACGAACGACCTCAAGACGACCGCGCTCGGCACCGGCCCGTACACGGTCGCCGGCTTCCAGGCCAACACCAGCCTCACCCTCGACCGCAACGACAACTACTGGGGCACGAAGGCGCAGGTGAAGGAGATCGTCTTCCACTACTACGCCGACACCGCGACCGCGGCGAACGCAGCCCTCTCGGGCGATCTCCAGGCGCTGCTGCCCGTCGACCCCACCCAGAAGGCCAAGTTCGCCGGCGCTCAGAACCTCGCCATCGTCCAGGGCGACTCCACCGACAAGTGGACGCTGGGCTTCAACAACACCGACCCGACGCTGAGCAAGAAGGACGTGCGCACCGCCATCCGCGAGGCGATCGACCCCAAGGCGATCATCGCGGCGGTCGGCGGCGCCGGCCTCCCGCTCGGCGGTCCGATCCCCACCGGGGACCCGGGATACCAGGACCTCACCTCGGTCGACGCCTACAACGCGGCCGACGCCAAGGCGAAGTTCGCCGCGGCGGGAGTGACCAGGCTCACGCTGACGATCCCCACTCCGTACGGCACGACGATCTCCGACATCCTCACCAGCGAGCTCAACGCGGTGGGCGTCAAGCTCACCGTCAAGCAGGTCGACTTCAACACCTGGCTGTCGCAGGTGTTCATCGCCGGCAACTACCAGCTGAGCATCGTCGACCACGTCGAGTCGCACGACTTCGGCACGCTGTGGACGAACCCGAAGTACTACTTCCACTACGACAACGCTCAGGTGCAGTCGCGGTATCACCAGGCACTCGCGTCGACGACCGAGGGCGACGAGGCGAAGTATCTCTCGCAGGCCGCCGCCATCGTGTCGAACGACGCCGCGGCGGAGTGGCTGTACCAGGGCGTCGTGCTCAACGTGGTGAGCACCTCGCTCAAGGGCCTGCCGGTGAACAACACCAACAACCGGCTCAACCTGGCGAACATCTCGGTCCTCGGCGGACAGTGAGTTCGTGACCCGCTTTCTCGCCACTCGGGCGCTGCTGCTCCTGGTGGGGCTTGCGGTCGCCGCGATCCTGATCTTCTTCACCCTCCGGGTGCTCCCGGGTGACGTAGCCCTCACGATCGGCGGAACCCAGGCCACACCGGAGCAGATCGCCCACATCCGCAGATCGCTCGGACTGGACCAGCCGGTGCTGGTCCAGTTCGGCGACTGGGTGGCGGGACTGCTCCACGGCGACCTCGGGCAGTCGCTGCTCACCGGCGTGCCGGTGGCCGACGACATCGGCCGGGCCCTCACCGTCACCCTGCCCCTCGCAGGCCTGTCGCTCGTGTTCGGCCTCGCCATCGGAATCCCCCTCGGCGTCGTGTCGGCGGTGCGCCACCGGCGCTTCAGCGGCTTCGCCATCTCCGCCGCAGCCCAGGCGGTCGCAGCGATCCCGATCGTGTTCATCGGAATGCTGCTCGCCGTCGGCGTCGGGCTGTACCTGCGCTGGCTGCCGGTGCAGGGGTTCCCCAATGCGGGCTGGGCGAACCCGCGGCGCGCATTCGACTCGCTCATCCTGCCGGCGCTGTCCATCGCTCTCGTCGAGGGCGCCGTGCTGCTGCGCTTCACGCGCTCCGCGGCGCTCGAGGCGATGAGCCAGGACTTCGTGCGCACCGCGGCGGCGAAGGGCATGACGCGGACCCGCGCGCTCGTGACGCACGGCCTGCCGAACGTCATCCTCTCGGTGGTGTCGGTGCTCGGCATCCAGCTCGCCGCGCTGCTCGTCGGCGCCGTGCTCGTCGAGGTGGTGTTCCAGCTGCCCGGCCTCGGCAAGGCGCTCGTCGACGATGTCGGCAATCGCGACCTCGTCAAGGTGCAGGGCGAGCTGCTCGTCATCACCGCGCTCATCCTCGTCGTCGGCTTCGTCGTCGACGTCGTGCACCGCCTCGTCGACCCGCGCGAGCGGCAGGCGGACGGGGACCTCGAATGACCCCTCGACGGACTCAGGGCCCGGCCTGGCTGCGCGAACTGCGGCGGCGACCGGCCGGCATCTTCGGCTCGATCGTCATCATCCTGCTGGTGGCCTCCGCGGTCGTCTCGAGCTTCTGGACGCCCGTCGACCCGTTCTACGCCGACCCGTTCCACCCCTGGCTCGGCCCGAGCCTCGCGCACCTCCTCGGCACCGACGCGGTCGGCAAGGACATCTTCAGCTACCTCTTCCTCGGCTCGCGCACCACGCTGCTCGTCGCCGCCGGCTCCTCCGTCGTCGCCACCGTCGTCGGCATCGCCCTCGCCGCGCTCGGGGCGCTGACCGGCCGATGGCTGCGCGAGACTATCGCCGTCATCGTCGACATCCTCATCGCGTTCCCAGTGCTGCTCATCGCCGTCATGCTCACCGCGGTCCTCGGCCCCTCGCTCGTCAACGTCGTCATCGCCGTCGGCATCGGATTCGGCGTCAACATCGCCCGAGTCTCGCGCGGCGAGATCCGCCGGGTGGCGCGCACCGACTACGTGCTCGCCGCGCGCGCCGCGGGGGTCGGGCCGTGGCGGAACCTCGTCGACCACATCTTCCCCAACATCGCGCCGGTGTTCATCGTGCAGCTGTCTCTCGCCGCCGGGGTGGCGATCCTCTCGGAGGCCGGCCTGTCATTCCTCGGCTACGGCGCCGACCCGGGCACCGCCTCGTGGGGCCGCATGCTGCACGACCTGCAGAACTACATCACCCTCTACCCGCTGACCGCGGTGTGGCCGGGCGTCGCGATCGGCCTCACCGTGCTCGGGTTCAACCTCTTCGGGGATGCCCTGCGCGAGGCGACGGACCCCCGGCTGCTCGCCGGGAGCGACGGTCCGATGGACCGTCGCTCGAGCAGGCGCCGCCGAAAGGCGGCGACCCCGTGAGCCTGGAGATCTCCGACCTCACCATCCGCTTCGGCGAGCGCGTCGTCGTCGACGCGGTGTCATTCTCGGTCGCGCCGGGCGAGCGGTTCGGCATCATCGGGGAATCCGGCTCGGGCAAGTCGCTGACGACGCTCGCGATCCCCGGATTGCTCCCCGAGCGCGCCACCTGGACCGGCAGCGTCCGCCTCGACGGGGTCGAGCTGCTGGGCCTGGCCGAGAAGGAGCTCGCGCGCATCCGCGGCCGCCGGATCGGATCGGTCTTCCAAGACCCGCAGACGGCGCTCAACCCGATGCGCACCATCGGCAACCAGCTCGTCGAGCCTCTGCTGCTGCACGGCATCGTCGGCCGGCGCGACCACGACGAGCGCGCCCGCCAAGCGGTGCGCCTCGCTTCGCTCGTCAAGCTTCCCGATCCGAGCCGCATCGTCGAGCGCTACCCGCACCAGCTCTCGGGCGGGCAGCGCCAGCGCGTCGGCATCGGCATCGCCCTCGCCGCCTCGCCCAGCGTGCTGCTCGCCGACGAGCCGACGACCGCGCTCGACGTGACGATCCAGGCCGGAATCCTCGAACTCTTCAACGACCTCGTCAGCGAATCCGGCACCGCGCTCGTCTTCGTGACCCACGACCTCGGCGTGCTCGCCCAGGTGGCCGATTCCGTGCTCGTGCTCGCGAACGGCCGCGCAGTCGAGCGCGGCACCGTCGCGGGCATCCTCGACCACCCTCAGCACGAGGTCACCGCGGGGCTCGTCGCCGCGGCGCGGCTCACGAGCTTCGATGCGCGGATTCCACTCGGAGGCGGCGATCCCGCGGATCGTCGCGCGGAACCCGCCGCCGAAGGCGGGCTGTCATGACACTGCTGACGGTGACCGGCCTCGTCCGCGACCATGTGCTGCCGAGGCGCACGCTCTTCGGCCCGGCCGAGGTCAAGCGGGCGCTCGCAGGGGTCAGCTTCGAGATGGCGGACGGCGACACGCTCGCCATCATCGGGGAATCCGGCTCGGGCAAGTCCACGCTCGTGCGGCTCATCCTCGCCCTCGACTCCCCCACCTCGGGATCGGTCGAGTTCGAGGGCCGCCGCGTGGCGCCCGGCTCGGCCGCGTCGCTGCGCTGGCTGCGCCGCGAGACGGGCATCGTGCTGCAGGACCCCTATGCCTCGCTCGACCCGCGCATGCCGGTGTGGCGCAGCGTCATCGAGCCACTGCGCGCGCTCGGCATCGACGGCGACCACCGCGCCATGGTCGCCGAGGTGCTCGAACGGGTGGGGCTCGCCGCGGAGCTGTCGACGCGGTACCCGCACGAGCTCTCCGGCGGCCAGCGCCAGCGCGTCGCCCTCGCACGGGCCATCGTGCACGGCCCGAAGCTGCTCATCGGCGACGAGCCGCTCAGCGCCCTCGACGTCACCGTGCGCGCCCAGGTTGTCGAATTGCTCCGCGAGCTGCACCGCGACCTCGGCCTTTCGATGATCCTGGTCTCGCACGACATCGGCCTGGTGCAGCACTTCGCCCGCCGCGTCATCGTCATGCACGACGGCGAGATCGTCGAAGACGGCCCGTCGCAGCGGGTCCTCAGCGCTCCTGAGCACGAGTACACCCGCGCGCTACTGTCGGCGGTGCCCCGCCTCGACGGCCGCCGCCGGCGCTGATTTCGAAAGAGGATTCCCATGACCTTCCGCCTCGGTTTTCAGACGCACCTCCACGGCGAGCAGAGCGCCGCCGACCTCTACGCCGGGGGCATCGACCTCTTCCAGGCGGCGGAAGAGCTCGGCTTCGAGACGGGCTGGGTGGCGCAGCACCACCTCTCGACGAACGAGGGCCGACTGCCGTCGCCGCTCGTCTTCCTCGCCGCGGTGGCGCAGCGCACCTCGCGCATCCGGCTCGGCACGGCGGTCGTGACGATCACCCTCGACGAGCCCCTGCGGGTCGCGGAGGACGCCGCGGTCCTCGACGCGCTCGCGAGCGGCCGCCTCGAGCTCGGCATCGGCAGCGGCAATCCGCACCCCGAGCAGTTCGCGGCGTTCGGGCGCTCGGCCGACGATCGGCGCGCGCTCTACGCGAACGCGTCGGATGTGCTGCGCCGCGCCCTCGCCGGCGAAGAGCTCGCACCCGGGACCCGGCTTCAGCCGCCGGCGCCGACACTGCTCGAACGCATCTGGGAGTCTCCGGGGTCGGTCGAGCGCGAAGCCCAGGTGGCGCGCGACGGCCACGGCGTGCTCATCGGCATCGGCCCTGCCGCGACCGTCCAGCTCGAGCTCGCCCAGGCCTATCTCGCGGCGGCGGCGGAGGTGGGCATCGCGCCGCGCCTCGCGATCGTGCACTCAGCCTTCTTCGGCGCCTCTGCCGAGGCCGTCGCCGACTCGCTGTGGCCGGGCGTGCGCGACAGCTCGCTGTCCTACTACCAGCGCGCCGGCTGGGTCGGCGAGGACGCAGCCCCGGAGGAGCTGCTCGCGGCGATGAACATCCACCACGGCACCGTCGACGACGTCATCGCGAGCATCGGCGCCGCGCCGGTCGTCGAGCTCGCCACCGACCTCGTCTTCGCCGCCCAGGCCCACCGGACGACCTTCGACGAGGCCATCCGCGGCCTCGAGACCATCGCCCGCGAGGTCGCCCCCGTCCTCGGCTGGAAGCGTGCCGCCGCCGAGGTGGGCGCGTGACCGGGCGCACGCTGCACCTCGGCGGGTTCCTCAAACCGGCCGGGGAGTACCTGGCCGGCTGGCGGCATCCGGAGGCCCCGCGCGCCGCGGGCGTGGACTTCGAGTTCATCGCCGGGCTGGTGAAGCGCCTCGAGGCGGCGAAGTTCGACGCCGTCTTCTTCCCCGACCTCGTCGGCGTGCCGGATTCTCCCGACGCCGTCCTCGAGCGCGTCGCCGTCGTCAACGACGCCCTCGAGCCGACCGTGCTGCTCGGCGCCCTCGCCGCCGTGACGAACCGGATCGGCCTCGTCGCGACGGCATCGACCAGCTATTCGGAGCCGTACACCACCGCCCGGGTCTTCGCGGCGATCGATCACATCTCGCACGGCCGCGCGGGCTGGAACGTCGTCACGTCGCTCAACGACGCCGAGGCGCGCAACTACGGCCTCGACAGCCATCTGCTGCACGCGGACCGCTACCGGCGCGCCGAGGAGTTCTACGACGTCGTCGAGGGGCTCTGGGACAGCGTCGAGGAGGGCGGATTCGTCGAGGACAAGGCATCCGGCATCTACCTCGACACCGCCCGCCGGCACCGCCTCGACCATCGAGGCGAGTTCTTCACCGTCGCCGGCCCCCTCAACATCCGCCGCCCGGTGCAGGGCCGTCCGATCATCGCCCAGGCCGGCTCGTCCGGGGCCGGCCAGGCGCTCGCCGCCCGCATCGCCGACCTCGTCTTCACTCGGGCACAGGCGATCGAGCCGTCGCGCGAGCAGTACGCGGCCATCAAGGCCAGAGCAGCCGGGTTCGGGCGGAATCCCGATGAGATCCTCGTGCTGCCCGAGCTCGCGACGGTCGTCGGGCGCACCCGCGCCGAGGCCGAGGACAAGTTCGCCGCGGTGCGCGAGCTGCTGCACCCGCGCGTGGCCCTCGCCGACGTCGAGTACTGGCTGCGCGCCGACCTCGCCTCGCTGCCGGCGGATTCCCCGCTGCCGCCACTGCCCGCGACGAACGCGAGCCAGGGCGCCCAGGCCGAGCTCTACGCGCAGGCGGTGCAGGACGGCCTCACCGTCGGCGGCCTCGTGGCGTTCGTCGCAGAGGGCGACGGCGCGGTCATCGGCACCGCCGACGATGTCGCCGACCGCATCGAGGAGTACTTCACCACCGGCGCCGCCGACGGCTTCAACGTGTCCTTCCCCTATCTGCCCGGCACGCTCGAGGACTTCACGAGCCTCGTCGTGCCCGAACTGCAGCGGCGCGGGCTGTTCCGTACCGAGTACGAAGGCGAAACATTGCGCGAGCACCTCGGACTTGCACCTCCCGCGTCACGATGGAAGACATGAGCACCACCGCTGAACTCGACAGACTCGATGCGCACCGCGAGGCGCGCATCCGCAACGCCGCCTCCAGCCGCGGACCGGCGTCGTTCTTCTGGGGCGACATGGTCACCGCGCCCGGCCAGACCGTGACGGGCGCGCCCGGCCGCTGGTCGCCACTGCCGGCAGGCGAGGCCGGAGTGCGCGTCGACGCGACCGCGGCCGACGGCATCCGCATCGGCGGCGCACTCGTCGACGGCACGGCGATCCTGCACTACGACGAGGCCGATGGGCCGACCGTCGCCTCCTTCCCCGACGGTGCCGAGGGCATCGTCTTCAGCTACGACCGCTCGAAGTTCGCGCTCCAGGTGTGGAACCCGCACTCGGAATGGGCGAACCGCTTCGCCGGCATCACCGCGTACCCCTGCGACGACGCCTGGCGCATCGAGGGGCGCATCGAGACCGTCGCGCCCGGCCGCACCGTCGCCATCCCCCACCACCGCGACCCGCGCCCGATCGACACCCCGGTCACCGCCGAGGTCGTCTTCGAGGTCGACGGCGCCGAGTACCGGCTCGCCGCGACGCGCGGGGCGCGCCCGGATTCGCTGCTCGTGCTCTTCGCGGATGCCACGAACGGGGTCGAGACCTACTCGGCCGGCCGCAGCCTTGAGCTCGACTCCGCCGGCCCCGGCCGCGTCATCCTCGACTTCAACTACGCTGCGCTGCTGCCGTGTTCGTTCAGCCTGGCGTGGAACTGCCCGATCCCACCCGTCGAGAACCACCTGCCCATCGCGGTGCGCGCCGGCGAACGCAACGCCGTCGACGCGCAAGGAGAGCCGCTGCTATGAGCTTCGACCTCGGATTCCTCGTCTTCCTCAACTACACGAGGCACGCGGACGCCGCGCGGTCGCTGCGCGACGGAATCGAACTGTACGAGCACGCCGAGTCGATCGGCTTCGATTCGGGCTGGGTGCGCGTGCACCACGGCGTGCAGACACTCACCAGCCCGTTCCCGTTCTTCGCCGCGGTGGCGCAGCGCACGACACGGATCCGGCTGGCGACCGCGGTCATCCCAGTGGGCTTCGAGCACCCGCTGCGCTTCGCCGAGGCCGCGGCGACGACCGACCTGCTCGCCGACGGGCGCCTCGAACTCGGGCTGAGCTCCGGCATCCCCGACGGAAACGACCCGGCAGCGAAGCGCGCGATCACCCGGCAGCGGCTCGACGAGATCCAGGCGGCGCTGGCGGGCGCCGCCGAGGCCGCGGAGGAGACCAGCAACCGCACCGGCGATGAGCACCTGCCCGGCGGCCCGGTGCGCGCGCACTCCGGCGACGACGTCGCCCTCCCCTACGCGCCGGGCCTCACCGAGCGCCTCTGGTACGGGGCGGGCAGCATCGAGAGCGCACTGGATGCCGCCCGCCGCGGCCTGCACCTCGTGCTCTCCACGATCGGCAGCGACACCGGCCACGCCTCGCTCGGCCACCAGCAGGCCGAGATCGTCGCGGCGTACCGCGCCGAGTTCGCCGCGCACCACCCGGGCCGCGTCTCGCGCGTCGCCATCAGCCGCTCCATCCTGCCCATCGTCGACGCCGACGACGAGTCCGCCTTTGGCGGGCACGCCGCCTACTACGCCTCCCTCGTCGACGCCACCGGCCATTACACCGACGGCTCCGGCTTCGACGGGCTATCGACCCCGCTCTACTCCGGTGAGCCCGCGCGGATCGTCGACGAGCTCGCAGCCGACCCGGCGCTGGCCCTCGCCGACGAGCTGCTCCTCACTCCGATCAGCGAGCTCTCGACGGCCCAGAAGAAGCACGTGTTCGCCGCCGTCGCCGAGCACGTCGCCCCCGGCCTCGGCCGGCGCTCGCCCGTGCGGGGTCGGTAGCGGCCGATCCGATTGTGCGCCGGCTCGAAGCCGTTCTCGTCGACATGGGAATCGCCGTGGCCGGAATCGAGTTTCTCGACACCGTGGGAGGCCGCCGGGTCGTCCACGACGTCAACACCAACACCGACTACAACGCGCTGATCGAGGCAGCCGCCGGCGTGCCCGCTGCTCGGCTCGTCGCCCGGAACCTCCGAGGGCGGCTCGCGCACGCGCAGGCATACGGTGGAACAACCGACTGAAAGGCATCAGATGGCCGACTACTTCGACACCGACGACAAGAAGTTCACGCACGTCTACAGGGACAACACCCCCGACATCCTGAAGGTGTGGGGCGACTTCAACACCGCGATCTTCCAGGAGGGGCGCGAGATCCCGGTGAAGTACCGCGAGCTCGCCGCGATCGCCGTCGCCCTCACCACCCAGTGCCCGTACTGCATCGAGGGCCACACCGCCGCCGCGAAGAAGGCCGGGGCGAACGAGAACGAGATCGCCGAGATCGCCTGGGTCGCGACCGCCCTGCGCGCCGGCGCCGCGTACACGCACGGCCGCCTCGCCTTCAAGCTCTACGAGGGCGCACCCGAGGCGCACCAGCATTGAGCGCCGTCGACACCAATCTCGGGGCAGATTTCGGCGCCGGCCTGAGTGCCGACGACTTCAAGCTCGCGTTCCGCAACCACGCCGCCGGGGTCGCCGTCATCACCGCCGATGTCGGCGACGGGCCGGTCGCGATGACGGCGACGAGCGTGTTCTCCGTGAGCGCCGAGCCGCCGCTGCTCGTCTTCTCGATCTCGGACATGTCCTCGTCGACGCCGACCATCGAGCAGGCGAAGACCGTCGTCGTGCACCTGCTCGAGGCGGAGCAGTATCCACTCGCCAAACTCGGCGCGACGCACGGCGTCGACCGCTTCGCCGACACCACGCAGTGGACGCGCCTGCCCACCGGCGAGGTCGTCTTCCCCGCCGCACACGCCTGGATCCGCGGCGAGATCGTGCAGCGCACCCGCGCCGGGCAGTCGATTCTCGTCACCGTTCACGCACTCGAGGCGAAGCTGCCGGATCCTGCCGACGCCGCCGCGCCGCTGGTCTACTACAACCGCCAGTGGCACGCGCTCACCGAGCAGTCGCGACTCGGATAGGAATCCGCTGGTGCCGGGTTCGCGCGATAGAGCACGGCTCACGCGGGCCGGGGCCGCTCATCCCGGGTGGACCCTACGCATCGAAGGCGGCGCGGTTCGCCTCGACCTCGTCCTGGTGGCGCTCCGCCCAGTCGACCACGGCCTGCACCGGCTCGATGAGCGTCGCACCCAACGGCGTGAGCGCGTAGTCCACGCGCGGCGGAACCTGCGCGTACGGGGTTCGGGTGACCATGCCGTCGCGCTCGAGGGCGCGCAGGGTCCGGGTCAGCATCCGATGGGAGATGCCCTTCACGGCACCCTGCAAGGCCGTGAAGCGCATCGGCCCGGCGGCGAGGTTCTGGACGACGAGGATCGTCCACTTGTCGCTCACTCGGACGAGGATGTCGCGGATGAGCGCCCGGGTGCTGCCGGCGTCGCCGCAGCCGGCGAGCGATGCGCCGGCGTCCGCCGGCGAGAGATCCAGTTCCAGCGTCATCTGGCGATACGACCCTTCGTGTTCGTGAAGCACTTCAAAGTGCGTCTGGTGGATCGGGATTATTCGCCGCCGTCCGGCGTTACGCACTAGGGGTAACCGGCGCAGAACCGGAGCGATTCCCTCATCCGCATATCACGCATACGCAAGGAGCATCAGTGACGAAGATCGCCATCATCATCGGCAGCACCCGCCCGGGTCGCAACGGCAAGCAGGTCGCCGACTGGGTCTACGAGCACGCCAAGCAGCGCACCGACGCCGAGTTCGAGCTCATCGACCTCGTCGACTACCCGCTGCCCCACCTCGACGAGCCCATGCCGGCATCGATGGGGCAGTACCAGCATGACCACACCAAGGAGTGGGGGGCCAAGATCGACGAGTTCGACGGCTACATCTTCGTCACCCCCGAGTACAACCACAGCACCTCGGGCGTCCTCAAGAACGCGCTCGACTTCCTGCACAACGAGTGGCACAACAAGTCCGTCGCATTCGTCGGCTACGGATCGGTCGGCGGCGCACGCGCCATCGAGAACCTGCGCCTCGTCGCGGCGGAGCTCCAGCTCGCCAGCGTGCGCCAGACACTGACGCTCTCGCTCATGACCGAGTTCGAGAACTTCAGCGTGTTCAAGCCCGGCGACTACCAGCTGCCGGCGCTCGAGATCCTGTTCGACCAGGTCATCGCCTGGGCGAACGCGCTCAAGCCGCTGCGCACGGGGGTCACCTCCTAGGTGTAGTTCCCCACGAGGTCGTGAACGGCTGAGTCGGCGAAGACCTCCGTGGCGGATGCGGGTGGCCACACTCACTCATCCCAACGGAGGTCTTCGCGTCTCACGGTAGGCCGCCAGTCACGGCGGAGGGGCGACGGCTGGTGCTCGGGCATCCGCGCGCGTCAGCGGCAACCAGGGAGTGAACTCGAACGGATCGCCGCCTGCACGACCAGCTGCCGGATGCTGCCGAGCTGGAACGCCGCGCCGGGACGGCATCCCCGTCACGGGCGCAGCCGGTGAACGTTTCCCGGTGCGCACGTGTTCGGGCTGAGATCCGGCGCGCCACGCCGTGATGGGGTGCCCGGTCTCGGCGGGTCGCGCGGATCTCAGCCCGAACGCACGCGTCGCCGAGGCCATGACCATAAGCACCTCGTCGGTACAGGCGTCGTCCTCGCAGCACACCGCCCTCAGCCGGGCGCGAGCGCACCGCCGGAGGCGAGCCGGACGGTCAGAGGCTAGTTGTTCTGGGGGAATCCCAGGTTGATGCCGCCGTGCGAGGGATCGAGCCAGCGCGAGGTGATGGCCTTGAGCTGGGTGAAGAACTTCACGCCTTCGGCACCGTGCGCCTTGGTGTCGCCGAAGAGCGAGGCCTTCCAGCCGCCGAACGAGAACGTGGCCACCGGCACCGGGATCGGCACGTTGATGCCGATCATGCCGACCTGCACCTCCTTCTGGAAGCGCCGGGCGGCGCCGCCGTCGTTGGTGAAGATCGCGGTGCCGTTGCCGAACGCGCCACTGTTGATGAGGTTGATGCCCTCGTCGAACGACGACACCCGCACGACCGAGAGGACCGGTCCGAAGATCTCCTCGGTGTAGGCGCGCGAGGTCGTCGGAACCCGGTCGAGCAGCGTCGGGCCGAGCCAGAAGCCGTTGGGGTCGCCATCGGGGTTCACCGAGCGCCCGTCGACGACGACGCTCGCGCCATCCGCCGCGGCGACGTCGATGTACGACGCGACCTTGTCGCGGTGCTCGCGGGTCACCAGAGGACCCATGTCGCAGCCCCGTCGGCCGTCGCCAGTGCGCAGCGTCCGCATCCGCTCCGTGATCTTCTCGATGAGGACATCGGCCACGGGCTCGACGGCGACGAGCACCGAGATCGCCATGCAGCGCTCGCCGGCCGAGCCGAAGCCAGCGTTGATCGCGCTGTCGGCGGTGAGGTCGAGGTCGGCGTCGGGCAGCACGAGCATGTGGTTCTTTGCCCCGCCGAGGGCCTGCACGCGCTTGCCGTGAGCGGTCCCCGTCTCGTAGACGTAGCGGGCGATCGGGGTCGAGCCGACGAACGAGATCGCGGCGATGTCAGGATGCGTCAGCAGGCCGTCTACGGCGACCTTGTCGCCGTTGAGGACGGTGAACACGCCGTCCGGCAGACCCGCCTCCTTCCAGAGCCGGGCGAGCCAGATCTGCGACGACGGATCCTTCTCGGACGGCTTGACGACCACGGTGTTGCCCGCGGCGATCGCGAGGGGGAAGAACCACATCGGCACCATCGCCGGGAAGTTGAAGGGCGAGATGATCCCGACGACGCCGAGCGGCTGGCGGGTGGAATAGACGTCGATGCCGGTCGAGACCTGCTCGCTGTACTCGCCCTTGAGGTGGTGGGCGAGGCCGGTCGCGAATTCGACGACCTCCTGGCCGCGGGTGATCTCGCCCAGGGCGTCGGAGAGGACCTTGCCGTGCTCGCTCGTGATGATCTCCGCGAGCTCGCCCTTCTTCGCCTCGAGCAGCTCGCGGAATTTGAAGACGATCGACTGCCGCCTGGCGAGCGAGGTGTCGCGCCAGGCCGGAAAGGCGGCTTTGGCACTCGCGACCGCGGCGTTGATCTCGGCCTCATCGGCGAGCGCGACCCGCTTGGTCTGGATGCCGAGCGCCGGGTCGTACACCGGAGCCGTACGGCCGCTCTTCGACGGGTACGTGGACCCGTCGATCCAGTGCGGGACGACGGGCAGATCGGCTTCGGAGGGCTGGCTGGCGGGGGCGACGGTGGTCTCGGTGGTCACCGGTCAATCTTCCCACTGCGCCGGAACAGAAGTAACGGGCCGGCCCGAATACCCGACCACGTCGTCGGGTATTCCGTGCAACCGCGACACGCCTACGATCTATTCGGGGACTGATCACCGCTCTGAGACGCCGCAGCACCCGCGGCGCGGCGATCCAGCACACCCGACGACGGAGGTGGCATGAGCGTCGACGAGCGCGAGGTCAGCGAATTGACCCTCGACGAGTGCTGGCAGGTGCTCGCCACGCAGCATCTCGGCCGCCTCGCACTGAGCTACGGCGACGGGGTAGAGATCTTCCCCGTCAACTACCTCGCCCACGAGCGCACCATCATGCTCGCCAGCGCGCCCGGAACCAAGCTCATGGCACTGAGCGCCAACCACGCGGTCGCCTTCGAGATCGACGGCCACGAGCACGCCACCCTCGGCGATCCCGGCAGTTTCTGGAGCGTCATCGTGCACGGGGAAGCCGTACGGCTCGCCGCCGACAGCGACATCGTCGCCTCGGGCGTGCTCGAGCTTCCCACCTGGGCGCCGGGCGAGAAGCTCAACTACGTGCAGATCACCCCGAGAACGGTCACCGGCAGGTCGTTCCTGCCGCCGAAGAAGCGGGCGAACAGGCACTAGACGACGACACCACGGACGCTCCCACCCAGCCGCAGCGGCGCGGTGGCCTGTCCGCCGCGCCGGGTGACGACTCGCGCCCGACAAGGAAGGGCGCGACAACAGATTCAGTCGGTGCCGGAATCGAAGGCGGCGCCCTCGGCGAGAGCGTCGGCCTCGGGCGTATCGAGCACGCCGGATTCCGCGGCGTCGAGCGCGGGAGCGATGATCTCCTCGGCGGAGCCCGGCTCCAGCGCCCCGACGAGATCGGCGGTGGCCCCGCCGACGATGCCGGCGGCAACGTACTGCTCGAGGCGCGCGCGCGAGTCCGCGATGTCGAGGTTGCGCATGGTGAGCTGGCCGATGCGGTCATCGGGGCCGAAGGCGGCATCCCCGACCCGCTCCATGGAGAGCTTCTCGGGGTGGTACGACAGCGCCGGCCCCGTCGTGTCGAGGATGGTGTAGTCGTCGCCGCGGCGCAGCCGCAGCGTCACCTCGCCGGTGACGGCCGAAGCGACCCAGCGCTGGATGGACTCGCGCAGCATGAGCGACTGCGGGTCGAACCAGCGCCCCTCGTAGAGCAGGCGCCCGAGGCGGCGGCCCTCGTTGTGGTAGGCGGCGACGGTGTCCTCGTTGTGGATGGCGTTGATGAGCCGCTCGTACGCCACGTGCAGCAGCGCCATGCCCGGCGCCTCGTAGATGCCGCGCGACTTCGCCTCGATGATGCGGTTCTCGATCTGATCGGATGCCCCGAGGCCGTGCCGGCCACCGACGGCGTTCGCCTCGTAGACGAGCGCCACCGGGTCGTCGAACTCGACGCCGTTGACGGCGACCGGACGACCCGCTTCGAAGCGCACCGAGACGACCTCGGAAGCGATCTCGACGTCCTCCCGCCACGAGGCGACGCCCATGATGGGGTCGACGATCTCGAGACCGGTGTCGAGCTGCTCGAGGGACTTGGCCTCGTGCGTGGCGCCCCAGATGTTGGCGTCGGTCGAGTACGCCTTCTCGGCCGGGTCGCGGTAGGGGAAGCCGCGCGCGATGAGCCATTCGCTCATCTCGTGGCGGCCGCCGAGCTCGCCGACGAAGTCGCTGTCGAGCCAGGGCTTGTAGATGCGCAGCCGCGGGTTGGCCATGAGGCCGTAGCGGTAGAACCGCTCGATGTCGTTGCCCTTGTAGGTCGAGCCGTCGCCCCAGATGTCGACGCCGTCCTCCCTCATGGCGCGCACCAGCAGGGTGCCCGTCACCGCACGGCCGAGGGGCGTGGTGTTGAAGTACGTCTTGCCGCCGGAGCGGATGTGGAACGCACCGCACTGCAGGGCGGCGAAGCCCTCCTCGACAAGAGGCAGCTTGGCGTCGACGAGGCGCGCGAACTCGGCGCCGTACTGGCCGGCACGGCCGGGCACCGCGTCGATGTCGGGCTCGTCGTACTGGCCGATGTCGGCGGTGTACGTGCACGGGATTGCGCCGTGCTCGCGCATCCAGGCGACCGCGGTCGAGGTGTCGAGACCGCCCGAGAACGCGATGCCTACTCGTTCGCCGACGGGAAGCGTGCTGAGAACCTTGGACACGGCATAAAGCCTATGGGCGCGGCCGGATTGCTCCGACCGCGCCCCTTACGCACGATGCGTCGCCGACGGGGTCTCAGTGATCCTGGCGGTAGTTCTTCGACATGGCGATGAGCGCAGCGACGACGAGGCCGCCGTCGACGACGCCCAGCAGGATGATGCCGCCCCAGGCGATTGCTCCGAAGTTCATGGCGTCAGTCTCCCACGTTCCGGCTATTTCCTGAGATCGAAACGGTCGAGATCGGCGACCTTCGCCCACGCGGCGACGAAGTCGCCCACGAACTTCTCGGCCGCGTCGTCGGAGGCGTACACCTCGGCCACTGCGCGCAGCTCGGCGTTCGAGCCGAACACGAGGTCGGCGCGGGTGCCCGCCCACTGCTCGCCCTTCGGGCCGATGCCGGCGAAGGCGTGCGAGCCGGGGTCGAGCGGGGTCCACGTCGTCGCGAGGTCGAGCAGGTTCACGAAGAAGTCGTTCGTGAGCACGCCCGGCCGGCCGGTGAGGACCCCGTAGCCGGAGCCGTCGTAGTTCGCACCGAGCACGCGCAGGCCGCCGACGAGGACCGTCATCTCCGGCGCGCTCAGCGTGAGCAGGTTGGCGCGGTCGATGAGAAGGTGCTCGGCGGGCAGCACCGCACCAGGACCGTAGTAGTTGCGGAATCCGTCGGCGACCGGTTCGAGGTAGCCGAAGGACTCGACGTCGGTCTGAGCCTGCGAGGCGTCGACGCGGCCCGAGCTGAACGGCACCGCTACGGGGTGCCCCGCCGCCGCCGCGGCCTGCTCGACCCCGACGTTGCCGGCCAGCACGATGAGGTCGGCGAGCGAGACGGCCACGCCGGCCGTCGCCTTGATCTCCTCGAGCTTCTCGAGCACCTCCGCGAGCTGGGCCGGGTTGTTGACCGCCCAGTCCTTCTGCGGGGCGAGGCGGATGCGCGCCCCGTTGGCGCCACCGCGCTTGTCGCTGCCGCGGAAGCTCGCCGCCGACGCCCACGCCGTCGAGACGAGCTGCGCGACCGTGAGACCGGATTCCGCCACCGCCGCCTTGAGCGTTGCGATGGCGCCCGCCGAGAGCGGTCCCGCGGAGGCGGGCAGCGGATCCTGCCAGATGAGGTCCTCGGCGGGGACCTCCGCACCGACGTAGCGCGACTTCGGGCCCATGTCGCGGTGGGTCAGCTTGAACCAGGCGCGGGCGAACGCATCGGCGAAGGCATCCTGGTCGTCTTTGAACCGGCGCGCGATCGGCTCGTAGATCGGGTCGTAGCGCAGTGCGAGGTCGGAGGTGAGCATGCGCGGCTCGCGCCTGCCGACGCCGAACGCCTCGGGCACCATGTCGGCGCCCGCGCCGTCCTTCGGCCGCCACTGCTTGGCGCCGGCCGGGCTCTGGAAGAGCTCCCACTCGTAGGCGAAGAGGATGTGCAAGAACTCGTTGTCCCAGCGGGTCGGGTGGTACGTCCACGTCACCTCGAGGCCCGAGGTGATGGCGTCCTCACCGACGCCGGTGCCGAATGTGCTCTTCCAGCCGAGGCCCTGCTGCTCCATCGGGGCGTCCTCGGGGGCTGGGCCGACGCTCTCGGCAGGGCCGGCGCCGTGCGTCTTGCCGAAGGTGTGGCCGCCCGCGATGAGCGCCACGGTCTCCTCGTCGTCCATTGCCATGCGCGTGAACGTCTCGCGGATGTCCTTCGCGCTCGAGAGCGGGTCGCCGTTTGCCGCCGGGCCCTCAGGGTTGACGTAGATGAGGCCCATCTGCACCGCCGCGAGCGGCCCCTGGAGCTCGTGCTCGCCGGCGTACCGCTCGTCGCCGAGCCAGGTGGTCTCCGGTCCCCAGTACACGTCGTCGTCAGGTTCCCACACGTCGGGGCGACCGCCGGCGAAGCCGAAGGTCGTGAATCCCATGGTCTCGAGCGCGACGTTGCCGGCGAGGATCATGAGGTCGCCCCACGAGAGCGACCGGCCGTACTTCTTCTTCACCGGCCAGAGCAGGCGGCGTGCCTTGTCGAGCGAGACATTGTCGGGCCAGCTGTTGAGCGGGGCGAAGCGCTGCTGGCCGGTGCCGCCGCCGCCGCGGCCGTCGTGGACGCGGTAGGTGCCGGCGCTGTGCCAGGCCATACGGATGATGAGCGGGCCGTAGTTGTCGAAGTCGGCGGGCCACCAGTCCTGCGAGGTGGTGAGCACCTCGGCGATGTCCGCTTTGACCGCGGCGAGGTCGAGGGCCGCGAAGGCCTTCGCGTAGTCGAATCCCTCGCCGATCGGATTCGCGACGGCCGGGTTCTTGGCGAGGATCTTCAGGTTGAGCCGGTTCGGCCACCAGCGCTGGTTGGCCGAGCCCTGGGTCGGGCTCGGCATCCCGTGGGGAACCGGGCAGGTCGCCTCGTCGTCAGACATGATTTCCTTCCATTTCGCTTCGTCGTTCGGGGGTTCAGGAGGCTCGCGCGCAGTCGGGGCAGACGCCCCAGTAGATGACCTCGACCGTCTCGATGACGAATCCGTGGTCGTCGGATGCCGTGAGGCAGGGCGCCTCGCCGACCGCGCAGTCGACGTCGGCGATGGCCCCGCAGGAGCGGCACACGACGTGGTGGTGGTTGTCGTCGATGCGCGACTCGTAGCGGGCGACGGAGCCGCGCGGCTGGATGCGCCGCAGCAGCCGCGCCTCGGTGAGGGCGTTGAGCGAGTCGTACACGGCCTGATGCGACACCTCCGGCACCTCGGCCCGGGCGGCGGCGATGAGCGTGTCGGTGTCGGCGTGGGGGTGCGTCTGCACGGCGTTGAGCACGGCGACGCGAGGCCGGGTGACGCGCAGCCCCACGCGCCTGAGGCGCTCCGCGGCGTCGGCAGCCGGGTCGATGTCCATCGTCACGGCGCCAGTGTGGCAGCCTTTCCTGAACGAGTCAAGAAACACCATAGATCGG
>JAJYBG010000066.1 GCA_021779075.1 Actinomycetes bacterium | reverse complement strand
GCGCGCACCCCGCCTCTTCCAGGCGCGACAGCACCTCCCAGAGATCGCCGCCGTCCTTGGTCCAGCCGCGGGCGGCGAGCGTCGTGCCGCGCACATCGAGCCCGACGGCGATCTGCTCGCCGTACCGCCCGATCACCGCACCGGCCCACTCGGGGTTCTCCAGGGCCGCAGTGCCGAGGTTGACGCGGGTCGCGCCCATCTCCAGCGCGTGCTCGAGGCTCGCGTCGTCGCGGATCCCTCCGGACAGCTCGACCTTCACGCCGGACACCTCGCGCAGCACGTCGCGCAGGATCGAGCGGTTCTCGCCCCGGCCGAACGCGGCGTCGAGGTCGACGAGGTGGATCCACTCGGCTCCCTGGTCGACCCATTCGCGGGCCGCGTCGACGGGGCTGCCGTAGCTCGTCTCGCTGCCGGCCTCGCCCTGCGTGAGGCGCACGGCCTTTCCGTCTGCCACGTCGACCGCGGGCAGCAGCACGAGCCGGCTCACAGCGCGTTCACCCAGTTCGTGAGCAGGCGGATGCCGGCCTGGCCGGACTTCTCGGGGTGGAACTGCGTCGCCGACAGCGGCCCGTTCTCGACGGCTGCGACGAATGGGCCGCCGTAGTCGGCCCAGGTCACCTTCGCCGCCGGGTACGGCGGCGGCGTCTCGAGCGTCCAGTCCTGCACGGCGAAGGAGTGCACGAAGTAGAAGCGCTCCTCGCCCACGCCGTCGAACAGCACGGAGTCCTCGGGCGCGCTCACGGTGTTCCAGCCGATCTGGGGCAGGATGTCGCTCTTCAGCTCGTCGACTGCGCCCGGCCACTCCCCCAGGCCCTCCGACTTCACGCCGCGCTCGTCGCCGGTCTCGAAGAGCACCTGCATGCCGACGCAGATGCCCAGCACCGGGCGGGAGCCCGCGAGGCGACGGTCGATGATCTCGTCGCCCCGGACTGCCTTGAGCCGGCTGACGACCGCCTCGAAGGCGCCGACGCCGGGGACGACGAGGCCGTCGGCATCCATCGCCTTCCGGCGGTCGCGGGTCACCTCGACCGTCGCACCGGCGGCCTCGAGCGCCTTGGCGGCCGAGTGGATGTTGCCCGAGCCGTAGTCGAGGACGACGACGCGCGGTGCGCTCACAGCGCGCCCTTGGTCGACGGAATGCCGCTCACGAGCGGGTCGAGCGCCTTCGCCTGACGGAACGCGCGCGCGAAAGCCTTGAACTCGGCTTCGGCGATGTGGTGCGGATCGCGCCCGGCGAGGACGCGCACATGCACCGTGAGCGCGGCGTTGAACGCGATCGCCTCGAAGACGTGGCGCACGAGGGAGCCGGTGAAGTGGCCGCCGATGAGGTGGAACTCGAAGCCGGCCGGTTCGCCCTCGTGGACGAGGTAGGGACGGCCCGAGACGTCGACGACGGCCTGCGCGAGGGCGTCGTCGAGCGGGACGAGCGCGTCGCCGAAGCGGCTGATGCCGCTCTTGTCGCCGAGCGCCTGCTTGATCGCCTGGCCGAGCACGATGCCGGTGTCCTCGACGGTGTGGTGCACGTCGATACGGGTGTCGCCCTTCGCACGCACCGCAAGGTCGGTGAGCGAGTGCTTGGCGAACGCGGTGAGCAGGTGGTCGAAGAAGGGCACCGAGGTGTCGATGTCGGCGCGGCCGGAGCCGTCGAGGTCGAGGCTCAACTCGACGCTCGACTCGCCCGTCTCGCGTCTGATCGAGGCCTGACGTGCTGTCATGCCTCTAGCCTACCGAGGCCGGATTCGCGGCCTCGGCGCGGTTCCGGACGTATCGGGCGACCGCGCTGAGGAATTCGCTCGTCTCGTCCTGGGTCCCGGCGGTGACGCGCAGGTGGCCGGGAATGCTCGTCTCGCGGACGATGATGCCCTCCTCGTAGAGGGCGTTCCAGAGCCCGTGCGGGTCGTCCAGTCCGCCGAAGAGGACGAAGTTGCTCCACGAGGCGTGCACCGTGAGGCCGAGTCCCTTGAGGGTGGTGATGATGCGGTCGCGCTGCACCTTGATGTCGTCGACGTTCTGGAGCATGAGGTCGGTATGGGCGAGCGCGCCGAGGGCGGCGGCCTGCGTCAGAGCAGAGAGGTGGTAGGGCAGGCGCACGAGCCGCAGGGCGTCGGCGACGGCGGGGTCGGCGGCGAGATAGCCGAGTCGCACCCCGGCGAAGGCGAACGCCTTGCTCATGGTGCGCGAGACGATGAGCCGCTCGCGGCCCGGCAGCAGGCTGAGGGCGCTTGGGGCATCCTTCGGCGCGAACTCCTGATACGCCTCATCGACGACGACGATGCCGCGCGTCGCCTCGTAGACAGCCTTGACGACGTCGAGGCTCAGCGGGGTTCCGGTCGGGTTGTTCGGGGAGCACAGGATGACGACGTCGGGGTGCCCGGCCGCGACCTGGGCCGCTGCGTCCTCGGGCCCGAGCGTGAAATCGGCCTCGCGGCGACCGCCGACATAGTTCGTCGCCGTGCCCTTGGCGTAGAGCGGATACATCGAATAGGTGGGCTCGAAGGAGAACAGCACGCGCCCGGGTCCGCCGAATGCCTGGAGGATCTGCTGGATGATCTCGTTCGAGCCGTTGGCCGCCCAGATCTGATCGGGCGTGAGACCGTGCCCGAGGAAGTCGGCGAGAGCCTCGCGCAGTTCGGTGAACTCGCGGTCGGGGTAGCGGTTCGCGTTCGCGACGGCCTCGCGGAGGCGGTTCAGGATGTCGACCTGGACCTCGGCGGGGACGCCGTGGGTGTTCTCGTTGACATTGAGTTCGACCCGCAGATGAGCCTGCGGCGCCCCGTAGGGCTTGAGGCCGCGAAGGTCATCTCGAAGAGGGAGGTCGTCGAGCGTCGTCACCCGTCAATCGTAGAAGGCGGATCAGTGCGAGTACTGCGTGGGAACGGCGAGGCTCTCGCCCGCGAACACCGTCGCCGACGCGAGCTGGTTGAGGTCGACGATGGCGGTGATGACGACGCGCGGGTCGGCGTCGGGGGCGATGGTCTCGGCGATCTGCCAGAGGGACTCGCCCTGCTGCACGGTGACGTGCTGGAACGAGACGTTCGACGGATCGGTGCTCGCCGCCGCGTTGCCGCCGGACAGGCCGAGCACAGCAAGCGTGACGATGACGGGGGTCACGATGACGGCGGCGACCACCGCACGACCGCGCCGGGTCAGACGCAGGCGGCTGCGCACGACCGCCTCGCGGACACCGACCATGCCGGGCATTGCGCCTCGAGCAGGCGCGTACACACCTGTTGCGATGGTGCTCATTGTGCTACCTCCAGGTTGGTCATTCTCTTCGGAACGGATATTCGATGGGAAACCCTAGACTAGAATATACTTTCGATTCTCGGTTTGCGCAATACTGAGTGTCAGGCGAATGTTTTCGAGTGTTTCGGCAACACACTCGAACACATCCGCGAAAACCGGCGGTTCCTTCGCTAGTTTTCTTCTGCTGTCAAAATGCAAACACGAACCACTGACATTCAGTCCGTAAGGGAGCGCAGTGACCGACACCAAGCCCAAGACGAGGCGTCGCACAAGCCTCAGCGACAAACAGCTCGCCATCCTCGACGTCATCAAGAAGTCGCTGGCGGCCCGCGGCTACCCGCCGAGCATGCGCGAGATCGGCGACGCCGTCGGGCTCGCCTCGCTCTCGAGCGTCACGCACCAGCTCCAGCAGCTCGAGCTCAGCGGTTATCTGCGCCGCGACCCCAACCGGCCGCGCGCCCTCGAGATCCTCATCGACACCCCCTCTCCCGCGCAGGAATCCGAGGACTTCGACTCCAAGATCCCCGTCGGCGACGCGACGCTCGTCCCGCTCGTGGGGCGCATCGCCGCCGGCATCCCCATCACCGCCGATCAGCAGATCGACGAGGTGTTCCCGCTGCCCCGCCGGCTCGTCGGAGGCGGCGACCTCTTCATGCTCAAAGTCGTCGGCGAGTCGATGATCGACGCCGCCATCTGCGACGGCGACTGGGTCGTCGTGCGCCAGCAGCACACCGCCGAGAACGGTGAGATCGTCGCGGCGATGCTCGACGGCGAAGCGACCGTCAAGGTCTTCCGCCAGCGCGACGGGCACACCTGGCTGCTGCCGCGCAACACCGCCTTCGAGCCGATCCTCGGCGACGAGGCGGTCGTGCTGGGCAAGGTCGTCGCGGTGCTGCGCTCGGTGTAGCTCGTCGTCTCCAGCGCGAAGGGGGCGGGATTCCTCGGAATCCCGCCCCCTTCACAGCCGATCGGCTAGGCCTTCTCGAGCTCCGCGCGCACGGTCTTCGTCGCCGCGATGATGTTCCGCAGCGAGGCGACGGTCTCGTCGTAGCCGCGGGTCTTGAGACCGCAGTCCGGATTCACCCACACCTGGCGGGTCGGGATGTGGGCGACGGCCTTCTCGAGCAGTTCGGTGACCTCGGCCACCGACGGCACGCGCGGCGAGTGGATGTCGTAGACGCCGGGGCCCACTCCATGCGCGAAGCCGCTCGTCTCGATGTCGTGCACGACCTCCATGCGCGAGCGCGCCGCCTCGATCGAGGTGACGTCGGCGTCGAGGTTGCTGATGGCGTCGATGATGACGCCGAACTCCGAGTAGCAGAGGTGGGTGTGGATCTGCGTCTCGTCCGCGACGCCCGCGGTGGCGAGGCGGAACGAACCCACCGACCAGTCGAGGTAGGCGGCCTGGTCCCTCTTCTTCAGCGGCAGCAGCTCGCGCAGCGCCGGCTCGTCGACCTGGATGACGCCGATGCCGGCCGCCTCGAGGTCGTGGATCTCATCGCGCAGGGCGAGCGCGACCTGGCGGGCCGTCTCGCCGAGCGGCTGGTCGTCGCGGATGAACGACCAGGCGAGGATCGTCACTGGCCCGGTGAGCATGCCCTTGACCGGCTTGTCGGTGAGGGACTGGGTGTACGTCGACCACTCGACGGTGATGGGCTTGGGGCGCGAGACGTCGCCCCAGAGGATCGACGGGCGGGTGGCGCGCGAACCGTAGGACTGCACCCAGCCGTTCTCGGTCACCGCGAAGCCGTCGAGGTTCTCGGCGAAGTACTGCACCATGTCGTTGCGCTCCGGCTCCCCGTGCACCAGCACGTCGAGACCGATCTCCTCCTGCAGGTCGACGACGCGCTTGATCTCCTCGCGCATCGCCTGCTGGTACTCGTCCCAGCCGATCTCGCCCTTGAGGAACCGCGCGCGCTCCTTGCGGATGTCGCCCGTCTGCGGGAAGGAGCCGATCGTCGTCGTCGGCAGCAGCGGCAGGTGCAGCTTCGCCTCCTGGGCGGCCAGGCGCGCCTCGTAGGCGCCGCGGTTGAAGTCGGCCTCCGTGAGCGCGGCGAGGCGCGCACGCACGGCGCCGTCGCGCACGCCCGGCGCGCTCCGGCGGTCGACGAGGGCAGCGGATGCCGCGTCGAGGTCGGCCTGGATCGCGTTCCGGCCCTCGACAAGGCCCTTCGCGAGCACGGCCACCTGGGCCGCCTTCTGGTCGGCGAAGGCGAGCCAGCTCTTCAGCCGAGCGTCGAGGTGCGGCTCGTCCTCGACGTCGTGCGGCAGGTGGAGGAGCGACGTCGAGGTGGCTGCCGCGACCTTCGGCGACAGCGCTGCCAGCGCCTCGAGCACGCCGAACGCCGCGTCGAGGTCGCCGCGCCAGATGTTGTGGCCGTCGATGACGCCGCCGACCAGGGTCTTGCCCCGCAGCGCGGCCGCCGTTGCCGCATCGAGCCCGGTGGGGATCGCACCGCGCACCAGGTCGAGGCCGATCGCCTCGACCTGGGTCGCTGCAAGCACGGGAAGCGCGTCGTCGAGTGCCGCATACGGAGCCGCGACGAAGAGCTGCGGCCTGCCGTCGAGGGCGCCGACGGCGCTATAGGCCGACGCCGCGGCGGCGAGCACGTCCGCCCGGGAATCCTCGAGCGACTCGCTGACGAGCGCCGGCTCGTCGAGCTGCACCCACTCGGCGCCGGCCGCGGCGAGACGCTGCAGCAGTTCGGCGTAGACGGGCACGAGGTCGGCGAGGCGGCTCAGCGGGCGGAACCCCTCAGGCGCGTCGTCGGACGGCTTGGCGAGGGCGAGGAAGGTGACGGGGCCGACGATGACGGGGCGGGTGAGAGAGCCGACCGCCTTCGCCTCCTCGAACTGCGTCACGAGGTAGTCGCTCGCGAGGCGGAAGACCGTCTCGGGGCCGACCTCGGGCACGAGGTAGTGGTAGTTCGAGTCGAACCACTTCGTCATCTCGAGGGGGGCCTTGTCGCCCTCGCCGCGGGCGATGGTGAAGTAGCCGGCGAGGTCGACGCGGCCGGAGGCATCCTGCAGCGACGCGAACCGCGTCGGCACCGCGCCGACGGTGACGGCAGCGTCGAGCACCTGGTCGTAATACGAGAACGACTCCGGGATGGCGCTGTCAGCCGCGCCCAGGCCGAGCGAGGCGAGGCGCTCGCGCGTCGCGGCCCGAAGCCGCTTGGCCTGGTCCTCGAGCTCGGCGGCGTCGATCGAGCCCTTCCAGAACGCCTCGACGGCCTTCTTGAGCTCGCGGCGGCGGCCGATGCGCGGGTAGCCGATAACGGTGCCGACGGGGAACGCGGAGTCGTTGGTCGCGGTCATGCTGGTTCCTTTTCAGTGGTGGCGGAGTCGACGAGGCCGGCGCGCGCGAGCACGTCGAGCGCGGGTGCGGCCTGGTTGAAGGTGTAGAGGTGGATTCCGGGGGCGCCGCCTGCGACGAGCCGGCTCGCGAGCGAGGCGGCGTACTCGATGCCGACCTCGCGGCGGCCCTCGTCGGTCGGCTCGACCTCGAGCGCGATGGCGAGCTCGCTGGGCAGGTCCTCGCCGGAGAGCTCGAGCATGCGCTTCAGGCGCGCGGGACTCGTCACCGGCATGATGCCCGGCAGGATCGGGAACTCGACGCCGGCCTCCTTCGCCTTCTGGGCGAAGGAGAGGTAGTCCTCGGCGTGGAAGAAGAGCTGCGTGATGGCGAGGTTCGCGCCCGCCGCCTGCTTCGCGAGCAGGGCGTCGATGTCGCGGTCGATGGTGCGCGACTCGGGATGGCCGTTCGGGAACGCCGCGACCGCGATGACGACCTTCTCGCGGCCGTCGGCGTCGAGGGCGACCGCGGGCGAACCGGGCAGGGCGACCTCGCGGTAGGGGGCGCGCTCGGCCTGCACGCGGTGGATGAGCTGCACGAGCTCGGCGGCGGTCGCGAAGTCGCCGCGCGGGGCATCCGCCGCCGTGCCGTCGGGTGCGTCGCCGCGGATGGCGAGGAAGGACCGCACGCCCGCGTCGAGGAACTCGCGCACGACGCGGGCGGCCTCGGCATACGTCGAGCCGACGGCCGTGAGGTGGGCCATGGCGGGCACGCTCGTCGTCTCGAGCAGCAGTTTGAGGACGTCGAGCGAGGCGCTCTGCGACGAGCCTCCCGCTCCGTAGGTCACCGAAATGAAGTTCGGACCGGCCGCCGCGAGGCGCTGGACCGTCTGCGGCATGCGCGCGGCGACCGCCGCGTTGCGCGGCGGGTACAGCTCGAACGAAAAGGAGGCCGATGTGCTCATGGTGGTTAAACGGTGAAGCGGAGCGCGGGTGCCGGGCTCGGCTTTCGCACCAGAGGACAGCCCCAGTGTAGCCGGGGCCGTCGTGCGCATTCGCCGAAAGGTTTCGCCGCGTTACGAGCGATGCGCTAGCTTCGAGCCATGCCGAGCGAAGAGCGCGGAATCGTCGTCCACGCCGCGGCCCGCTCGTTCGGCGCGGTCAAGGCGGTGCGCGACATCAGCTTCGAAGCGCGAGCCGGCGAGGTGACCGCGCTCGTCGGACCCAACGGCTCCGGCAAGACGACCCTGCTGCTCATGCTCGCCACGCTCCTCGTACCGGATCACGGATCCTTGCGCATCAACGGCCTGGACCCGATCGCCGCGCCGCATGCGGTGCGCCGGGTCACCGGCTGGATGCCCGACGTTCTCGGCTCCTGGCCGAACCTCACCGTCACCGAGGCGCTGGCGCTGACCGGGAGGCTGTACGGGATGTCTCCCGGAGCGTCCCGCGCTCGCGTGGAGGAACTCATCTCGCTGGTCCGGCTGGATCCCCTCGCCCGACGGCGCACCCGGGTCCTGTCCCGCGGCCAGAAGCAGCTCCTCAGCCTGGCGCGCGCGCTCGTGCACGACCCTGATGTGCTGCTGCTCGACGAGCCGAGGATGC
>JAJYBG010000065.1 GCA_021779075.1 Actinomycetes bacterium | reverse complement strand
TCAACGCCGATCTCATGGACGCCATCGACCGGGCGCTTCGTCAGGCCCGCAAGCGGGACACCCCGTTTGGCGGCGTGCAGCTCGTGCTCTTCGGCGACCCGTACCAGCTCTCGCCCGTGCCCGGCTTGTCGCCGGAGGAGCGCCAGTACTACGCCGACACCTACGCCTCGATGTGGTTCTTCGACGCGAAGGTGTGGCGGGATGCCGAGATCACCGTCGTCGAGCTCATCGAGGTGCACCGTCAGAAGGACTCCGAGTTCCGCTTCATGCTCAATGCCGTGCGCTACGGGCAGGTCACTCAGGAGATCGCCGACCGGTTCAACGAGGCCGGCGCGCGCCCCGCGCCGACGGACGGGGTCATCACGCTCGCGAGCCGCAACGATGCCGTGAACCTCATCAACGCGGCGCGCCTGAAGCGCCTGCCCGGCGCCGTCAACCTCGCTCGGGCCGAGATCTCGGGCGACTTCGGGGGGCGCAACTTCCCCGCTGACGAGAACCTCGAGCTCAAGGCCGGGGCGCAGGTGATGTTCCTCCGCAACGACACCGGCGGGCAGGGTGCCCCGCGCTGGGTCAACGGCACGATCGGCACCGTCACCCGGATCACGGGCGGCGCCGTCAGGGTCGAGATCGACGGGCAGGACGTCGAGGTCGAACCGGCGACGTGGGAGCGCCACAAGTACAGCTACGACCCGGTGGCGAAATCCCTCAGCAAAGACGTCGTCGCCGAGTTCACGCAGTTCCCGCTGCGGCTCGCCTGGGCCGTCACCATCCACAAATCGCAGGGCAAGACCTATGATCGCGCCGTCGTCGATCTCGGCGCACGCGCATTCAGCCCGGGCCAGACCTACGTCGCTCTCAGTCGCGTCACCGACCTCGACGGCCTCTACCTCACTCGGCCGCTGAGGCCTCGTGACATCTGGGTGGATGACGACGTGGTTCGGTTCATGCGCGGAGCTTCCGGATAGGACGATGGTCCAGCGGACTCGTGCGCGGGGCCGGCGCCGCCGCGGGAACTCCCACGCGGATTCCGGCGCGGTCGAAGGCGGATTACCTAACATGAGGTTGGCGCGCACCGATAGCTCGTTGTGCATAGGCGTGCCGTGCACGCGAATCACCCCTTGAGCGGCGACGAACGGCCGCGCCTATGAACAGGTTGGAGGACTGCTGTGGGAGCAAGCGAGCTTTCCGCTCTGCTGTGGCAGGAACGCGAATTGCTGGACGTGCTCGAATTCCGCCTCGAGGCGGAGCAGGCGCTTCTCGCCGTGGGCAAGACCCGGTGGATCCAGCGCGCCAGCGATGAGATCGCCTCGATCACCGCACAGCTGCGCAAGCTCAACCTCGTGCGCGACGTCGAGGTGGCGCAGCTCGCCGACGAGTGGGGAATCGCCGCCGAGCTGCCGTCGCTGCGCCAGATCGTGGGAGCCGCGCCCGAGCTCGTCTGGCACGACATCTTCACCGCGCACCTCACTGCGCTGCTGACCTCCGTCGACCGCATCTCAACGCTGCGGGACGCCAACGACCATATGCTTCGCGCCGCGATCCGCTCCACCCAGGAGACCCTCATCGGTCCGGCCGAGGCCGCAGCCACCTACACGCCCCGAGGCACCACTGCGTCCGCCCAGCCGGACGCGCGCCTCATCGACAGGGATGCCTAGGGACCGTGTCCACCTTCGGCGGCCTCGACACTGCGTACACCGGCCTGACGGCAGCGCAGCAGGCGCTCGACGTCACCGGGCAGAACATCACCAACGCCGGCACCCAGGGCTACACCCGCCAGCGGCTCCAGGTCACCTCCGCACCCGCACCCGCACTCGTCGGCCCCGCCACACTCGGTTCGGCGCAGCCCGGCCAGGGCGTCATCGTCACGGGCGTCGAACGGCTGACAGACGAGCTCGTCAACGCCCGGGTCCGCTCGGCGACGGCGGCATCCGCCTCGGCGACAACCCAGTCGGCCACACTGACCACACTCGAGGACTCCTTCAACGAACCGAGCAACAACGGGCTCTCCGCCCAGTTCCAGAAGTTCTGGTCGTCGTGGCAGGACCTCTCGAACACGCCTTCGGACGCCTCGGCCGGGCAATCCGTCATCGCCACCGGGCAGGCGCTCGTGCAGCAGATCGCAACCGGCTACTCGAATGCCGCCGACCAGTGGTCGCAGCTGCGCGGTCAGGTCGACTCGTTCGCCGACCAGGTCAACATCGCCGCCGACCAGATTGCCAAGCTCAACTCGGTCATCCAGCAGACGATCGCCTCGGGCGGCTCTGCCAACGAGCTCAAAGACCAGCGCGACCTGCTCACCACTCAGGTGGCACAACTCGCCGGCGGCACCGTGACGCCGAACGCGGATGGCACCGTCAACGTACTGCTCGACGGCAACCTGCTCGTCGACTCGGTCACGGCGAACCACGTCCAGGCCATCGGAGCCAGCGACGTCAGCGGTGCATCGGGCAGCCCTGTGCAGCTGCAGTGGGCATCGAGCGGCCAGGTCATCGGCATCGACAGTGGCCAGATCGCCGGCGCGCTCGCGCTGCTCGCCCCCGCTAACGGCGCCGGAACAGGCGGGGCGCTCGCCGAGACGGCGGCGGGCTACAACAACCTCGCGAACCAGCTCGCCGGTCAGGTCAACGGCATCGTCACGACCGGTCAGACCAACACCGGCGCGCTGGCCGGTGCGTTCTTCGCCATCGATCCCACGCGGCCCGCCGCCGTCGGCCTCTCCGTCGCGATCACCTCGGGCACTCAGATCGGCACCGCCGCCGCCGGCGCGCTGAGCTACGACGGCAGCCTCGCCGACCGGGTGTCGCAGATCGGCGCCAGCGCCGCCTCGCCCGATGCGCAGTGGAGCCAGCTCGTCGCCAAGGTCGCCACCGCCTCGCAGAGCGCCTCGCGGCTCGAGACCCTCACCTCGTCGACGTTGACGAGCGCGACGGCGGTCCAGGCGTCGAACTCGTCGGTGTCCACCGACCAGGAGGGCATCGACATGGTCACCGAGCAGGCTGCCTACCAGGCGGCCGCCCGCGTCATGACGACCGTCGACCAACTCCTCGACACCCTCATCAACCACACCGGGGTGGTCGGCATCGCATGAGCATGCGCATCACGAACCAGACGATCTACGCGGCCCAGCAGTGGCGGGTGCAGTCGAGCCTGCAAGCACTCGCGAACGCGCAGCAGGCGGCCACGAGCGGCAAGCGCATCACCCGCCCCTCGGATGACCCGGCCGGCACGTCGACGGCACTCGGTGTTCGGGCATCCATCGCTCAGAACGATCAATACTCGCGCAACATCACCGACGCGCAGTCCTGGACGACCACGACCGACAGCGCCTTGACCCAGACCGACACCCTGCTGCGCAAGGTGCGCGACCTCGTCGTGCAGGCCTCGAACGGCACCACGACCGCCGCCGCCAAGAGCGCGATCGCCGATCAGATCGACGCCATCAAGCAGCAGCTCCTGGTGCAGGCCAACGCCAAGGTCGGCGGACGCAACGCCTTCGCCGGCACCTCGTCGGCGAGCGGGGCGTACGACACGACCACCTATGCCTGGGCGGGCTCGTCGAGCGATTTGGTGCAGCGCCGGATCGGGCAGAACAATGTCGTCCAGGTCGACGTCAACGGGTCGAACGTGTTCGGCTCCGGTGCGTCCTCGGTGTTTGCCGATCTCGACGGCATCTCGACGACCCTGCGTGCGAACGGCAATCCGCAAGCCTCGCTCACCGCGATCGACACGCGGCTGCGCTCGGTGGAATCCGCCCAGGCGACCGTCGGTTCGGTCGAGAACGCGATTTCGGCGGCGAACAGCGTGCAGCAGTCGCGCGGCATCGCTCTCACCCAGCAGCAGAGCGATGTCGAGAACGTCGACACCGCGCAGGCGGCGATCAACCTCACGAACCAGAACAACGTCTACCAAGCCGCACTGCTCGTCTCGTCGAAGACGATGCAAACCAACCTCATGGACTTCCTGAAATGACGATCCCGACCGTGTCCGTGTACACCGAGCCCGTGCGCTTCCTCGCCGCGCCGATGGGTCTTGCCGAGTGCGACTTCAACCTCTTCCACGTCGAGAACGGCCTCTACGCGCTGCGCGCGGCGAACGACTCGGTGCGGCTCTTCATCGTGCACGGCTCGCTGCTGCCGAGCTATGCCCCGGTCATCGGTGACGAGGAGGCCGCGACACTGGGGTTGACGAGCGGTGAGGATGCCGAAGTCTACGTCGTGGTGAATCCGGCGGGCACCGAACCCGTCGTCAACCTCGTCGCGCCCATCGTCGTCAACCGCGTGACACGGGAGGCGCTGCAGGTCATCATCGACGACGACGCGCTCTCGGTGAGAGCGCCGCTCGGGGCGCTGCTCGCCGCGTAGCCGTTACTTGGGCGCCACCGGCCGGGATCTCCGCCTGCGCAAAGGCCGGATGTCCGCCTGACGGCAGGGTAATCTTGCGCCAAGACGCCCCGAGATCAGGAGGATCGCGATGCTGGTGCTCACCCGCAAGCTCGGCGAGAGCATCGTCATCGGCGATTCGATCACGATCACCGTCGTCGATATCAAGGGCGATGCGATCCGGCTCGGCATCGACGCCCCGCGCGAGGTGCGGGTCCAGCGCTCCGAGCTGCTCGAGGCGATCGCCGCCGAGACCGCGGCGGCCGCGCAGGCCGGCGAGACGGAGCAGGCGGCGCTGATCGACCTGCTCAAACCTGCACGGGACGCTTAGGCGATCGACCCGGCGGATCGATCGCCCATCTCGGCGAAGGGCGGCAGCCCAAGCGCCGCGGAGGACTCGAGAACCTGGCGCACCGTGAGAGCGCTCAGTCCTCGTCCTCGTCGTCGAGGAAGTTGTTGAGATCGTCGATGACCGCATCGAACGTCGCCGTCTGCTCGGCGGCGCGCTCGAACACGTGCGGATCGACCTCCTCGCCGTCGGTGAGGAGCTTGGCGATGGCCTCCTTGCGGGCGGCTTCGTCAGGCGAGGGAATGCTGGGCAAGTCGGATCACCCCGATCGTCTCGATGATGGTCGACGGCGATGCCGTCGCTTCGTTATAGGAAAGCACGGGCAATCCTCCCTGCTGTGCCGACACGAGGCGGCGCACCGCCGAGCGCAATTGCGGCGCACAGACGAGAACAGGCGACTGGCCCTCCGCGGCGGCCGCGGCGACGGTCTGCTTGACGGCATTGACGAGGCGCGAGTGCTGGCTGCCGTCGAGCAGAATCTGCGATCCGGCAGGGCCCTGGCGCAGACCCTCGAGCATGGTCTGCTCGAGCGACGGTTCGATCATGAGCACTCGGAGCGTGCCGTTCTCGAGGTACCGGGCGGCGATGGCCGGGCCGAGCGACTCGCGGGCGGCCTCGATGAGCGCCTCGGGGTCGGTCGAGATCTTCGCCGCGAGGGACAGCGCCTCGAACAGGCGCGGCAGATCGTTGATCGCGACCTGTTCGGCGAGCAGGCCCTGCAGCACCCGTTGCACCTCGGCGAGCGACAGCGGCGCCGGGATGAGCTCATCGACCGCGGCCGGGTTCGTCGCCTTCACCCCGTCGACGAGCACGCGCACGTCCTCGCGCGACAGCAGCTTCGCGGCGTTGTCGCTGATGATCGCCGAGAGGTGCGTGACGATGACGGAGACGCGGTCGATGACCGTCGCGCCCTGCATCTCGGCATTGTTGCGCAGTTCGGCGGGAATCCACTTGCCGGGCAGCCCGAAGACCGGTTCGACGACGGATTCCCCCGGCAGCGCATCGAGGAAGTCGCCGAGCGCGAGCAGCCGGCCCACCGGTGCCGTGCCCCGCGCGACCTCGACGCCGGCGAGGCGGATCGCGTAGGTCGAGTCGGGAAGGTCGACGCTGTCGCGCGTCCGCACCGGTGGGACGACGAATCCGAGGTCGAGCGCGACCTTGCGGCGCAGCGCCTTGATCCGGCCGAGGAGATCGTTCTGCGCGCCGTTGACAAGATCGACGAGGTCGTGCGAGAGCAGGATCTCGAGCACGTGCACGCGCATCTGCTCGAGGAGGTCCTCCGTCCTGCTCTCGCGTGGTCCGGTCGCGGCGATCGCGTCGCGTTCGGCGACCTTCTGCGCCTTCTTGGCGCCCGAGGCGATCCGACGGCTGACGACGATGAGGACGGTGCCGACCGCGGCGAAGGCGAGGAACGGCATCCCCGGGATGAGCCCGAGCAGGATCGCCGCGCCCCCCGCGATCATCAGCGCGATCTGCGACTGGCCGAGCTGCTTCGCCGCCGCGACGCCCATCTCGACCGAGGCGCTCGAGCGGGTCACGATCATGCCGGTCGACACCGCCATGAGGAGCGCCGGGATCTGCGCCGACAGGCCGTCGCCGATGGTGAGGAGCGTGTACTTGTTGAGGGCGGTGGTGAAGTCGAGGCCGTGCTGCAGCATCCCGATGACGAGACCGCCGATGATGTTGACGACGATGACGAGGATTCCGGCGATCGCGTCGCCCTTGACGAACTTCGATGCGCCATCCATCGCGCCGTAGAAGTCGGCCTCGGCGGCGATCTCGGCGCGGCGCTCCTTCGCCTCGGCATCCGAGATGAGGCCGGCCGACAGGTCGGCGTCGATCGCCATCTGCTTGCCGGGCATCGCGTCGAGGGTGAAGCGCGCACCGACCTCGGCGACGCGCTCGGCGCCCTTGGTGACGACGATGAACTGGATGACGACGAGGATCGCGAACACGACCACGCCGATGACGACCGAACCACCCACCGCGACCTCGCCGAAGGTCTGGATGACCTGGCCGGCGAAGCCGTTCTCGAGGACGAGGCGGGTCGAGGCCACGCTGAGGCCGAGCCTCAGCAGGGTCGCCACGAGCAGCAGCGACGGAAAGACCGAGAAGTCCAGCGGTCGCTTGACGAACAGCGTCGTGAGCAGGATGAGCAGCACGAAGACCAGGTTGATGACGAGCAGCACGTCGAGGAGCCACGACGGCACCGGCAGCACGAGCAGCAGAACGATGCCGACAACGCCGAGCGGTACCCCGATCATCGAGAACTTCTTGTTCTTCATCATCGCGAGGCGCCTCCCGGGCGGTCGTGGACGCCGGAGAGGGCGCCGCGGCGTTTGAGCATCGCGACGAAGGTGAGGACCTGCGCGATGGCGGTGTAGAACTCGACGGTGATCTCGCCGCCGAGGGGGATCTGCGCGTGGAGTGCACGCGTGAGCGGGATGTCGCGGACCATCGGCACCTTGAGGCGGTCGGCCTCCTCGCGGATGCGCTGCGCGACGAACCCCTGACCCTTGGCCACGACGTACGGAGCCGATTTGCCCGGTTCGTACCGCAGCGCCACGGCGAAGTGGGTCGGGTTGATCATGACGACGCTGGCCTCACTGACGGCGAGGATCATGCGGTTCCGGGTGAGGGCGATGGCACGCGAGCGCCGCTGGCCGCGCAGCAGCGGGTCGCCGTCGTTCTGGCGGTGCTCCTGCTTCACCTCGTACTTCGTCATCATCGAGTGCTTGCGGTTGCGGCGCTGCGTGACGAAGACGTCGATGAGGGCGATCCCGACCCCGGCGGCGATCGCAACGATGAGCAGCCACATCACCGCGCCACTCGCCTGGTCGAGGAGCTGGCCGACGGAGTGCCCGCCGGACGACATCAGCGTCGGCAGGATCGACTGGATGATGAGGTAGAGCGCCACGGCGACGCCGCCGCTCTTGAGCAGCGACTTGAGAAGCTCCCACCAGGCCTGGCCGCTGAAGAACAGGCGCTTCGCACCGTTCACGACGTTGAAGCCGTCGAAGTGCGGCTTGAGTCGGCGGAATCGGATGCCGCCCTGCGCGGCGGCGGCCGTGAAGATCGCGCCGATCAGCGCGACGAAGATCGGAGTGAGCACCCCGAGCACCGAGCCGAGACCGTTCTCGAGCGCGATGAGCGCCTTCTGCGGGTCGGGGTCGGTCATGATCGAGCCCGCGGTGAAGAGTTGCGACACCGCGTTCGTCGACGCCGCCGTGATGACGACGGGCAGCAGCGCGCAGGCGAGACCGATGCCGAGCCAGCTCGAGAACTCCTGCGAACGGCCGAGCTTGCCGTCGCGGCGCAGTTCCTGCAGATGCTTCTGCGTCGCCTGCTCGGTGCGTTCCATGCTCACGGATGACCACCCCCGATGAGTGCGACGGCGGCGCCCGTCATCGATGCGATCGCCGCCGGGAGCGCCACGAACACGACGCCGCCGAGCGCGAGTGACAGCGTCATCTTGATCGGGTAGCTCATCGAGAAGGCGTTGAGGGCAGGCGCGACCTTGGTGAGGAGGCCCAGCCCGATGTCCGCCAGCACGAGCACGATGATGAGCGGCCCCGCGATCTGCACGGCAGCCACGAACATGCCGCTGAGTTCCGCCACCCCGTCG
>JAJYBG010000064.1 GCA_021779075.1 Actinomycetes bacterium | reverse complement strand
TTGGGGAACCGACCCGAGGCGACGAGCTCCTCGGCGTAGGCGAGGGAGCCGGGCTCCATCATGACGATGATCTCGTCGATGTCGGGGGAGGAGTCGATCGCGGCGAGGGTGTGCTCGATGATGGGCGTGCCCGCGATGCGCGCGAGCTGCTTGGGCATTCCGAGGCCGGCGCGGACGCCGACGCCGCCGGCGAGCACGATGGCGATGCGGCGGAGCCCCTCGCGCTCGGCGGTCACGGCTTCGATCCCAGGAGCGGCGGCATGGGCCGCCAGGTCGGGTCGCGGCGCAGCGGGACGGAGTCCCGCCAGCCGCGCAGCAGCGCCCCGAGTCCGGTGAGGGTGCGCTCGACGGCGACGAGCCGCACGACCTCCTTGCCGAAGGTGAGGACGGTGCCGACCGCGAACCCGACCGGGTGCAGCTTGCCGTAGAGCGCGAAGTAGCGCGCGACATAGCCGCGGTTGCGCATGACGTGGTACTTGGCGAGCGCGCTGGAGTCGTTGAGGTGGCGGACGCCGAGCGAGATCTGGCGCTGCTCGCGCTTCTTCTGCAGCACGTACGCGTTGACATAGGCGACCGGGGTGTGCTGCGCGGCGAGCCAGCCGTAGATCGCGTCGTCCCACGAGATGAAGAAGCGCGGATCGGGCAATCCGATCGCCCTCACGATGTCGGCGTGGATCATCATGCCCTCGAAGGTGCCCGAGTTCGTGATCGCGTAGCCCTCGTGGTCGAAGGTGCGGATGGAGTACGGCAGCGGCACGCCGAGCCACTGGTTGAATTTCGCCTGCCAGTAGAAGTCGGTGCCGTCGACATCGTAGCGGCGGCCGTGGAGGCACTTGAAGCGGGCCATCCAGGGCGCGAACACGTCGAGGGCGTCGGGCAGGATCTCGACGTCGTCGTCCATGAGCCACAGCCAGTCGGCGCCGAGCTCGAGCGCAAGACCGGTGCCCGCCGAGAAGCCGCCCGCACCGCCGGTGTTCCTCTCGAGACGGTGGTAGACGAGGAGCCCCTCGGGGAAGTCGTCGCGTTTGGCTTCGACGACGTCGGCGGTGCCGTCGGTGCTGGCGTTGTCGACGACGATGATCCGCCACGGCGCCGTCGTGAGGCGTGCGGCGCTGTCGAGCAGCTCGCCGAGCAGCGCTGTGCGGTTGAAGGTGACGATGACGATCGCGATCCGGCCGAGGTCAACCATGAAACGTCCTCTGCCAGGTCTCGAGCGAGGTGAGCTCCGGCAGCGCCCGGCGGTACTGCTCCCGCAGGCGGGGCCAGTCGCGCTGGAGCGCCCGGTGCTGGCGGATGCTGTCGCGCAGGTAGCGGCGGAACCGTGCGCGGTCGCGCGTGTTCCAGTTCACGGTGCCGTCGGCGCCGACGATGCGGGCACTGTCGAGGGCGCCGAGGCGCCACCACTGGGCGGCGCGGCGGGTGAGCTCGCGCTGCGGCCGGACGGCGGCCTGCGCCTTCACGGGGACGATGAGATGGCGCAGCGCGAGCCACGCGGTGAGGGCGACCCGCAGCGGACCTTGCGGGGCGAGACCGATACCGGTCTTGGTGAGGGCGTCACCGGGGTACTCGGCCCGGCCCTGGTACGCCTCGGGCACATCGGCGGCCGAGAAGGCCGTCATCTCGCGGTACTGCGGCTGGATGCCCCTGAGCGCAGGCAGCGTCGTGCCGAGCGCCCGGTGCAGCGAGTCGGGACCGGCGAGCACCGCCGCGAGGCCCTGCCGCCGCAGCTCGGCGGCGTAGTACTGCATGGAGAGCAGGCTGCGCAGATCCTGGCGGCGGCTCGCGACGGGGAACCGGTGCGGCGTCTCGAGGTGCAGCAGCGCGGTGACCGCGCGGTTGCGGGCGTGGAAGAACGCCTGCCAGTCGAGCGTGTCGTCCTTCTCGAGCCAGGTGAGATGCCACAGCCCCGAGCCGGGCAGCGACACCGTGGCGAAGCCGGCCTCGCCGGCGCGCAGCGCGTACTCGACGTCGTCCCACTTGATGAAGAGCGGCAGCGGCAGGCCGATCTCGCGGATCACCCGGGTCGGGATGAGGCACATCCACCAGCCGTTGTACCGGGCCTCGGCGCGCTGGTGCAGCCACGGCGTGTCCTTCAGGGTCGCCATCCCGAAGTCGTGCCGCTCGTGCTCGACGTCGGCCGGCCCCCAGAAGAAGATGTCGTCGCGCACCGTCTCCGCGAAGGCGTGCAGCACGGTCGGGTGGTTGAGGTCGAACATGTGCCCGCCGACGAGGCGCGGCTCAGGGCAGTGCCGGAAGAAGCGCAGCGCGCGCAGGATGCCCTCGGTCTCGACCTGCACGTCGTCGTCGACGAGCATGACGGCCGCGGCATCCGTGCCGAGCGTCTCGGCCATGACGCGCGCGTAGCCGCCCGAGCCGCCGAGGTTGGGCTGCCGGATGACGGTGAGCAGGTCGCCGAGGCGCGCCACGACCTCGAGGTAGCCCGGCTCCTCCTGCACGAGCCTCGTGCCCTGGTCGACCACGACGACGCGCTCGAGCTCGCTGACGAGCACCGGGTCGTCGGCGATCGTGCGCAGCGTCGCGACGGCGTAGTCGGGCTTGTTCACCGTCGTCGTGCCGAGGGCGAGGCGGCCGGGCTGCAGCACCTCGGCATCGGTCGACCACTCGGCGCTCGCGATGGTGAGCGCGCTCGACGCGCTCGCCTCGAACCACGCCCAGCCGCCGGCGTCGAAGCGGTCGAGCACGAGCGAGAAGACGACGGTGTCGAGGTCGCCGGCGACGGCACGGCTCTCGCGCCGGGTCGCCCTGCCCGCGGCATCCGAGGTCCACAGCGCGATCTCGCCGGAGCCCGAGGTGGTCACCGTGAGGGTGACCTGCCGGACGTTGGTCCAGTGCTGCCAGTACGAGGCGGGGAAGGCGTTGAAGTACGTCGCGAACGAGACGCTGCGCCCGGTGGGCACGCCGACGCCGGTGCGGGTGTGCTGCAGCGGCGCCGGGGTGCCTTCGGCGTCGACGTAGAGGGCCAGAGCCACCTCGTGCTCCGCCGTGGGCAGCACGAGCGATTGCAGCAGCGGCACGCGTCGAGGGTACCAGTCGGCTCCTGGGCCGCGCCGGAGCCGGACGCTCGGGCTTGCTCCTAGGATCGGCGTGTGGCATCCGTCGGCATCGTGGTCCGCACCCGGGACCGCGCCTTCTTCCTCGAGCGCGCGCTGCGCGACATCGCCGCCCAGACCTATTCCGACTGGCGGGTGTTCCTCGTCAACGACGGCGGGGACCCCGCCGCCGTCCGCGCCGTCGTCGACCGTGCCGGGCTCGGCGAGCGGGCCACGGTCGTCGACCATGCGACGTCGTCGGGTCGCTGGCCGAGCGCCAACGCCGGCGTCCGCGCCGCTCTCGCCGCCGGATCGTCGTACCTCGTCCTCCACGACGACGACGACACCTGGGCGCCGGGCTTCCTCGAGACGGCCGTCGCCTACCTCGGGGCCCATCCGCTCGCACCCGGCGTGGTCTCGCGGATCGAGATCGTGTGGGAGGAGCGCCGTGGCGACGGCTACCACGAGACCGGCCGCGAGGAGTTCCAGCCGCAGCTCCCCGCGCCGCTGCTCAGCGACACCCTGCTGTTCAACAGGTTCGTGCCGATCGGATTCCTCTACCGCCGCGAACTCCACGACGAGATCGGCTTCTACGACGAGAGCCTCTCGGTCGTCGGCGACTGGGAGTTCAACCTGCGCATCCTGTCCCGCTGGGCGCTGGAGTACCTGGGCCCGGAACCGCTCGCGTTCTGGCATCAGCGCCGCTCGGCCAGCGGCATCGACGCCAACAGCGTCATCGGGGATCGCGCCGATCACGAGAGGTACGACGCCCTGGTGCGCGACGCGGCGCTGCGCTCCTATGTCGCGGAGCACGGCGCCGGCCTCGCGCTCTACCTCGCGAAGCTCGTCGACCAGCGGTTCTTCCTCCTCGACCGGCGGGTCCTGGAGGTCGAGGGAAGGCTCCGCGGCGGCCTCGCCGCCGCCGCCGTGCGATGGCTCAGGGCAGGCGGTCCGCTGCGCGGCCGCCGATCGGCCGGATAGCGCGAGGGGCGCGGATCACGCCGCGCCGAGCAGCGGGGCGACCTTGTTCGTCCAGGTCGAGAGCGCGGCGCCGATCGCCATGTGCATGTCGAGATACTGGTAGGTGCCGAGCCGGCCGCCGAAGACGACCTGCGGCTCGGCATCCTGCAGCTCGCGGTACTTCAGCACGCCCTCGCGATCCTCCGGCGTGTTGACGGGGTAGTACGGCTCGTCGTCGGCCTGCGCGAAGCGCGAGAACTCGCGCATGATGACCGTCTGGTCCGTCGGGTACCAGTCGCGCTCGGGGTGGAAGTGCTTGAACTCGTGGATGCGGGTGAACGGCACGGAGGCATCGGCGTAGTTCATCACCGGGGTGCCCTGGAAGTCGCCGATGGGCAGCACCTCCTGCTCGAAGTCGAGCGTGCGCCACGACAGCCGGCCGGCCGAGTAGTCGAAGTAGCGGTCGAGCGGTCCGGTGTAGACCACCGGCACATTGCCGACGACGCCCCGCTTGTTCACCGGCTGCGAATCGTCGAAGAAGTCGGTGTTCAGCCGCACCTCGATGCCGGGCCGGTCGGCGAGGCGCTCCAGCCAGGCGGTGTACCCGTCGACAGGCAGACCCTCGTGGGTGTCGTTGAAGTAGCGGTTGTCGTAGGTGTAGCGCACCGGCAGGCGCGAGATGACCTCGGCGGGCAGCTGCGAGGCATCCGTCTGCCACTGCTTCGCCGTGTAGTCGCGGATGAACGCCTCGAAGAGCGGCCGGCCGATGAGGCCGATGCCGCGCTCCTCGAGGTTGCGCGCGGTCCTGGGGTCGTACTCGCCGGCCTGCTCGCGGATGAGGGCCCTGGCTTCGTCGGGCGGATACGCCGCCGAGAAGAACTGGTTGATCGTGCCGAGGTTGATGGGCAGCGGATACACGACGCCGTGATGGTTCGTGTAGACGCGGTGCACATAGGGCGTGAACTTCGTGAAGCGGTTCACGTACTCCCACACCGGCTCGGTGGAGGTGTGGAAGAGGTGGGCGCCGTAGCGGTGCACCTCGATGCCGGTCTCGGGCTCGGCCTCGCTGTAGGCGTTGCCGCCGATGTGGTGGCGGCGCTCGATGACGAGGACCTTCCGCCCCGCGGATGCCGCCCGCTCGGCGATGGTGAGGCCGAAGAATCCGCTGCCGACGACGACGAGGTCTGCATTGCTCTGGGGCACCCGACGATGCTAGCGGGCCGTTCCTGGACGGCCGTTCCGGCGCAATCCGTCACAGGCCGCAAGATTGACCGTCTTCTTGAAGGTTTGCATGTTTGCATGGCTTCTCGTGGCACGGTTCCGGACGAAGCTGGGCGCCCGCGTGCTCGGGGGCGCGAAGCGCGTTGCCCTCGCAGCCGCGCTGGGGGCGCTCCTCGGCGTGCTCTTCTACGGGCCCGCTGGAGTCGGCCTCGTGCAGCCGACGGATTCCGCTTCCGCGGCGGCGGCGAGCGACTGGGACGCCGGCGACATCATCGACGACTCGATCTTCTTCAACGCGAACGCGATGTCGGCGACCCAGATCCAGCAGTTCCTCAACGCCAAGCAGCCGTCTTGCTCCGGGACCTGCCTCAAGTCCTACTCGATGACGACGACGACCGTCTCTTCGGGCTATTATCAGGGCTGCCCGAGCGGCTACCAGGGTGTGCGCAACGAGTCAGCGGCGACGATGATCCACAAGATCGCCGTCTCGTGCGGGATCAGCCCCGAGGTGCTGCTCGTCACGCTGGAGAAGGAGCAGGCCGATATCAGCGATACGTCGCTGTCCGGCTACCAGCTCGATTGGGCGTTCGGGTGCGGCGTGCCGGATTTCGGGCCGAAGGACATCGCGCAGCAGGGATTCTTCAGGCAACTGCTCTGCGCGGCCTCGCGCATGCAGTACTACCGGCTGCACAACAGCTCGTATAACTACCACCCCGGCCAGAACAACACGATCCTCTACAACCCCAACTCGGCGTGCGGGTCGAGCAAGGTCTACATCGACAACTGGGCGACCGCGATCCTCTACATCTACACGCCGTACCAGCCGACGCCCGCGGCACTCAACTACCTCTACTCGGCCGTGCCCGACTGGGCGAACTACGCCCCGAACGGCACGGCCTTCTGCGCCTCGTACGGCAACCGCAACTTCTTCCGCATCTTCACCGACTGGTTCGGCAGCACCCACTCCGGCGGGACGCTCGTCCGGGCATCCGGCAGCGCCGCCGTCTATGCGCTCACCGCGACCTCGAAGCACGCGCTCAACCCGACCTCGGCGGCGCAGTCGGCCGCGACCGGCTCCTACCTCAAGCAGCTCGGGCCGGTCCGCCAGGTGCCGAGCTCGTACCTCAACTCCTACACGACGGGCACGACGCTCGGCCGGGTCGTCGCCGACCCGCTGAGCGCGACGCCGTATCTGGTGCAGAGCAATCAGCGGCACACCTTCCAGTCCTGCGCGCAGCAGGCGCTCTTCGGCTACCCGTGCAGGAGCAGCGCGATCGTTCCGCTCACCCTCAATCAACTCGCGAAGCTCAAGCCCGGCCCGCAGGTCAACAATTTCTTCAGCGTGCTCACCTCGTCCGGCAACAGCATCTGGTACTCCCTCGACGTCGCCAGGAAGCAGAAGAGCCAGATCCAGTACTGGGCGGCGGTTCTGCAGCTGAACGGCGGCACCCCACCGTTCGTCGCCCAGATGGATGCCGCTGCCGCGGCCGCGCTGTCGAACGGCAACGAGTACTACAAGCAGGGCACCACCTTCAGCTTCAACGGCGCCGAATGGCTCATCGACGGCCTCAGCGGTCTCATCGAGGTTCCGTCCGCCGGCGTGGCGGCGGCCGTCGGCCTTCCCGCCCCGCAGGTGCGGGTGGCGGCGGCCATGCAGCGCTACCGGGCGACCGGCGCCACGCTCAGCCAGGTCGTCGCCTGCGGCTCGACGAGCTACTTCGCCGGCGGCGGCAGGCTCTACAAGCTCGCGAGCTCGGCGGCGGCGGCCGCCGTCGGCATCGCACCGACCGCGCTCCAGAGCGCGACGTGCGGGGCTCTGACGGTCGCGCCGAGCGCCGCGCTCTCGCACGTCTTCGTCTCCTCCGCCGGCGCGACCTACGAGGTCGCACACGGTACGGCGCAGCTCGTGACGTCGAGCGCGCAGGCCAAGAGCCGCAACGGCGGCACGGCGCCGACCGTCATCCCCGTCTCCTCGGCCGAACTGGCGCTGCTGCCGCTCGGCATCGCGCTCGTCCCGTCGGGAACCGTGCTGCAGCGGTCCGGCACGAGTTCGGTCTACCTCATCGACTCGGGGAAGATGTTCCCCGTGTCGTTCGCGGCGCGCCGCAGCCTCGGCATCTCGCTCGACAAGCGGATCACCGTCGACCCCCGCGCCCTCGCGAGCGCCGCCGCGCAGCCCGCGCTCGCCCAGGCCGTCGTCTGCGGCGGCACCGCCTACTTCGGCGACGGCGGCACCCTCTATCGGCTGAGCAGCCCGGCGGCGGCCGGCGCCCTGGGCATCGGCGTCACCACGCTCTCCGGCGCCTTCTGCGCGGCGCGCACGATCTCGAAGGCGGCGCCGCGTTCGAAGCTGTTCATCACGGACGGGGTGGGCGGTCCGGCCTATCTCCTTGCAGGCGGCGCGGCGAGCGCGATCGGCTCGACGAGCCGCCTCGCGGCGCTCGGCGGCACGGCGTCCGCGCTGCTCGCCGTGCCCGGCTCCCAGTTCTCGTCGTGGTCGGTCGACGGCAAGTACCTCGACCCGGGCACCGTCGTCCAGTCGGGCGGCCGTGCGCCCACGGTCTACCTGGTGGATGCCGGGCGCACCCTCTTCCACCTCTACAACCGCGCCGCCCTCGACGCGGTCGGCATGGCGAGCCACCCCGTCGTCACCGGTCTCGACCCGCGGGTCTTCGCCTGGTTCACGGTCTCGAGGACCCTGCTCAAGCAGGTCGTGCAGTGCGGATCGACGGTGTACTACGCCGCGGCAGGAACGCTGCACGCGCTGAAGACGAACACCACCGGCATCGCCCCGGTTCCGTTCTCGCCGTCGCTCTGCAGGCGCCTCGCGGTGGCCAAGGGCGTCTCGGGGGCGGCATTCGTCGCGGTCAGCGGCCATTCCGAGATCTTCCAGGTCGCGAACAGCCACGCCGAATGGCTGCCCGCCGCAGCGGCCAAGGCGGCGAACGGCGGCAGGGCGGGCGCGGTCTGGACCATCTCGCAGCACCAGCTCGACGGTCTCGGGGTCAAAGTCGACAAGGTGCCGCTCGGCACCGCCGTCCAGCCCGCGGGGAAGAAGAGCTGGTACGCGGTCGTCGGCGCTCGCTCGCTCGCCGCCATCGCGAACCCGGGGGTTGCCGCGGCGTACCGCACGGCCGCCCCCGTGACCGGGCTGTGGTCGCACGTCTTCGCC
>JAJYBG010000063.1 GCA_021779075.1 Actinomycetes bacterium | reverse complement strand
CGTGGCAGCGCATCGGTACCCCCGAAGCGCGCGCCGCCTACGACAGCGGGCGCCCCGAGCCGACGGCCGACGACGGCTACGCCCCGCATCACCCCGGAGCAGACCGCCCGCATGGCGACACCCGGCCGCGGGCGCGCTCGTACGGGCATCCCGGTGGATGGCGCCGTGAGCGCTACCTCGCCATGATCCGCGAGTGGGTCGGGCGCGGAACCGAGATCGACGACCCCTACGACCCCGCCCTGGTCCGCTCGGCCCCGTACGACATCCGCCACACCCTCGCCGATGCCCTCGCCGAGGAGGCGACGGCCCGCTCGCTCGCCGGGCTCGGCATCGGCTACACGATCTGGCACGACGTCGCAGCCCTCGACGGCGGCAAGATCGATCACATCGTGCTCGGGCCGACGGGCCTGTTCGCCGTGCAGTCCGAGGACTTCGGCGGCGCTGTGACACTGCGCAGGGGCGAGATCGTCGGCGCCGGCGTGGAGGGCAGGCCGCTCCACGAGCTCGAGACCCGCGCCCGCAGGCTCGGCCACGCGTTCGGGGTCACCTTCGCCGGCATGATCGTCGTGCTGCCGGATGACGCGCTCGACCAGAGCGTCGTCGAGGCGGGCCGACTGCACGGCGCCGCCCTACTCGTCGTGCAGAGCTCGGTGCTCGTCCACCAGCTGCGCACCGGCGTTCGCGACGTGCCGCGGGCGGCCGGGGTCGACCTCTTCGAGGTGCGCACCCGGTTGCAGCAGGGCGTCAGGTTCGTCTAGACCGCGAGAAGCAACGATTCAGAGCCACCGGCTTCGCCGGGAGCCGGAGGCGGGAGTCCACCGGACTCCCGCCGTCACTCGTCTTCGGGTTCCTCGTCGTGCGATCTCGGCTGGACGTACGGGTCCGGCTCGCCGGCGTACTCCGCCCCATCCGCGAGGGCGGCCACCTCGGCGTCCCGGGTCGCCGCCTCGCGCAGCAGCGCGTCGATCGCCGCGGCGTTCTCGGGAATGGCATCGGGAATGAACTCGAGCGTCGGCGTGAGCCGCACCGAGAGCTGGCGGCCGACTTCGGTGCGCAGCATCCCAGTCGCCGCCTTGAGGGCGGCGGCGGAGTCGGCGCGCTCCTGCTCCGAGCCGTAGACCGTGAAGAACACGCTCGCGTGCTGGAGGTCGCCCGTCACCCGCACATCCGTGATCGTCACGAATCCGAGGCGCGGGTCGCGCAGCCCCTTCTCAAGCCGCTGCGCGATGATCTCGCGGATGCGGTCGGCCATCTTGGCGACGCGGTCGGCACCTGCCATGGGAACCTCCGGGCGGAGAAGCCGCGCGCTAGACGCGCGGCTTCTCCTTCATCTCGATGGTCTCGATCTCGTCGCCGATCTGGATGTCGTTGAACCTCCCCAGACCGATGCCCGCTTCGAAGTCGGTGCGCACCTCGGTGACGTCGTCCTTGAAGCGGCGCAGCGATTCGATCGCCAGGTTGTCGCCGACGACCACGCCCTCGCGGATGACGCGCGCCTTCGCATTGCGCGTGATGACGCCGCTGCGCACCACGACACCGGCGATGTTGCCGAACTTGGAAGAGCGGAACACCTCGCGGATCTCGGCCAGACCCGACTGGACCTCTTCGAACTCGGGCTTGAGCATGCCCTTGAGCGAGTTCTCGATGTCCTCGATCGCGTTGTAGATGACCGAGTAGAAGCGCACGTCGACACCCTCGCGCGCGGCGCGCTCGCGGGCCTTGACGTCGGGTCGGACGTTGAAGCCGATGACGATCGCGTTGTCGATGGTCGCCAGGTCGATGTCCGACTCGGTGATCGCGCCGACGCCGCGATGCAGGATGCGCAACTGAACGCTGTCGTCGACCTCGATCTTGAGCAGCGCGTCCTCGAGCGCCTCGACGGCACCCGAGACATCGCCCTTGATGATGAGGTTGAGCGACTCGACCTTGCCCTCTTCGAGAGCGCGGGTGAAGTCCTCCAGGCTGATGCGCTTGCGAGCCTTGGCCAGCTGCGCGTTGCGCTCAGCGGCCTCGCGCTTCTCGGCGATCTGGCGGGCGGTGCGGTCGTCGTCGGTCACGATGAACGTGTCGCCGGCGCGCGGGACGCTGGAGAGGCCCTGCACCTGCACCGGACGGGACGGCAGCGCCTCGGGGACGGCGTCGCCGTTCTCGTCGAGCATCGCGCGGACGCGACCGTACGCGGTGCCCGCGACGATCGAGTCGCCGACGTGCAGCGTGCCGGACTGGATGAGGACGGTCGCCACCGAACCGCGGCCCCGGTCGAGCTTCGCCTCGATGGCGACGCCGCGCGCGGCCTTGTCGGGGTTCGCGCGGAGGTCGAGCCCGGCATCCGCGGTGAGCAGTACCGCGTCGAGGAGCTCGGCGATGCCGATGCCGTCGCGCGCCGAGACGTCGACGAACATGGTGTCGCCGCCGTACTCCTCGGCCACGAGCCCGAATTCGGTGAGCTGCTGGCGCACCTTGGCCGGGTTGGCATCGGGCTTGTCGATCTTGTTCACGGCGACGACGATGGGCACATCGGCCGCCTGCATGTGGTTCAGCGCCTCGATCGTCTGCGGCATGATGCCGTCGTCCGCCGCGACGACGAGGATCGCGATGTCGCTGACCTGCGCCCCGCGGGCGCGCATGGCGGTGAACGCCTCGTGGCCCGGGGTGTCGATGAAGGTGATGGCGCGCTCGAGGCCCTCGTGCTCGGTCCACACCTGGTAGGCGCCGATGTGCTGGGTGATGCCGCCTGCCTCGCCCGCGACGACGTTGGTCTTGCGGATGGCGTCGAGGAGGCGCGTCTTGCCGTGGTCGACGTGGCCGACGACGGTGACGACCGGCGGCCGCACCTGCAGCACGTCGTCGCCCTCGTCCTCGAGCTCGGCCTCGAGGTCGATGTCGAAGCCCTCGAGGAGCTCCCTGTCCTCGTCCTCGGGCGAGACGATCTGGATCTTGTAGCCCAGCTCGTCGCCGAGGATCTCGAAGGTGGCCTCGTCGAGCGATTCGGTCGCCGTCGCCATCTCGCCGAGGTGGAATAGAACCGTGAAGAGGTTGCCCGGGCTCGCGTCGATCTTCTCCGCGAAGTCGGAGATGGAGGCGCCGCGGCGCAGGCGGACGATGGTGCTGCCGTCGCCGCGAGGAACGCTGACGCCGCCGAGCGTCGGGGCTTCCCGCATCTCGAATTCCTGGCGCTTCGTCCGCTTCGACTTGCGCGCCCTGCTCTTGCTGCCGCCACGACCGAATGCGCCGGCGGTGCCGCCACCGCGACCACGACCGCCGCCACCGCCGGGACGACCGGCGAAGCCGCCCGCGGGCTCGCCCGTGCCGGCGCCCTGGCGGAATCCGCCGCCGGCACCGCCCGGACGCGGAGCTCCGGGACGGCCGGGCGCGCCGGGACGGCCGGTGCCACCGGCAGCACCCTGGCGCTGGACGCCCTGACCGGGGCGCGGGGCACCCGGACGCGGGACGCCCGTTCCGCCGCCGGGGCGCGGGATGGCTCCGCCGCCGGGCCGCGGGATGTTGGCCGGGCTCGGGCGCTGACCCATGCCCTGGCTCGAGGCGAACGGATTGTTGCCCGGGCGCGGGCCGGCAGGGCGCTGACCCATGCCCTGGCTCGAGGCGAACGGGTTGTTGCCCGGGCGCGGGCTTCCGGAAGTCGGCCGCGGGGAATCCGGCTTCGGCGCCTCAGCGTGCGCTGCCGGAGCCGCCGGCTCGGCCGTGGGTGCGGGTGCGGGTGCTGGTGCGGGTGCCGCCACCGGAGCGGCGACGGGTGCGGCGGGCGGCTCCACGACCGGTGCCGGCTTCGGCGCCGCAGGGGCAGGCTTCGCCACCGGAGCCGAGTCCCCGGCCGCCTTGGTCACGATCTCGGGGTGCTCGCCGACGTACGACTTGAGCTTGCGCACCGCCGGCGGCTCGATCGTCGACGACGGAGTCTTGACGAACTCTTTCAACTGGTCGTTGAGGATCTCAACCGCCATCTTGCTCTCGATGCCGAGCTCTTTGGCGATCTCGCTCACGCGTGGTTTGACAGCCACATTTCTCCTAATCCGGGGCCTGCCCCCGGATCAGGGCAGGCGTTAGTGGTGGACGGGTCTCATTTCGAGCCGCTCATTAGTTGTCCATCAGCCATTCAGCCTGTTCTCTAGTGGCCGCGCGTCGAGCGGGGCCGTGGTGCGAAGCGCACGCCCGAAAGCGTGGCGCCCAAGCGCCTTGCGAAAGCAGTCCATGGTCGGATGCAGCCACGCGCCCCTGCCGGGAAGCCGGGATCGCTCGTCGGGAACGAGTTCGGAACCCAAGGCTACGACCCTCAGAAGCGAGGACCGGGGGGAACGGGAACGGCAGCCTACGCACGTTCTGATCGGTTCCATCCTAGACCTCACCTCACACCGGGCCGACGGCCCCTCGCGTCTCGCACTCTGCCGGATCGACGGCGGATGCCACCGGCATCCGCCGGGGCTGCCGCCTTTCGCGAAGACCGTTATTCAGCCCTATCAGGCTGAATATCGATCTTCGCGCCCGTGAGCTTGGCGGCCAACCGGGCGTTCTGGCCCTCTTTGCCGATCGCGAGCGACAGCTGGTAGTCGGGCACGAGCGCGCGCACCGCCTTGATGCTCTCGTCCACGACGAAAGCTCTGGTGACCTTCGCGGGGCTCAGCGCGCTGGCGACGAACGTCGCAAGATCCGGCGAGTAGTCGACGATGTCGATCTTCTCGTTGTTGAGCTCCGCGGTGACGGAGCGCACCCGCGACCCCATCTCGCCGATGCAGGCCCCCTTCGCGTTCACGCCGGGCTCGGTGGCCCTGACCGCGATCTTGGTGCGGTGGCCGGCCTCGCGCGCGAGCGACACGATCTCGACCAATCCGCTCGCGATCTCGGGCACCTCGAGCGCGAAGAGCTTGCGCACCAGCGCGGGGTGGGTGCGCGAGACCGTGATGGACGGGCCCTTGAGGCCCTTCTCGACCTTGGTCACGTAGACGCGGATGCGGCTGCCGTGGGCGTACTCCTCGCCCGGCACCTGCTCCTCCGGGGGCAGGATCGCCTCCACCGCGCCGAGGTCGACGTGAACCATGCGCGGGTTGGGACCCTGCTGGATGACCCCGGCGACGATGTCGCCCTCGCGGCCCTTGAACTCGCCGAGCACGGACTCGTCCTGGATGTCGCGCAACCGCTGGTTGATGACCTGCTTGGCCGCGTAGGCCGCGATGCGGCCGAAATCGCTGGGGCTGTCCTCGGCCTCGCCGACGACGTTGCCCTCGTCATCCAGTTCGGGAACGAACACGGTGACGTGCCCGGTCTTGCGGTCGAGCTCGACGCGAGCGGCGGGCGCGACGGGGGCTGCTGCCGCGTCCCCGTGGGGGCGGCGGTGGTCCGCCTGGCCGGTGTGCTTGAGATAGGCGGTGAGAATCGCCTGCTCGATGATGTGCGCCAGTTCCTCGAACGGGATCTCGCGCTCGCGCTCCATCTGTCGAAGCACGCTGAGGTCGATGTCCACTCTCGGCCTCCCCTTGTCCAGTCGTGTTCAGTTGAGCCCGCCGGCAGACGCGGGTTGACCCGCCAGCCTACCGGACGGACCGATTCCCACGCCAGGAGCGGGCTGAGCATCCGCTATGGACCGGCTAGGACCTGTCAGCGCCAGCCGAGCTCGGGCGCGACGTATTTGAGTATCGAGTCGAGGGCATGCAGGTTGTACTCGACACCGAGCTGCGAGGGGATGGTGAGCAGCAGGGTATCCGCCGCCTGGATCGCCTCGTCCTGCTTCAACTCCTCCACCAGCTGGTCCGGCGGGCCGGCATAGGAACGCCCGAAGATCGCCTGGCCTACGTCGGGGATGCCGCCGACCTGGTCCGCGCTCTCCCGGTCATGCCCGAAGAACTGCCAGTCCTGCTCGTCCACCAGGGCGAAGATACTGCGACTCACCGAGACGCGGGGCTCGCGCTCGTGCCCCGCCTCCTTCCACGCCGCGCGGTAGGCCTCGATCTGCTTGCGCTGCTGCACGTGGAAAGGCTCGTTCGACTCGTGCACGACGAGGGTCGACGACTGGAGGTTCACGCCCAGCTGCGCCGCCCATTCCGCCGTCTTCTGCGAGCTGGCACCCCACCAGATGCGCTCGTGCAGACCCGGCGACTGCGGCTCGATGCTCAGAGGACCGGCGTGGGGGTTGGGGAACATCGGGCGCGGGTTGGGCTCGGCGAACCGCGCACCTTGGATCGCGCTGAGGAACACCTCGAAGTTGCCGCGCGCGAGCTTCTCCCCCGAGGGGTCGTCCTCGCGGGGCTGATAACCGAAGTACCGGTAGCCGTCGATCACCTGCTCGGGCGAGCCGCGCGAGATCCCGAGCTGCAGCCGTCCGCCCGAGATGAGGTCGGCGGAGGCGGATTCCTCCGCGGCGTAAAGCGGGTTCTCGTACCTCATGTCGATCACGCCGGTGCCGATCTCGATGCGGCTCGTGCGCGCACCGATGGCAGCGAGCAGCGGGAAGGGGTTGCCGTGCTGATGGGCGAAGTGGTGGACCCGGAAGTACGCCCCGTCGATGCCGATCTGCTCCGCCTCCACGGCGAGGTCGATCGCCTGCAACAGCATGTCCGACGCGCTGCGCGCCTTGCTGTAGGGCGAGTTCGTCCAGTGGCCGAACGAGAGGTAGCCGATCTTCTTGGTCACAGCTCAGCCAACCGCTCGAACGCCCCGAATATGCCCGCGGTCACCCGAGCGACGCGATCGCCTCGGCGACGGGAAGCGAGACGCGCTCACCCGAGCGGCGATCCCACACCTCGACGACGCCACTCGCCGCGTCGCGCCCGGCGACGATAACGCGCGGCATGCCGATGAGCTCGGCATCGGCGAACTTCACGCCCGGCGAGACCTTCTCGCGGTCGTCGTAGAGCACCTCCAGGCCCGCGATCTCGAGTTCCTCGATGAGGGATTCCGCGAGGTCATAGGCCGCCGGATCCTTGCCGGTCGCCACGACATGGACGTCGAACGGGGCGACGGCGGCGGGCCAGATGAGGCCGCGATCGTCGTTGTTCTCCTCGGCGATGACCGCGAGGATGCGCGTCACCCCGATGCCGTAGGAGCCCATCGTGACGGTGACGAGCTTGCCGTTCTCGTCGAGCACCTGCAGACCGAGGGCCTGAGCGTACTTGCGGCCGAGCTGGAAGACGTGACCGATCTCCATGCCGCGCTCGATCGACACCGGGCCGGAGCCGTCCGGGGCGGGGTCGCCGTCGACGACGTTCGAGATATCGACGGTGCCGTCGGCCGCGAAGTCGCGGCCCGCGACGAGGTCGAAGGCGTGTCGGCCGGGCTCGTTGGCGCCGGTGATCCAGGCGGTGCCGTCGACGACGCGGGGGTCGAGGAGGTAACGGATACCGGTCGAGCCGGCCTCGCCGAGAACCGCTTCGCCGCCCCTGACCGGGCCGATGTAGCCCTTGACGAGGCCGGGGTTCTTGGCGAAATCGGCGTCCGTCGCCGCCTCGACCGCCGCCGGCGCGAACGCGACCTCGGCACGCTTCTCGTCCACCTCGCGATCACCGGGAAGGCCCACGACGACGAGGTCGCGGGTGCCGTCGAGGTGCGTGAGCGCGAGTACGACGTTCTTGAGGGTGTCGGATGCCCGCCACGGGCGGTCCGCGCGAGGGTGGCCGACGTTCGCGGCATCCACCAGCGTCGCGATCGTGGGGGTGTCGGGGGTGTCGTGGACGACTGCCGCGGGCAGGCCGTCGACTGCGATCGGGCGGCTCGGCAGGGTGCGGAACGCCTCGACGTTGGCGGCGTAGCCGCCCGGTGACTGCACGAAGGTGTCCTCGCCGACGGGGGTGGGGTGGAGGAACTCCTCGGAGCGCGAGCCGCCCATCGCGCCGGCATCCGCCTGCACGATGACGTACGAGAGGCCGAGGCGCGTGAAGATGCGCTCGTAGGCGTCGCGCTGCCGCTGGTAGCTCTCGGCGAGGCCCTCGTCGGTGTAGTCGAAGGAGTAGGCGTCCTTCATGGTGAACTCGCGGCCGCGCAGGAGGCCGGCGCGCGGGCGGGCCTCGTCGCGGTACTTGTCCTGGATCTGGTAGATCGCGAGCGGCAGGTCCTTGTAGGACGAGTAGAGGTCCTTCACGAGCAGGGTGAAGACCTCCTCGTGCGTCGGCGCGAGCAGGTAGTCGGCACCCTTGCGGTCCCTGAGACGGAAGATGCCGTCGCCGTACTCGGTCCAGCGGTTCGTGATCTCGTACGGCTCCCGCGGCAGCAGCGCCGGGAAGTGCACCTCGAAAGCGCCGGCCGCGGCCATCTCCTCGCGGATGATGTGCTCGATCTTGGCCTTGACCCGGAGGCCCAGCGGCAGCCACGCGAAGATCCCCGGCGCCTGACGGCGGATGTAGCCGGCGCGGACGAGGAGGCGGTGGCTCGTCACCTCGGCGTCGGAGGGGTCTTCGCGCAGGGTGCGCAGGAAATACTGGGAGAGGCGGGT
>JAJYBG010000062.1 GCA_021779075.1 Actinomycetes bacterium | reverse complement strand
CGGCTCGCATTCCAACGTGCGCGTCACCGAACTGCTCGTGACGAAGGCGCTCGATCGCTTCCCGGCCGAGTCCGCCGCCGCGGGCGACATCGTCGCCGTCGCCGGCATCGCGGAGATCACCATCGGCGAGACCCTCGCCGACCCGGACGACATCCGCCCGCTGCCCGCCATCACCGTCGACGATCCGGCGATCTCGATGACGGTCGGCACGAACACCTCGCCGCTCGTCGGCAAGGTCAAGGGCCACAAGCTCACCGCGCGCATGGTCAAGGACCGCCTCGACCGCGAGCTCGTCGGCAACGTGTCGATCCGTGTCGAGGACATCGGCCGGCCGGATGCCTGGGAGGTGCAGGGCCGCGGCGAGCTCGCGCTCGCCATCCTCGTCGAGCAGATGCGGCGCGAGGGCTTCGAACTCACCGTCGGCAAGCCGCAGGTCGTCACGAAGAAGGTCGACGGCAAGACCTTCGAGCCCTACGAGCACCTCACCATCGACATCCCCGAGGAGTTCCTCGGCGCGATCACGCAGCTGCTCGCGGCGCGCAAGGGCCGCATGGAGGGCATGTCGAACCACGGCACCGGATGGGTGCGCACGGAGTTCGTCGTGCCCTCGCGCGGTCTGATCGGCTTCCGCACCGAGTTCCTCACCACGACCCGCGGCACGGGCATCTCGAACGCCCTCGCGCACGGCTACGACGAATGGGCCGGGCAGATCACGACCCGCTCGAACGGCTCGATCGTCGCCGACCGCTCCGGCAACGTCACCCCGTACGCGATCATCGGCCTGCAGGAGCGCATGAGCTTCTTCGTGCAGCCCGGCGACGAGGTGTACGAGGGCATGGTCATCGGCGAGAACTCGCGCGCCGACGACATGGACGTCAACATCACCCGCGAGAAGAAGCTCACCAACATGCGCACCTCGACCGCCGACAACTTCGAGGCGATGACGCCGTCGCGCATCCTCACCCTGGAGGAGTCGCTCGAGTTCGCCCGCGAGGACGAGTGCGTCGAGGTCACCCCCGAGATCGTCCGCATCCGCAAGGTCGAGCTCGACGCGACGACGCGCGGCCGCGCCGCCTCGCGCCTGAAGCGGCAGGACTAAGAACCCTGTCCTGAAGGCAAGCGGCGATCCAGTGGATCGCCGCCGGCGCGGCCGCCGCCGAAGGCGGGCGCCGCCTCGCGCCTGAAGCGGCAAGACTGACGATTCGCTCGAGATCCCCCGAATCGACCTTTCCGACGGATGGAAGGGTGGATTCGGGGGATTTCGGCGAGCGAGCAGGGCTCACTCGAAGAGCTGGTAGGCGAGGTACCGGCCCGGCGGCGGGGCCGGCGGCACGAAGAACAGCGCTGAGCCGATGTGGCTGATGTACTCATTGAGGAGATCGGAGGAGCCGAGCTTCGTCTGCAGCGCGACGAAGGCGGCCGGGTCGTTCTGGTAGCTGAGGAAGAGCAATCCCGCGTCGAGCTGGCCGTAGTGGTTGAGCCCGTCGGTGTAGTTGTAGCCGCGGCGCAGGATCTTGAGCCCGCCGTTGTTCTCGTGGGCGGCAAGGGCGATGTGCGCGGTCGGGTCGATGACCGGATTGCCTGAGGCATCCTGTGCGGCGAAATCGGGGGCATCGAACTCCGCGACGCCGGTGAGGGGTGCACCGGCCTGCTTGGTGCGGCCGATGACGTGCTGCTGGTCGCTGACGCGGTCGGCGTCCCAGTTCTCGATGCGCATCTGGATCTTGCGCACCACCTGGTAGGCACCGCCGCGCGTCCACGCCGCATCGTCCGTCACGCGCACGAACTGCTCGTAGTCGGCGTCCTCCTTGAGGTTGCGCGTGCCGTCCTTGAAACCCTGCAGGTTGCGCGGCGTGGACTGCCCCTTGCCCGCCGATGCGCGCCCGAAGCCGAGCACCGTCCAGCGCACCGCGGCCGTGCCCTTCGCCATCCGTGCGAGATCGTGGATGGCGTGGTAGGCCACCTGCGGGTCCTCGGCGCAGGCCTGCAGGCTGAGGTCGCCGCCGGTGAGCGCCGGGTCGAGGTTGTCGCTGGGCAGCGCGGGCAGCGGTGCGAGGTGCACGGGCTTCTGCGGCGCCAGCCCGAAGCGCCTGCCGAAGACGTCGGGGCCGAGGCCGAGCGTGACGGTGAGACCGGCCGGGCCGAGCTCGTACGCCTCGCCGGTGTCGTTCGCGACTGCGTACTCGCCATCCGGCTGCACCGCGCCGATGGGCTTGCCCGCCATCATCTGCGCGATGGCGCCCGACCAGCGCGCGAACAGCACCTGCAGGTCGGTCGCGCCGGCACCGGCGGCGATGTCGAAGGTCATGTAGACCGAGTAGCGCTGCTGCGGGGTGCGGATGCCGGCCTGCTCGCCCGTGCCGTAGAACGGGTAGCTCGTGTCGAGGTCGACGACGTCGACCGGTTCGGCGGCGGACCGCGCCGCGAATCCGCCGCCGAAACCGGCCGCCGCGCCGACGAGGAGGGAGCCTGCCGCGGCGCCGTAGAACAGGCCGCGACGGGAGAGGAGCCGGGGGTCCTTCGGGTCCTCCTCCCGGCCCTCGGACTCGATCGTCACTGCGCCGTCGCCACCTTCTCGGCGATCTGCGACATCGGCTCCTGCAGAGCCTGGACGGCCTTGCTCAGCGCGGCCCCGTCGGCAGCGCGCACGGCGGGCGTGTAGTACGTGAAGCCGCCGGGGATGCTCGCATCGCGGTAGATGTCGAGCATGCCGTTCACGGTGCCGAACTCCCTCGCGACCGTGGCCGCCAGCGCCGGGTCGATCCTCGTCAGGCCGGGCTGCAGCGCGGCGAACGCCTGCTGGGCGCCCTCGATATTGGCTGCGAAGTCGAGCAGGTCGAGGTGGCTGTAGCGCTCCTCCTCGCCGGAGATCTTGTTGGACTGGATCTCTTCGAGGAGGGCGGCCGCGCCGTTCGCGAGGTCTTCCGGCCGATAGTTGAGCCCCTGGGCGAGCGAGGCGAGCTCGGTCACGTTGGACACGAGATCGGAGGCGTATTTCTTGGTCTGATCGGTGATCGCGCCGCCCTGCCAGAGATCGCGCTCGATCGCGTGGAGGCCGCTCCAGCCCACCGCCGGGTCGAGGCTCGAGGCGCGCATGTCGATGAGGTAGTCAAGGTTGCCCCGGTTCGATGTCGGCGCGGCACCGGGGAGGAGGAATCCGCTGACGTCGCTCTCGACCTTCTCGTAGAAGGGGCGGGCGAGGGCGTACTTCTCCTGCGCCGCGGCCACATCGCCGGAATCCACGGCCGTCTCGAGGTTCGCGACGGCGGTGACCATGCCCGCGATCTGGGTCGCGACGTACTGGCCATACTCGGCCGTGCCCTGCTGGAGGAGCTGGGCCGCGTCACCGGTCGCCGTGGGCGCCGCAGCGCCGGTGACCGTGAACGGGGTGTTCGGGGTCTGGGCCCCTGGGCAGTACACCGAATACCTGCCGCCGCCGAGCGTGAGGGTGAAGCTCACCGCGGGCAGGCCGGGTGCGAGGTTCTCCTTCTCGCCGAGGATGCGAGCGCCGTCGAGAAGCTCGAGCTCGGTGATGCCCGTCGAGCTCCGGTTGGTCACCGTGAAGGTGACGGGGCCGGCCGGGACCGAGTCCGGCGAGACGGTGCAGGCGTCGCCGGTGTCGCCGGTGAGGGTGATCGCAACCTGCGTCACGCCGCTGCCGGACGCGCTGGTGCCGGGCCCGGCGGTCGTCGGGGCGCACGCGGCGAGCGCGAGGACGGCCACCAGACCACCTGCACCGGCGAGAACGCGGCGGAGGGGGCTAGCGAAGGGCATACGCCGGGCGTTCCTTCGTGGTGTCGGGAGACGAGGCGGCGCGGTCTTTGAGGGCGCGGCGGCGGCTGCGGATGCCGGAGAAGGCGGTCGCGGCGGCGCCGATGAGCAGCGCGGCGGGCAATCCGACACCCCAGAGCGTGCGCTCGGCGCTCTGCTGCGCAGCGGTGGCCGAGGTGTCGGGCAGCGCGATGCTGACGGTGCGCGGAGTCGCAAGCCCGCCGCCGCTGAGCGTGACGGTGGTCACATCGCCCGTCGACCACCGGGCGTCGAAGGGGCCAGGATCGGTCTGCGCGGTGATGCCGATCGGCAACCGCCCGCCGTTCAGGGCGACGAGCTCGGGGAGCGAGATCGAGGCGGGAGTCCGGGACGCCGTGCTCTGCTGGGGCGCGAGCGCGACGCCGCCGAGCACGCCGAGACCGATGACCGCGAGCGCGACCGCGGTGACGAACTGGAGCTTCGCCGCGGCGAAGCCGTGCACGCGCCGGCGATCCGGCCAGTAGATGAAGAGCGCCACGGGCACGGTGTAGAGCAGCCATCCGACGACCTCGACGAGTCTCGGATCAGTCGGGATGCCGAGCACGCCGCGCAGCAGCGCCTCCGAGATCGTGCCAGGACCGGCGAACGACGAGAAGTCGGCGAGCTGCTGCTGGCCGCCGTTGAGCCAGCCCGCTTCATGCGCGGTGCGCAGCGCCTGGATGACGAGGCCGCCTGCGACGAGGATGAGGAAGGCGCCGGTGATGCGGAAGAACTTCGACAGATCGATCCTGATGCCGCCGAAGTAGATGCCGATCCCGACGCCCACGCTGACGAGGATGCCGACCACCGCGCCGGTCGCGGCGAGGCCCGCCGCTCCCGCGGTCGTGAAGGTCGCGAGCAGGAAGACGCTCGTCTCGAAGCCCTCCTTGAGCACCGCGAGGAACGCCATCACCGCGAGTGCGAGCGCGTGGCCGTCGCGGAGCGCCGCGCCGGCCTGGGCCTCGAGTTCGCGCTTGAGGTTGCGAGCGTGACGGTTCATCCAGACGAGCATGCTGGTCACGAAGAACACCGCGACGGCGCCGATGCAGGTTTCGAGCATCTCCTGCGCCGCCTGGGGAAGCGCCTGCTCGACGAGCGCCAGCGTGATGCCGACCGCGATGGCGAGCGCGACGGCCGTGCCGACGCCGATCCACATCTGGGTGAGCCTGCGACCGTTCTGGCGCAGGAACGCCGCGATGATGCCGACGATCAACGCCGCCTCGAGGCCTTCGCGAAGGCCGATGACGAGTGTTGCGAGCACGGTGGTCCTAGAGTCGATAGTGGGCTTCCCAGGGCTTCGCCGCCCGAAGCCTTGCGGGTAAGGATTGCCTTACTTAGCTCACCCTAACTTCGACTGGGAGCAGATGTCCAGTCGGCATCCCACCTGACGGAAAGGCGATCGGATGACTGCGGCAATCGCCCGGATCGCGTTGCTCGTCGTGGTCGGCGCCATCGTCGGCACGCTCGGGACGCTCGCCCATCACGCCAGGCTGGGAAGCGTCCGCGTGCCGCTGGGCATCGTCATCGCGCTCGCCGCCGTGCTCTTGCTCTTCGCGGGCGTGCGGCTCGTCACCGGCAGCCGGCTCGCCGTCGCCGCCGCGGTCGTCGGGGTCGCGGTGCCGGTCGCCGTCTTCCTCCGCCCCAGCTTCTCGGGCTCGGTCATCATTGAGGGCGACGCCCCCGGCAACGCCTGGGTGTGGGGCGCGGCCATCGCGGCGGCGCTCATGCTCGGGTTCCCTAGACTTGGATTCGAGAGGAGCAGTCGGCCGTGACCTATGTGATCGCCCTTCCCTGCGTGGACGTCAAGGACCGCGCCTGCGTGGACGAATGCCCCGTGGACTGCATCTACGAGGGCGAGCGCTCGCTCTACATCCACCCCGACGAATGTGTGGACTGCGGTGCCTGCGAGCCGGTGTGCCCCGTCGAGGCCATCTACTACGAGGACGATCTCCCCGAGGAGTGGGCCGACTACTACACGGCCAACGTCGAGTTCTTCGACGAGATCGGCTCGCCCGGGGGAGCGGCGAAGGTGGGGGTCATCCCGAAGGATCACCCCCTCATCTCAGCCCTTCCACCGCAGGCTCACTAGCGCATGGGCGTCGCCGACCTCGCCGACTACCCCTGGGACCGGATGGCGCCGTATGCGGCGAAAGCGCGTGACCACGCGGGCGGGGCGGTCGACCTCTCGGTCGGGTCGCCGGTCGACCCGACGCCCGCGATCGTCCGCGACGCACTCGCCGCCGCGACCGACGCGCACTCCTACCCCTTGACCGCGGGCACCACGGCGGTGCGCGAGGCGATCGCCGCCTGGTACGCGCGCCGCCGCGGAGTGCCGGGCCTCACCGCCGCGAACGCCATCATCACCATCGGTTCGAAGGAGCTTGTCGCTCTGCTGCCGCTGCTCGCGGGCCTCCGCGCCGGCGACACCGTCGTTCACCCCCGCATCGCCTATCCGACGTACGCGGTCGGCGCCGAGATCGCCGATGCGACCGGATTCCCCTCTGACGATCCCGCCGAATGGCCTCAGAGCACGAGGCTCGTCTGGCTCAACTCCCCGGGCAACCCCGACGGGCACGTCGACGACGTCGACTTCCTCCGCAGTGCGGTCGCGCGCGCCCGCGAACTCGGCGCGATCATCGTCAACGACGAGTGCTACGCCGAGCTCGGCTGGGACGGCAGGTGGGCGAGCGAGCCCGTGCCGAGCATCCTCGACCCGCGCGTGACGGGCGGCGATCTCACCGGAATCCTCTCGGCGTACTCGCTGAGCAAGCAGTCGAACCTTGCCGGCTACCGGGCCGCGTTCATCGCCGGGGATGCGGTGCTCGTCGACACCCTGCTCACCAGACGCAAGCACGTCGGGCTCATGCTGCCCGCGCCGCTGCAGACGGCCATGCTCGCCGCCCTCGGCGACGACGCGCATGTGGCAGAGCAGAAGGAGCGCTACCGGGCCCGGCGCGACGCGCTGCGGCCGGCGCTCGAAGCCGCCGGTTTCCGCATCGACCGCAGCGAGGCGGGCCTGTACCTCTGGGCGACCGAGGGACTCGACGCGTGGGAGTCGATCGACCGGCTGGCAGGCCTCGGCATCATCGCAGGCCCCGGGCCGTTCTATGGCGACGGCTCGGCGCGGCACGTCCGGTTCTCGCTCACGGCGACGGACGAGCGCATCGGCGCCGCCGCGACGAGACTGCGTAGCGCGCGGGACTAAGGTATCCATCGGGCCATAAGCCCTCCCCCCGCACTGATTCAGGAGACCAGAGTGGCAGACGATTCGGTCACCATCACCACCCCGGGCGGAGAGGCGCAACTGCCGATCCTGCCTGCCGTCGACGGCCACTCGGCGATCGACATCTCGACCCTGACGAAGCAGACCGGGTACGCGACCCTCGACTACGGATTCGTCAACACGGCGGCGACGAAATCGGCCATTACCTTCATCGACGGTGACCTGGGCATCCTGCGCTACCGCGGCTACCCGATCGAACAGGTCGCCGAGAACGCCACGTTCCTTGAAACGGCCTGGCTGCTCATCCACGGCGAGCTGCCGAGCGCCGTCGAGCTCGCCGACTTCGACGCGCAGATCCGCCGCCACACGCTCCTCCATGAGGACCTCAAGCTCCTCTTCCAGGCGATGCCGCAGAGCGGACACCCCATGTCGATGCTCGCCGCCGCGGTCAACGCCCTCGGCACCTACTACCCCGACTCGCTCGACCCGACCGATCCGGCCGCCGTCGAGCTCTCGACCATCCGTCTGCTCGGCAAGCTCCCGACCCTCGCCGCCTACGCCTACAAGCGCAGCGTCGGCCAGGCGTACCTGTACCCCGACAACGCGCTGGGCTATGTCGAGAACTTCCTGCGCCTCACCTTCGGCAACAACGCAGAGCCCTACCAGGCGAATCCCGTCGTCGCCTCGGCGCTCGACCGGCTGCTCATCCTCCACGCCGACCACGAGCAGAACGCCTCGTCGTCGACGGTGCGCCTCGTCGGCTCGACGGATGCCAACCTCTACGCCTCGATCGCCTCCGGCATCAACGCGCTCTCCGGCCCCGCCCACGGTGGCGCCAACGAGGCCGTGCTCAAGATGCTCGCCGAGATCCGCGACTCGGGCGAGGGCGTCGGCCGGTTCGTCGAACGGGTGAAGAACAGGGAGGACGGCGTCCGCCTCATGGGCTTCGGGCACCGCGTCTACAAGAACTACGATCCGCGTGCGAAGCTCGTCAAGGCCAGCGCGGATGCCGTGCTCGACGCCCTCGGTGTCGACGACCCGCTGCTCGACATCGCCAAGGAGCTCGAGCAGTACGCGCTCGCCGACGAGTACTTCGTGCAGCGCAAGCTCTACCCCAACGTCGACTTCTACACCGGGGTCATCTACAAGGCGATGGGCTTCCCGGCCTCGATGTTCACGGCGCTCTTCGCCATCGGCCGTCTGCCGGGCTGGATCGCCCAGTGGCGCGAGGGCAACACCGACCCGCAGGGCAAGATCGGCCGCCCGCAGCAGCTCTACGTCGGCTCGCCGAAGCGCGACTGGCCGCAAAGCTAGCGAAGCTCCGGGGGAGCTTCGCGCGGCCAGTCGCCGCCGTGAGGCGGGGCCGCAAAGCTAGCGAAGCTCCGGGGGAGCTTCGCGCGGCCAGTCGCCGCCGTGAGGCGGGGC
>JAJYBG010000061.1 GCA_021779075.1 Actinomycetes bacterium | reverse complement strand
CGACGTACCCGGTCTCATCGAGGGGGCGAGCGAGGGCAGGGGTCTCGGCCTCGAGTTCCTCCGCCATGTCGAGCGCTGCAGTGCGCTGCTGCATGTGCTGGATTGCGCCACCATCGAACCTGGTCGCGACCCGCTCTCCGACCTTGAGGTCATCAGGCGCGAGCTCGCCGCCTACCCGGTGCCGGAGGGTCAGGTGCCGCTCCAGGAGCGGCCCCAGCTCGTCGCGCTGAACAAGATCGACGTTCCCGACGCCCGCGATCTGGCCGACCTGGTCCGGCCCGAACTGGAGGCGCAGGGCTACCGCGTGTTCGAGATCTCGACGCTGAGCCATGAGGGTCTGCGCGCGCTCTCCTTCGCGCTGGCGGGCGTCGTCGACGAGGCGCGGAAGGCCGCGGCGGCTGGGCGCGTGGAATCCCCGCGGATCGTACTGCGCCCGCGCGCCGTCAATGAGAAGGGCTTCACCATCAGAGTCGAGGGCGGCAGCGACGGCCCGCTCTACCGGGTGCTCGGCGCGAAACCCGAGCGCTGGGTCGCGCAGACCGACTTCCAGAACGATGAGGCCGTGGGCTACCTCGCAGACCGGCTCAACAAGCTGGGCGTCGAGGAAGGCCTCTTCGAGGCGGGCGCGGTCGCGGGGGATGCCGTCGTCATCGGCCCCGGCAGCGGCGTGGTGTTCGACTGGGAGCCCATGCTGACCTCCACCGCCGAGCTCGTGGTGGCACCGCGCGGCACCGATACCCGCCTCGACACCAACCGGCGGTCATCCCGCCGCGAACGTCGCGAGGAGTACCACGAGCGCATGGATGCGAAGGCAGCCGCCCGCGACGAGCTCGAGGCCGAGCGCCTTGCCGGGCTGTGGCAGGACGACGAGGATGAGGGGCACGGCATCTGATGGGCAGGATTGAGGTCGGCGAGGCGAAGCGCGTCGTCGTCAAGGTCGGCTCCTCGTCGATCAGCGGCGAGAACTCGTGGCGCATCGCCCCGCTCGTCGGTGCGCTCGCGGCCGCCCGCCGCCGCGGTGCCGAGGTCGTGCTGGTGTCCTCGGGCGCGATCGCGACGGGAATGCCGTTCCTCAAGCTCGAGGAGCGCCCCACCGACCTTGCCACGCAGCAGGCCGCTGCGGCCGTCGGCCAGAGCCTGCTGGTCCACCGCTACCAGACCGCGCTCGAGCCGTACGCCATCGTCGCCGGGCAGGTGCTGCTCACCGCCAGCGACATGGAGAACGCCACGCACCGCGGCAACGCTCGGCGCGCGATGGAGCGCCTCATCGACCTGCGCATCCTGCCGATCGTCAACGAGAACGACACGGTGGCGACGCACGAGATCCGCTTCGGCGACAACGACCGCCTCGCCGCCCTGGTGGCCGAGCTCATCGACGCCGATGCGCTCGTGCTGCTGAGCGACGTCGACGCGATCTACACGAAGCCCCCCCAGTTCGACGGCGCGGAGCCGATCGACCGCGTTCCCTTCGGCGATGCGCTGGACGGCGTCGAAATCACCGCGACGGGGGCGTCCGGGGTGGGCAGCGGGGGAGCGCAGACGAAGGTCTCAGCGGCGCGCCATGCCGCAGCGGCAGGGGTCGCGGTCGTCGTGACCTCGATCGAGCTCGTCGGCGACGCTCTCGGCGGTGGCCTGGTCGGAACCTTCTTCGAGCCCGCAGCGCGCGTCCGCTCGTAGACTTGCGGTCATGTCTCTCGTCGAGCAGGCCCCGGTGACGTTCGACGCGACGTCCTTCTACGCCAAGCTCGACGCGTCGCGCATGGCTTCGATCACGCTGGCGACGGCGTCGACCACGGCGAAGGACGACGCCCTCGAGGCCATCGCGCGCGCCGTCGAGTCGCATGCGGGCGCCATCCGCGCCGCGAACGCCGCCGACCTCGAGCGGGGCGCGGCGAACGGCCTGGCACCTGGGCTCCTCGACCGGCTGGCGCTCGACGCGGGGCGCATCGCCGGCCTCGCCGCCGCAGTGCGCGACGTCATAGCGCTGTCCGATCCCGTCGGCGTCGTGCTGCGCGGCTCGACGCTGCCCAACGGGCTGCAACTCTCGCAGGTGCGCGTGCCGTTCGGCGTCATCGGAGCGATCTACGAGGCGCGGCCCAACGTGACGGTCGACATCGCCTCGCTCGCGCTGAAGAGCGGCAACGCCACGGTGCTGCGCGGCGGCAGCGCCGCCGAGAGCACGAACGGCGTGCTCGTCGGCCTCATCCAGGACGCGCTGGCCGATGCCGGCCTGCCGCGCGAATCGGTGCAGACCATCGACGAGTTCGGTCGCCCCGGCGCCGCCGAGCTCATGGCGGCCCGCGGCTATGTCGACGTGCTCATCCCGCGCGGCTCGGCTCAACTCATCGACACCGTCGTGCGGGAGTCCAAGGTTCCGGTCATCGAGACGGGAGCGGGCGTCGTCCACCTCTTCCTCGACGAGTCGGCCGAGACCGGGATGGCCGTCGACATCGCCGTGAACTCGAAGGTGCAGCGGCCGAGCGTGTGCAACGCCCTCGAGACGATCATCGTCGACAGCGCGAGCGCCCCACGGCTGCTGCCTGCGGTGCTCGGCGCGCTGCGCGAGAGCGGCGTGACGATCCACGCCGACGAGCGTGCGCGGGCGATCTTCCCGGACTCGGTGCCCGCGGTGCCCGAGGACTGGGACACCGAGCACATGAGCCTCGACCTGTCGGTCAGGGTCGTCGACTCGATGGACGAGGCGCTTTCGCACATCCGGCAGCACTCGACCCACCACACCGAGTCGATCGTGACGAACGACATGCGCCGTGCCGAGCGATTCCTCGGCGAGGTGGATTCCGCGGTCGTCATGGTCAACGCATCCACCCGGTTCACCGACGGGGGGGAGTTCGGCTTCGGGGCCGAGGTCGGCATCTCGACGCAGAAGCTCCATGCGCGCGGCCCGATGGGGCTGCCTGAGTTGACGAGCACGAAGTGGGTCGTGCGCGGCTCGGGTCAGGTGCGCGTCTAGCCGTCGGGCGGCGACGCTCCGGGGAACGCCTCCCGGCTATCGTTCGGCCGAAGGCGGGCTAGAATCGCACCATGTCGTCCGTGATCACCGTCGCCGCTGAACTCGCCCCCCACTCGCTGCCCATTCCGGCGCTGGTGTACGGGGTCATCGCCCTGGTGCTCTTCTTCATCCTGCTCCTCGTCGTCTGGAGCTTCCGCGACGTCGCCAATCGTCACGCCCCGCATCGTGACCCCGAGGCCTCCGCCCACGCTGCGGCTGCCGGAGCGACGACCCACGGCGGGCACGGCAAGCAGCACGACTGATTCGTGGCGGCTATTCAGGGCGGTCGGCCGCGCGTCGGCATCATGGGCGGGACGTTCGATCCCGTCCATCACGGACACCTGGTCGCTGCGAGCGAGGTTGCGAAGTCGTTCGACCTCGACGAGGTGATCTTCGTACCCACCGGCGAGCCCTGGCAGAAGGGCGCGGTCTCCCCGGCGGAGCACCGCTATCTCATGACGGTCATCGCGACGGCGTCCAACCCGAGCTTCACGGTGAGCCGCGTTGACATCGACCGCATCGGGCCGACATACACGATCGACACCCTGCGCGACATCCACGCCCAGCGTCCCGATGCCGAGCTGTTCTTCATCACCGGCGCCGACGCGATGGGTCAGATCCTCGGCTGGCGCGACGTCGAGGAGCTCTGGAGCCTTGCGCACTTCGTCGCAGTGAGCCGCCCGGGTCACGAGTTGACGCTCAGCGGGCTGCCCGATGACCACGACGTATCCTTGCTGGAAGTCCCGGCGCTTGCCATCTCGTCGACGGATTGCCGTTCGAGAGTCAGCCGGGGCTACCCGGTCTGGTATCTCGTGCCCGACGGGGTCGTCCAGTACATCTCGAAGCATCATCTGTATCGGAGCGTGGCGTGAGCCTTCAGCCGGACGTTGGCCAGCCACTGACCCGCCGGCAGCTGCGCGAGATGGAACGTGCCGCGGAACTCGCTTCGGTCGCGCCCACTGCAGCGGTTCCGGTCGTTGTTTCGCTGGTTGAGCCCGCCGCGCCGGTAGAGCCCCCCGCGACAGCCGATGAGCCTGGCGCACCGGCCGACGAGCCTGTCGGGCCTGTCGGAACCGCCCCTGCGGCCGCGCCCGCGCCGACACATCAGGTCCCCGAGGCCGACGGCACCTCGTTCGGCACCGGCCGCCCGATGTCCCGTCGCGAGTTGCGCGCATTGCTGCGTTCTGCTCCCGACTCTGCTGAAGGCGCGGATTCAGTGGATCCCCGCAGGGTCGGCCGCGAAGACGGCTCTGCCGGCGCCGCACTCCGTGAAGTCGCCCAGCCGGTCATTCCTACCGACTCTGAGAGCGGGCCTGTCGTCTCGGAGCAGCGCTCCTCGGCGCCGGCCGAACCTGCGTCCCCCGCCCCCGAGCCTTTCAACCCCCCGACCGGCCACTGGTCGCTCGCTCTCGACGACGATCCCGAGACTACGGCGGAGACCACCTCGGGCGCGGCGACGAGCGCGAACTCGCTCATCATCGACGTCATCCCGTCGATCGCAGACGTCACCGCACCGCTGACCTCGACCGGAGAGATCCTGGTGACCGGCTCCATCGACCTCACCAGGGCGCTCGGTGCCACCGGCCAGATCCCAAGCCGCTTCGACGGGTCCGCTGTCGACGAGTTCGGCGACGACGACCCGGCGGCAGTGTCGACGAACGATGTCGTGCCGGTGTCGGCGGCACGGGCCGTGAGCTCGCACATCTCGGTGCTGCCGTCGGTCGCGCCGCCGAAGGCGCAGAACCCCCACTTGCCGGCCATCCTCGGCTCGACGGCGGGCGCGCTTGCCGTCGTCGTCGCAGGGATCCTCGTGTCCGCCTTCGTCTTCCACGTCTTCTAGAGAGCGAGCGCATGACAGCAACCCACCATGCCCGCGAGTTGCTGCAGATCGCCGCCCTCGCGGCGGACGCCAAGGGCGGGGAAGACCCGGTCGCGCTCGATGTGTCCGGGCCGCTGCCGCTCACTGACATCTTCCTGCTCGTCTCGGGGCGCAACGAGCGCAACGTGCAGTCGATCGCCGGCGAGGTGGAGGAGAAGCTTAATGAGGCCGGAGTGAAGACGTTGCGGCGCGAGGGCAAGCATGAGGGCCGCTGGATTCTGCTCGATTTCGGCGATCTCGTCGTGCACGTCTTCCACCAGGAGGACCGGCTGTATTACTCCCTCGAGCGGCTGTGGAAGGACTGCCCAACGGTGCCCTTCGAACTGCCGGAGCATGCCTCGGGGGTGTAGTAACCTAGTCAGGTTGCCTTGCCGCTTCGCCGGTATGGGCCCGTGGCGCAGCTGGTAGCGCACCTGCATGGCATGCAGGGGGTCAGGGGTTCGAATCCCCTCGGGTCCACCAAAAGTTGCTTATTAGAAAAATTGCAACCAAAAAAATGCGATGAAGCGTGAAGTGCAGGAAGCCCACCGGAAACGATGGGCTTCTTTGATTTCCGTGGCGCCAGGTGCGCTACTCCGGCCTGAGCCGCCCACTCTTCGACAGCCTGCCGGAGTGCCGGGCTGAGCAGCGTGTCGAAGGGTGGCACGAAGTCGCTCTCGACCCGGAAGCCGTCCGGGGCGTCGTCGTCAGCGATGATGTAGACCTTCTCGAAGAGGGCTTGGTTGAGCATGCGCTTGAGGGGTTTCGGGGCCGTCCGGTAGGACTTGCCGCAGTCGCCGAGCAGGTCGAGCATGAGGTGCAGGGTTTCCTCGACGGTATCGATTGTCAATGGCCATTCCGAACTGCCCGTAGGCGGCCAGCAGAATTGCCCGCTGGTGGCCACGGAAACTGCCCGCTCATGGCCAACAGATCTGCCCACCTGGGGTGTGGTGGCGTTGGCCATGCGCGGTCGTGCTCGGTTTAGTTCATCGGGGTGACGCCCTTCCCGGCGAGGGCCTGGGAGAGGCGGATGGAGTCGCCCGAGGTTTGGCAGACGTGGGCGTGGTGGAGTAGCCGGTCGACGGTCGCGGTCGCGAGGGTCTTGGGCATGAGGGCGTCGAAGCTTGGCCGGGTGCAGGTTCGAGGACACCGCGATGGAGCGTTTCTCGTAGGCGGCGTCAACAAGCCGGTAGAGGCCCTCGGCCGCGTCGGCACCGACCTCAAGCAGCCCGATGTCATCGACCACGATCAGATCGGCGCGGAGGATCCGGGCGACCACGCGTCCGACGGAGTCGTCGGCGCGGTGCGCGCGGACCAGGGCGCCGAGGTCCTCGAGGCGGAACCAGGCGACCCGCATCCCGGCCTCGACGATCTGCTGGCCGAGGGCCTCGAGGAAGAACGTCTTCCCGGTCCCGGACGGCCCGCAGACGACGACGTTCTCCTTCCGCCCGATCCATTCCAGGGTCCGCAGCGCGTGTTGCGTCGGGACCGGGATCGAGGAGACGGCCTCGTCCCAGGTGTCGAAGGTCTTCCCGGTCGGGAAGCCGGCGGCCTTGCGGCGGGTGGCGAGCATGGACCGGGACCGGCCGGTGACTTCCTCGACGAACAGCGCCTTGATCACCTCGCCCGGTTCCCAGCGTTGGGCGCGGGCCGTCGCGATCAGCTCCGGCGCCAGCGCGCGGGCGTAGGGCATCTTCAGCTGCCGCATCAACGCCTCCAGGTCCGCCGGGAGGGCGGGCGGCGCGGTGGCGGTGACGCTCACGCGCCCTCCTCCAGGCCCTCGGCGACGGCGCCGAGGACCGGTGCGGCGGGCTGGCCGATCGCGGCCCACCCGGCGGTGCCCTGCGCCAGCGACTTCGCCTCGTCCGCCGCGCGGGCGGGGACTCGGGAGCTCCGGGAGCCGAGGATCGAGGCGAGGTCCCCGGTCGCGAAACGGCGGTAGGTGGCCGCCTCGCCGAGGGCCTGATCGACCGCGGCCAGGCCGCTGATCTTCGCCAGCGCCACCGCGTCGGCCATCTTCACGTTCATCCGGGTCGTGCCGACGGCCGCGGCCTCGAGCAACCATGCCCGGGCGCCGGTGCCGAGGCTCAGGAACTCCGCCTCGGCGCCGCTGCGGGCCTTGACCGTGTAGTCGCCCGGGATCTTCTCCCTGTGGTCGGGGAAGTGGCCGTCGTCGATTGACGGGCTCCCCGGCCGGGCGCGCGGGTGTCGGGCGACCTCGACCGGACCGCCGGTCCCGGAGTGCACGACGATGACCTGCTCGTCCGCGCCGATCCCGTGGCTGCGGACGAAGACCCGGCCGCCGAGCAGATACGACGGCACCGAGTACTGGCCATTCTCGAACGTCATCATCGGGGTGTTGTCCGGGACGGCCCGGGAGAGGCCGAAGGAGACCGTGTGGGCGGTGTCGGGGATCCGGTGCAGGCGGGGCTGTTCCTCCTCGAGCATCGCCGCGGGCTTGCGCCGCGTGACCCGGTGCTCACGGTTGTTGACCTGCTCCATGAACGTCTCGCAGGCCGCCTCGAGCTCCGCGAAGGACCCGTATTCGGGGCGCAGGTTGGTGTCCCTGGGGACAATATCGGCCTTGGCGACCTTGACCGAGGACTCCGACCCGCCCTTCGTGGCAGGGTCGGCCGGTTGACAGGTCAGCACGGTGATGCCGTAGTGGCGGGCGAAGTCAACGGTCTGCTGGTTGCGAACCGGGACCCCGGCAATATGGGACACGGTCACCGTTTTCTCGTTGTCGGTCAGGACGTATGTCGGCGCGCCGCCAAGAATGCGGAACGTGCGGTCCAGGGCCGCGAACACGGTCGGCGCCGTCCGATCCCGGAGCGGGATCACGACCCGAGACCTTGACCAGGCCAGCCAGGCGACGAACAACACGCTCTTGCGGCCGTCGATGATCGGCTACGTCACCCCCGACGACGAACACCACGGCCGCGGCCCCGCGATCCGCAAAGCACGAGAGGAAGGCCTCAACCGCGCACGAGAAACCCGGATTGCCACACGCCGACACACACGGCAGAATCGAAACCAAAGCACCAGCACCGATGAGGGCATTTGAAACCCCGAACTGGTCAATTTACTCAGATACACCTCGTACCCCACAACCGCGGGGTGTCTCACACCAGCCTGACAGGGAGGGGGGCCGCCTCTGAGCGCAGCTTCCACGCGGCGATATCGAGCATCTGCAGTGACAGGAAATCTGCTCGCAGGCTCGAGGCGGCTCGGCACCCGGCGATTCGACGCGAGTAGACATGAGTGATGAACGCGATGTGAGCGAACCCCGACTAAGTCGCGACGTAGCTCATATCGCATTCGGTAGTGACATCCGCCCACACCGGAGCTATATTGATGAACCAACCGGTTCGGTTTGCAATCGGTGACTTTATGGGTCAGTGGGGTCAGCGTGGACTTTCAAGACACAAGCGAAGAAGCAGCCTTCCGCGCGGAGGTGCGCGATTGGCTGAAGGCCAACGCGAAGCCACGCACCGAGGGGGAGAGCGAAGGCCTGTTCTCCGAGCGAAGCGACGACGCAGAGTACCTTGCGCTCTCGCGCGAGTGGCAGGCGAAGAAGTTCGATGCCGGCTGGGCGGGCATCACGTGGCCGAAGGAGTACGGCG
>JAJYBG010000060.1 GCA_021779075.1 Actinomycetes bacterium | reverse complement strand
CACCCCGTACGTCTTCGGGGGCGATTCGACGAGCGGCATGGACTGCTCGGGCCTCGTCAAGACCGTCCTCGGCCGGCTCGGCATGCAGACCGGGCACCTCGTCAGCGCGCAGTCCGGCCTCGGCACGGCGGTGCCCTCGCTCGCCCAGGCGCAGCCCGGCGACCTCATCGTCGAGAACGGCAACCAGCACATCCAGATCTATGCCGGCAACGGCAAGGTCATAGAGGCGCCCCGGCCCGGCGAGAACGTCGTCGAACGCGCCGAATGGCTCGACCCCAGCCGGATCCAGGCCATCCGTCGCGTCACGACCGCGTCGACGGCGGATTCCTCCGCCACCGACCTCAGCGCGCTGCTCGCCTCGAGCGGATTGCCCGCCGCCCAGCTCGCGCAGTTCGGCTCGCTCGCCCAGAGCCTCACCGGCTCGACGACGTCGGCGAGCCCGACGTCGTCGGCCGTCTCGGCCGCCGGCGCCGCCAACCTCGCCGCCAGCATCCAGCAGGCGCTGAGTTCCGGCGCGATTTCGACCTCGACCCTGGCACAGGCCTTCGCGCTCTCCGCCCAGCAGAGCGCGCTGAGCGGTCTGCTGGGGGGCGGCTCTTCGTCGGGCCTCGCGGGCTCGGCGAGCACGGACGTGCTCTCACAGATCCTCGGCGCCGGGTCCGCAGCGGGTGCCGCGGGTTCGACGGGGACGGCGGCATCGACCATCAGCGACCTCGCCGGCATGCTCAGCGCCCTCGGTGCGACACCAGCGACCCCAGCGGTGACCCCGGCTGCGCCGAACGTGGTGACCATCCCCGCCACGACGACTCAGACGGTTCCGCAGCAGCTCACCTCGCAGATCATCACGCTCGTTCAACAGGGCAACGGCAACCACAGTGTCATCGTCAAGATCGTCCCCGAGCAGCTCGGGCCGGTGACGGTGAACGCCCACCTGGCCGGCGGCCAGCTCAGCATCGGGCTCGCCGCTCCCACCGATTCCGCCCGCGACGCGCTGAACGGAATGCTCGGCGACCTGCGCCGCGACCTCGCCGGCTCCGGCATCTCCGCCGATCTCAGCCTTGGCGCGAGCACGTCCTTCAGCGATCTCGCCGGCCAGGCCCAGCAAGGCGGACAGCGCGGCGAGAGCGGCCGGAGCCTGTACTCCGCGGTCGTCCCGGCCGCGCCGACCACCCCATCGACCACCACGGCTGTGCTCGCCTCGTCGGCCGCGGCCGGGGAATCCACCGGATTGGACGTGATCGCATGACCGATATCTCGAGCGTGGCCTCCACCACGGCCGCCGCACCCGCCGCGGCCGGCACCGGCCTCCACAACGCCGCGGCGACGACGAGCGCACCCAGCAACACGATGGACTCGCAGATGTTCCTCAAGCTGCTCGTCACGCAGCTGAAGAATCAGGACCCCTCGTCGCCGATGGACACCAACCAGATGATCTCGCAGACGACCCAGCTCTCGATGATGCAGGAGCTCACGACGCTCGCCGGCACCTCGTCGAGCGGCTACGACCTGCAGATGAAGACCTCGGCGGCCGCGCTCGTCGGCCAGCGGGTGAGCTACACCGACTCCACCGGTGCGACCGTCGCCGGCACAGCCACCGCCGTGAGCTTCGCGGGCACCACGCCGACCGTCACCATCGGCGGCACGAGCGTTCCTCTCGACTCCATCTCGGGCGTCGCCGCGGCCGCGACCGCGAGCACCGCCCCCATCGCGTAACACCCTTCGAAAGGAATCCGATGCTCCGCTCGCTCTACTCCGGCATCTCGGGCCTGCAAGCCCACCAGACGATGCTCGACGTCACCGGCAACAACATCGCCAACGTCAACACCGTGGGCTTCAAGTCGTCGGCCGTCGAATTCCAAGACACCCTCTCGCAGCTCACGCAGGGCGCCACCGCACCCAATCAGACCACCGGCCAGGGCGGCACCAACCCCGCCGCGGTCGGCCTCGGTGTCAAGGTCGCGGGCGTTTCGACGAACCTCACGCAGGGCACCTCCGAGGCGACCGGCAAGGCCACCGACCTCATGCTCAACGGCGACGGCTACTTCGTCATCGCAGCCGGCGGCCAGCAGTCGTACACCCGCGCCGGCGACTTCACCTTCGACTCCTCGGGGCAGCTCGTCACGCCCGACGGCTCGGTCGTGCAGGGCTGGACGGCGAACGCGGCAGGCACCGTCAACACCGGCGGCCCGCTCGGCGCGGTGACCCTGCCCGCGGCCGCGACGGCGGCGGCACAGGCGACGACGTCGGCCGGCTTCGTCGGCAATCTTCCCTCGGACGGCACGACCCCGCTCGTCCGTCAGGTGCCGGTCTACGCCCCGGACGGTACGGCATCCACCGCGACACTCACCTTCACCCCGCTGGGCGGCGGCAGCTGGTCGGTGTCCGACGGCACCCCCACGGTCTTCCCCGACCTGCAGTTCACTGCAGGCGCCCTCACCTCGGTGCCGACCACGACGACGAGCAACGGCATCAGCTACGACTTCTCGAAGCTCAGCGGCTACGCCGGCATCTCGACGCTCGCCCTCGACAGCCAGAACGGCCACGCGGCGGGCACGCTGAACTCGTACACGATCGGCACCGACGGCACCATCACCGGAACCTTCAGCAACGGGGTCACCCAGGCCATCGCCCAGATCGCCATCGCGAACTTCTCCAATCCTTCGGGATTGGAGAAGCAGGGCGACTCCAAGTGGGGTGTGAGCGCCAATTCGGGCACACTCGCCGTCGGCACGGCGGGCGCCCCGGGCTTCGGCACGATCTCCGCGGGCTACCTCGAGGCGTCGAACGTCGACCTCTCGCAGGAGTTCACCAACCTCATCGTCGCGCAGCGCGGCTTCCAGGCCAACGCACGCGTCATCACCACGAGCGACTCCGTTCTGCAGGAGCTCGTCGACCTCAAGCGGAGCTAGCCATGATCACCATCACCCGTCTCGGCGGCCAAGCCGTTTCGATGAATCCCGACCTCATCGAACGGATGAGCGAGAACCCCGACACGACGATCTACCTCGTCGACGGGTCGAGCATCATCGTGCTCGAGCCGATGGACGAGGTCGTCGAGCGGATCCACGACGCCCGCGCCGACGTGCTCGCCCGTGCGGCGAAGCGCCGCGACGACGAACTGCTCGCCGTCGCGGCCGCCGAGACGCTCGAACGCACCCGCGTGGTCACCGAGTAGCCCGAGCGCATGGACATCGCACTCCTCGTCGGTCTCATCGGAGCCTTCGGCTCCGTCGTCGCCATGCTCACCCTCGAAGGGTCGAGCGTCACCTCGATCATCCTGCCCGCGCCGATGATCATGGTGCTCGGCGCGACGATCGCGGTGTCGTTCGGGTCCGGGACGCTGAGCGACTTCCTCGTCGCGATGAAGTCGATCTCCACGGCGTTCCGGGGCAAGGTCGAGAAGCCGACGGCCGTCATAGACCAGCTCGTCGGCATCGCCGAGAAGGCGCGCCGCGAGGGATTGCTCTCGCTCGAGAGCGATGCCGCCGAGGCCAAGGACCCGTTCCTCAAGAACGCGCTCCAGAACGTCGCCGACGGCGTCGGCGAGGAGGAATTGCGCACGCTGCTCGACGACGAGATCGCGACGAAGGACCGGGTCGGCAAGGCCTCCGCGCGGTGGTTCAAGATGGCGGGCGGCTATGCCCCGACCATCGGCATCATCGGCACGGTCATCTCGCTCACCCACGTGCTGGCGAACCTGTCGGACCCCGGCCACCTCGGCCCGATGATCGCCTCGGCGTTCGTCGCGACCCTTTGGGGCCTGCTGTCTGCGAACTTCATCTGGCTGCCCATCGGCGACCGGCTCTCGCGCGTGACCGAGCTCGAGACGCAGCGTCGCCAGATGATCCTCGAGGCGGTGCTCGCCGTCCAGGCCGGCGCCGGACCGCGCCTGCTCAGCGAGCGCCTCCAGGCGATGATCCCGAACCAGCCGAAACCCAAGGACAAGGACCTGGCGAAGGCAGCATGAGCTCCCGCAAGCATCGCAAACCGCGCGGCCATGCCAGTGCCGAGCACCACGTCGACGAGCGCTGGATGGCCTCGTACATGGACATGGTGACAGTGCTCATGTGCATGTTCATCGTGCTCTTCGCGATGTCGAGCGTGGACGCGGGCAAGTTCCAGAAGCTCAAGGACTCCCTCGCCTCGGGTTTCGGCGTCGTCACCAGCCAGAAGGTCGACCCCGGCACCCTAGACAACCCCGCGACCGCGAAGCCCGGCGAGCCGACACTCACCGTGCAGGCCCTGGCTGAGCTCAACCGCCTCGAGAAGCTCAAGAAGGCCATCAACGCCGCGGAGGCGAGGATCGGCCTGCAGAACGACGTCACCTACGACATCGACGTGCGCGGTCTCACCGTCCACCTCTCGAGCTCGACGTATTTCGCGTCGAATTCGACGCAGCTCACCGATGTCGCGGCCCGTGTGCTCACCGCGGCATCCGGCCCGTTGCGCGGTGTCTCGAACGGCATCTCCATCGAGGGCCACGCCGATAGGACGCCCGCGCACCCGCCGTTCCCGACGAACTGGGAGCTCTCGGCCGACCGCGCTGTCGCGGTGCTGCGCGAGCTCGTCGAGCAGGGCCACATTGCGGGCCAGCGCGTCGGCGCCACCGGATACGGGGATGCCCGGCCCGCGGCATCCGGCAGCACCGTGGACGCGCTGGCAAAGAACCGCCGTGTCGACGTTGTCGTGCTCTCGAGCGCCCCCGAGGACGTGCGCGCGCTGATCCCCGCGCTGCTCAAGGCGAAAGGAGCCCAGTGATGACCATGATCGAGGAGCTCGGCCTCGCCGACTATGAGATCTACGATTTCAGCCGGACGACGACGCTCGCCCGCGCGCAGGCGCGCGGCCTCGAGTTGGCGTTCGAGACCTTCACCCGGCAGTGGGGCACGCAGCTGACGACGAAGACCCGCACCCGGGCGGTGGTCTCGTTCGACTCGGTGAGCGTGCAGACCTACGACGAGTACTCGGCCACGCTGCCCGCGCAGACGGCGCTCGCGCTTTTCGGGGTGGATGCCTCGCCGTCCGGCGGCAAGGCGGTCATCCAGTTTCCGGCCCGCAGCGGGCTCGGGTGGATCGCCCGCATGCTCGGCGGCGCAAACGACCCGCTCGAGTTCGAGGACGACTGGATTCCCCAGGAGCGCCCCTTCACGATCATCGAGCAGGCCATCATGCGTCGCCTCATGGAGGACACGGTCGACGACCTCAAGTACTCCTTCGGCGCACAGCTCAAGGGCGACATCGGTTTCGAGAGCATCCAGCACAACTCGCAGTTCGCCCAGGCGAACGGGCCGGCCGACCTCATGGTCGTCGCCGAGTTCACCGTCGCCGTCGCCGAGCGCATCGCCGCCGCGAGCGTCGCACTTCCCGCCGACGCGGTGCTGCCCGGCATCACCGGTGCGGCCGTCGCCGCAGCCCGGGGCGACGCCCTCGAGCTCGTGCGCGCCCAGATCGCGAGCGTGCCGGTCGAGGTCGGCCTGCAGCTCAGCCCCCGCATCGTCACCGCGCGGAGTGTCATCCGCCTGGCGGTCGGCGACATCATCCGACTTCCCCATCCCAGCCACAAACCCCTGCATGTCGCAGTCGAAGGGCAGCCCATTGCCCGCGCCTCGGTCGGATCGACCGGTTCCCGCGTCGCCTGCGTCATCGTCGACACCGAGGAGTCCGCCCGATGAACGCCAACCTCACCGCCTCAACGGATGCCGCGGTCGCGGCGGCCGGCGTGCTCGCCGACGCCCTTCCGACCAGCCAGAGCCTCACCGTGCGCCTGCGCGACGCCGGCGGCACCGCGCCGAGTGAGGGCGCCTGGCTGCGCGCAGCCGTCGTCGCGACCTTCGTCGGCGGCCGCTCCTACGACGTCGCTCTCGCGGTGAAGCCGGGCGTCGTCCCGACCGACGCCGGCGGCGACGGCGTGGCCGACCTCGCCCTCGAGGACGTCGTGCAGACCTCCCTCACCGACGCGGTGGGCCGCTTCGGCGACGGCGTGCTGTCAGGATTGCACCTCGACGACGCCACCGCGCTGTTCGCCGATCCCGACACGATCATTGTCGAGCTGCGTCACGCGAGCGACGGCGTGCAGGCGCTCTTCGCCGTGCGCCACCGCGCGGTGGCCGGCCGCCCGGCCAGCGACGAGGACCTCGCCGACCGGCTCGGCCGCATCAACGGAGTCGAGATGGCGCTCACCGTCCAGATCGGGCGCACCCGCATGGCGGTGCGCGATGTGCTCGGGCTCGAGCCCGGCGCGATCGTCGAGCTCGACCGCTCGGCGGGCTCGCCGGCGGACATCCTGCTCAACGGCCGCCTCATCGCCCACGGCGAGGTCGTCGTCGTCGACCAGGATTACGCGGTGCGCATCACGAGCATCCTCGACGTCGCGGATGCGGCGGCCTAGCCATGGACGTCACCGTTCTGCTGCGGGTGGTGGTCTCGCTCGGCGTCGTGTTCGGCGCCATCTGGTTCATCAGTCGGCGCGTCCGCAAGCGCTCGGTGAAGAATCCCCGCAAGACCGCCGCCGTCCAGGTGCTCGGGCGCGCGAGCGTCGCCGGAAAGGCGTCGGTCGTCGTGGTCGAGGCCCTGGGCAGGCATCTCGTGCTCGGCGTCACCGAGCACGGCGTCACCGTGCTCCACGACACTGAGGCCCCTGTCGAACCGCCGGCTCCCCAGTTCTCGGCCGCGCTGCACGAAGCCCAGAAGGCCGCTCCGCTCGAGGCGTTGCGCGGTGCCGTCGGGCTGAGTTACGGCGCGACGCGCACGGATTCCGCCTCGAGACACGGCGCGTCGCCCGAATCCCAGCCCGAGCATATGGTTGCCCCGAACACGCCCCCCTCGCCGAAGGCCAGGCCGGCGACCTTCCCCAAGGTCGGCAAACCCACCTGGCATCCGGCGGAGCGCGTCTCGTTCCGGTCGGCTCTGCTGTCCGAGGTCAAGGACCTGATCAATAAGTGAACATCAGCATCAACGGCTTGAACGGCGGTCCCGGCGCCGGCGTCCTCACTCTGCTCGGCATCACGCTGCTGTCGGTGGCACCCGCACTGCTTCTCATGATGACATCGTTCACCAAGGTCTTCGTCGTGCTGTCGATGACACGCAATGCGCTCGGGCTCAACAACATCCCGCCCAACCAGGTCATCGCAGGGCTCTCGGTCTTCCTGACGTTCTTCATCATGTGGCCGGTCCTCACCGACATCAACACCGCAGCGGTGCAGCCGTACCTGAACGGCCACATCGACTTCACCCAGGCGGTCGCGCTCGCCGAGACACCGCTGAAGCACTGGATGCTGCCTCTCACGCGTCAGGACGACATCGCCCTCATCACCCGCGTCGCGAACCGCGCCAACCCGGCCAGCCCCGACGCGACACCGATGTCGGCGCTCATCCCGGCCTTCATGCTCTCCGAGCTGCGCAGTGCGTTCATCATCGGCTTCGTCATCTTCATCCCGTTCCTCATCATCGACATCGTCGTCGGCGCGGGTCTGCAGTCGCTCGGCATGATGATGCTGCCTCCCGTGATGATCTCGCTGCCGTTCAAGGTGCTGCTCTTCGTCCTCGTCGACGGCTGGGGCCTCATCATCACCTCGCTCATCAAGAGCTATTCGGGGCTGCACTGATGGACAGCGCCGCGATCCTCGACATCGGGGTGCAGACGCTCGTCGTGGCGGCGAAGCTCGCAGCCCCCATCGTGCTCACCGCGCTCGCGGTCGGCTTCGCCATCGCGCTCTTCCAGTCGGTGACGCAGATCCAGGAGGTCACCCTCTCGTTCGTGCCGAAGATCATCGGCGTCGCCATCGCCCTGGTGGTGTGCGGCGGCTGGATGATCCAGTCGCTCGTGCAGTTCACGCAGGAGCTCTTCGACCGCATCCCGACCCTCCTGAACGGCTGAGGACGGCGGCGATGAACATCCCGATCGACCCCCGGTGGCTCGAGAGCACACTGCTCGCCAGCGTGCGCATGGCGATGTTCATCATCATCGCGCCGCCGTTCAGCTCGCGCGCCTTCCCCGGCATGGTCAAGGCGATCCTTTCGGTCGGCCTCGGCGTGGCGGTCTCCGGCACGGTCGAGCAGAGCCTGCCGAGTCTCACCGACGCCGCCTTCTACCTCGCACTCGTCGAGCAACTCGCGATCGGGGCGGCACTCGGCTTCCTCGTCTACCTCGTCTTCGCTGCGATCGAGTCGGCCGGCTCTCTTATCGACCTCTTCGGCGGATTCCAGATCTCGCAGGCTTTCGACCCGACGCTGTCCCTCAACGGTGCGGCCTTCGCGCGGCTCTTCCAGATGGCGGCGGTGGCGCTGATGTTCTCCTCCGGCGCGTACCAGATCGTGCTCGCAGGGCTCGCGCGCACCTTCGTCTCGCTCCCCGTCGGCGCAGGATTCCCCGCCACCATCACCGCCGCCGACGTGGCGGCCGAACTCAGCGGCATGTTCGTGGCTGCCGTGCAGATCGCGGGGCCGCTCATCATCGTGCTCGTGCTGGCGGACATCGGGCTGGGCCTCCTCACCAAGGTCGCGCCTGCCCTCAACGCCTTCTCGATG
>JAJYBG010000059.1 GCA_021779075.1 Actinomycetes bacterium | reverse complement strand
ACGACGGTCGCAAGCCGCTTGATGCCGATCCGGATCTGCTCGGGCGTGGGATAGCAGAACGACAGCCGGATGTTATTGGCGCCGTTGCCGTCGGCGTAGAAGGCGGTGCCCGGGGTGTAGGCGACGAGCTCTTTGACGGCGCGCGGCAGCATCGCCTTGGAATCCAGGCGATCCGGCAGCGTCAGCCAGACGTAGAAGCCGCCGTTGGGGTTCGTCCACGACAGGCTCGGCAGATTCTCCTGGAGCGCGGAGAGCATCGCCTCCTTGCGCTCGCGGTAGACGCCGCGGAAGGTGCCGATCTGGCTCTTCCAATCGGCGTCCGAGAGGTACTGCGATACCACGAGCTGCGTGAACGAGCTCGGACTCAGCACCGCGGCCTCGTTGGCGAGGATGAGCTTCTTGCGGATCGCGTGCGGCGCGAGGGCCCAGCCGAGCCGGAATCCCGGCGCGAGGGTCTTCGAGAAGGTGCCGAGATAGACGACGCCCTCGGTCTCGATGGAGCGCATCGCCACGGGCGGGCGCTCCCCGAAGTAGAGCAGCCCGTAGGGGTTGTCTTCGAGGACGAGGATGCCGTTCTCGCGGCAGATCTCGAGGACTTCGAGGCGGCGCTCCCAACTCAGCGTCACACCGGCCGGATTGTGGAACGTCGGCACCGTGTAGAGGAGCTTGATGGTGCGGCCCGCCGAGCGCAGGCGTGAGATGTGCTCGCGCAGTGCGCCGGGGATGAGGCCGTGCTCGTCCATCGGCACCTGGTCGACCTCGGCCTGGTACGACTTGAAGATCACGAGAGCCGTGACATAGCTCGGCCCCTCGGCGATGACGACATCGCCCGGGTCGAGGAAGATCTTGGCCATGAGCTCGAGTGCGTGCTGCGAGCCCGTCGTCACGACGACGTCGTCCGCGCTGCCGCTGATGCCCTCCAGTGCCATGACATCGAGGATCTGCTCGCGCAGGAGCGGCACCCCCTGACCGGAGCCGTACTGCAGCGCGACCGGGCCCTGCTCGCGCATGACCCGGCTCATCGCCCCGACGACGAGATCTTCGGGAAGGGCGCTGACGTACGGCATCCCGCCAGCGAGCGACACCACCTCGGGGCGCGAGGCCACGGCGAAGAGCGCGCGGACCTCGCTGGCCGCCAACCCGCCCGTGCGCTGGGCGTAGTTGTAATACCAGGGGTCGAGGTTTGTCCCGTTGGTCACCTGACCAGCGTAGGACTTACGCGATGAACTCGGCGAGATCGTGCTCGAGGGCCGGCTTCGGCTTGGCGCCGATGACGGTCTTGACGACCTTGCCGCCCTGGAACACCTTGAGCGCCGGAATAGAGGTGATCTGGTATTTCGCGGCGGTCGCCATGTTCTCGTCGACGTTGAGTTTGACGATCTCAAGCTTGTCGCTATGCTCGGCGGCGATCTGGTCGAGGATCGGGGCGACGGCGCGGCAGGGGCCGCACCACTCGGCCCAGAAGTCGACGAGAACGGTCTTTTCGCTGTTGATGACATCGGTCTCGAACGAGGCGTCAGTCACGGCCTTGGAAGCAGACATCGTGTTTCTCTCCTTGTGTATGCGGATCAGTGAGTGGAGGCGAGCCCGGCGCCGGCCGTCTGGCCTTGTGCGAGGGCGGCGAGGTAATGCTCGGCGTCGAGAGCGGCGACCGTGCCTGACGCCGCGGCAGTGATGGCCTGGCGGTAGGTCGGGTCGATGACGTCGCCGGCGGCGAAGACGCCGGGGACATTGGTGCGCGACGAGCGGCCGTCGACCTTGATCGTGCCCGCATCGGTGAGCTCGACCTGGCCGTGGAAGAGGTGCACGCGCGGCTCGTTGCCGATGGCGACGAAGAGGCCGTCGACATCGAGGTGGGACCGCGAGCCGTCCACCGTGCTTCGTAGGGTGACGCCGGTGACCGAGGAATCCCCATCGATGCCGTCGACGGCGCTGTTCCAGACGAAGTCGATCTTGTCGTTGCTGAAGGCGCGATCCTGCATGATCTTGGAGGCGCGCAAGGCGTCGCCGCGGTGGATGACGGTGACCTTGTTCGCGAATCGGGTGAGGAACGTCGCCTCTTCCATCGCCGAGTCGCCGCCGCCGACGACCGCGATGTTCTTCTGGCGGAAGAAGAAGCCGTCGCAGGTGGCGCACCATGAGACGCCGTGGCCGCTGAGGCGGTCTTCGTCGGCGAGGCCCAGGCGGCGGTATGCCGAGCCGGTGGCGATGATGACGGTTGTGGCCTCGACGACCTCGCCGGAGCCGAGGGTGACGGTCTTGACGTCGCCGGTGAGATCGACGGACGTGACATCGTCGAGGACGACCTCCGTGCCGAACTTCTCGGCCTGCTGCTGCAGCTTGAGCATGAGCTCGGGGCCCATGACGCCCTCGGGGAAACCCGGGAAGTTCTCGACCTCGGTGGTGTTCATGAGTTCGCCGCCGGCCTCGACGGACGAGGCGATCACGAGAGGTTCGAGTTCGGCGCGCGCGGCGTAGATCGCGGCGGTGTACCCGGCCGGACCCGATCCGATAATGACGATCTGACGCACCGCGAACTCCTGAGGCATCGGGCCGCGGAAACGCGGCACTGAGAGCTAGAACACATCTTAGGCGGGAGCTATTCCGGCCCGGGAGGTCAACCTCGAGCGCGTCGCGCGCCGGCGGTCCGATGGCGGATGCCCACGATGAGCGAACGCAGATCCGGGGTGCCGAGCAGCCAGAGCGCGAGCGTATAGACCACCGCGACGACCGCCACCACCGGCAGAACGCCGACCAGAGCCGTCGCCGCACCCGAGAGCGCGAAGCCGGCGTGGAACGGCGCGCCGCCGAGCGGGATGAGGACCAGTATGCCGACGGCCATGGCGATGATGGCGGCGGCCACGGCACGCCAGACGGCGGCGAGGATCGAGCGTGCGCCGATGAAGCCGATGCGGCGGCGCAGCAGGAATCCGGCGAGCATCATTCCGACGAGTTGGCCGACCGAGACCGTGACCGCGATGCCGACCGCGCGGTACTGCGCGGGCAGGAGCAGGCTGAGGAGGAATCCGGCGAGCTGGATGACGGAAAAGACGACCGTGAAGCGGAACGGCGTGCGGGTGTCGCCGAGCGCGTAGAAGGCGCGCTGGGTGACGAAGAGCAGCGAGAAGCCGACCAGGCCGACGAGGTAGGCGATGATGACGTTGCCGAAGGACTGGTAGTCCGGAGTGAAGACGCGCGCGATCGGGTAGGCGCAGACGATGATGGCGGCCGACGCGAAGCCGAGCAGCAGCGAGATGGCCCGTGCGGCGCTCGCATAGTCGGAGCGGAACTCGGCGATGCGGCCCGCATGGGCGTGCTCGGCCATCCGGGTGTAGTAGGCCGTCGCGACGGAGACGGTGATGACGGAGTGCGGGAGCATGAAGATGAGCCAGGCTGTCGCAAGCGTCTGCGTCGAGGCGGACGCGCCGGAGGCGCTGTTCGCGACGTTCGTCTGTACCACGCCGACGAGCTGGGTGCACACGATCATCGCGAAGGTCCATAGCGCGGCCCGGCCGGCGGCGCCCAGGTGCACCCCGCGCCAGCCGAAGTCGAGACGGAAGCGCAGGCCGACCCGCCGCCAGAAGAAGAACAGCACGATCGCCTGCGCGGCGATGCCGAGAGTCGCGCCGCCGGCGAGGAGGACGATCTTCCCCGTCGGCCAGCCGGCGAGGGTGAACTGGCCGCCGGGATGAGCGCCGAACTCCGCGATGAACCAGCCGAGCATCGCGATGCCGACGATGTTGTTGAGGACAGGCGCCCAGGTGAACGGGCCGAACGACTTGCGCGCGTTGAGCACCTCGCCGAGCAGCGTGTAGAGGCCGAGGAAGAAGATCTGCGGCATCGACCAGTAGGCGAAGGCGATGCCGAGGGTGAGCTGCTCGCCGCGCAGGCCGAATGCCTCCATGAGCGGCGGCGTGAGCAGGGTGGCGATGAGCGCGAGCGCGAGGAAGGCCGTGATGCCGAGGGTGACGAGCTTGTTGATGTAGGCGCGGCCGCCGTCGGCGTCAGCCACTGCCGCGCGCACGATCTGTGGGACGAGCACGGCGTTGAGCAGCCCAGCCGAGACGAGCGCATAGATACTGTTCGGCACCACCGTCGAGGTCGCGTAGGCGTCGGCCCCGAAGCCGATCGTGCCGATCGCCTGGACGAGCAGCCATGACTTCGCGAACCCGAGGATGCGCGAGACGACGGTACCCGAGGCGAGCAGAGTCGCGGAGCGGCCGATGCTAGCCATCCGCTCTCCGTTCGCGTCTGCGGCGCAGAATAGCCCGCACCACTCCGAAGATGAAGAAGCCCGCGATGGCCGCGCCGGTGATGGCGGCGCCGATGCCCTCCCAGTCGGCATGCACATTCAGGGCCGCGACCACGGGCGCGCCTATGGGCACTCCTGACTTGCTGAAGAGCTGCATGGTGAGGTGGACGGTGCCGTTGCTCAGCTGAGATTTCACAGGAATGAGAACATTAGCGCTGGTGGTCGCGTCGATGGTCTGGTCGGCGCTCGGATCGATCTCGATGCGCGGCGAGTCCGGCGAGACGCGCAGCACGACGTCGATCGGATAGTCGAGCCCGTTTGTCACTGCGAAAGGGATCTGGGCTTGGGCACTGAGTTGGGTGATCGGCGACGGCTTGGCGATCTTCACCGCGTCGAGGGTGGTGGTGATGGCCTGGGCGCGTGCGGCGACTGCGGCTTGCCACGCGTCCGTCTGGTCCAGCCACTCGGTGCCGAGCAGGGCGAGGTCGGCGTTGCGCGCCGGCGCGGTGAGGAGCTTCGGATCCGCGAGAACACTCGCGAAGGAGGTCAGATCGGAGACCGGCCCGTTCGCGATGGCGCCCTCGGCGCGGAGCAACGCACGGATCGGCGCGATGCGCGCGGCATCCTCCTGGCCGGCCCTGAAGGACAGACCGTCGGTGTGGGCGGTGGCGAGTGCGGCCGGAAGCGACGACGCGAACGAATAGGGCGAGCGCTGAGCGAGCGTGACGGCAGCCGCGAGCGCGTCCGGATCAGACAGGACCCGGCGCGAGAGTGCGACGACGACGACCGTGCCGTTGCGCGCGCGCTCGGCCTCGGAGTGAAGCTCCGCGCCGAGCGCGATGCTGTCGGCGGCCGCGATCGCGGCGGAGAGTCCGGAGTCGATCACGAGCGCCGTTCCGGCGGGCGAGGTGATCGCGGCGTTCGGCGTCACGGCGAGCGCGTCCGCGGTGGAGTTCGCACTGTCGAGCAGCACGGTGGCGGCGGCGCTGCGGGCGAATACTGCGAAGTCCCGCGTCGCCACGGTACCCGGCGCCGGCCACACGATGCCGCCGAGCGAATGGGGCCACGCCGTTGCCGCGGCCGACGTGATCGGCTTCACGCTCGGCGCCGCGGCAGCGTAATCGAAGCCGATCGGGTTCAGCAGCCTGCCCAGCCCGGCCTGCGCCTCGGCCGACGGGTCGGCATCGCCGTACTGCAGTGCGAACGAGGGGTTGCTCAATGCGCCAAGCGCGCTCAGCCACTGCGCCGCGGTCGCCGGAGCCGCGTCCCCGAGCACGCGGATCGAGGCGAGCACCATCGGGTCTATCGCGAGGGTGACGGCGGGATTGCGCTGCGCGACCGTCAACCGCGCTGTGAGATCGCCGCCTGGCGCGGTCAGCGCAGCAAGGACGCCGGACGGGATGAGCCCCGCTGCCTGTCCCGCGGCGACGATCGGCAGCACCGCGGCGACCCCGATCCTGGGACCGGAATAGGTCGGCTGCGGTGTCGGCGAGACCGGGCTCGCAGCCGCATGCGCGGGGGCGACGGCGAACAGCGCGGCTGCGCTCACGAGTGCCGCGGCGAGCGACATTGCGACCTTGCCGGGCATGCGGTCACTCTAGCGGCGGCACCCTGGCCGACCCCGGGCGGCGCCCCCGGCCGCACCCGGCGCCGCACCTAGAATCGAGGCCTATGCAGAGCGTCGCCGAATCGCTTGCGCGGCTGCGCGCCATCGCGGAATCCCCCGTGGTCGCGAGGCTTGCGACGGCCTTCGCGAACGCCGGCCACGAGCTCTCGCTCGTCGGCGGCCCGGTGCGTGATGCGCTGCTCGACCGACCGGTGCACGACCTCGACTTCACGACGGACGCCCGGCCCGACGACATCCTGCGCCTTGTCGCGCCGGTGAGCGACGCGCACTGGGACATCGGGCGCGACTTCGGCACGATCGGCTGCCGTTTCGGAGACGCGACGGTGGAGATCACGACCTACCGCGCGGACAGCTACGACGGCGAGACGCGCAAGCCGTCAGTGGAGTTCGGCGACAGCCTCGACGGCGACCTGCTGCGGCGCGACTTCACGATCAACGCCCTGGCGCTCCGGGTCCCCCAGATCGTGCTCGTCGACCCCGCAGGCGGGGTCGACGATCTCATCGCCGGCGTGCTGCGCACCCCGATCGCCGCAGCTATCTCATTCGGCGACGATCCGCTGCGGATGATGCGCGCGGCGCGCTTCGCCGCGCAACTCGGCTTCGCCGTCGATGGCGAAGCGCGGCGCGCGATCGCAGCGCAGCGCGAGACGCTCGGCATCGTGAGCGCCGAGCGCATCCGCGACGAGTTCGTCAAGCTGCTCTCCGCAGCTGCCCCGCGGCCCGGGCTGGAGGTCCTCGTCAGCACCGGTCTCGCCGAGGAATTCCTGCCAGAGCTTCCTGCCCTCAAGCTCGAAATCGACGCCGAGCACCGCCACAAGGACGTCTATGAGCATTCCCTCACCGTGCTCGACCAGGCGATCGGATATGAGCATTCGCGCCATCCGGGCAGCGCGCCCGACGTCGTGCTGCGCCTCGCGGCGCTCCTCCACGACATCGGCAAGCCGGCCACGCGGAGCCTTGAGCCCGGCGGTGCGGTGAGCTTCTACAACCACGACCTCGTCGGCGCCCGGCTCGCGCGGCGCAGACTCAAGGCGCTGCGCTTCGACAATGACACCATCGAGTCGGTGGGATCGCTCATCGAGCTGCACCTGCGCTTCTTCGGCTACGCCGACACGGAGTGGACCGACGCGGCCGTGCGCCGCTATGTGCGCGACGCCGGCGACGAGCTGGAGCGCCTGCACATCCTCACCCGCTCCGACGTGACGACGCGCAACAAGCGCAAGGCGGACCTGCTCGGCTTCGCCTACGACGACCTCGAGACGCGTATCGCGGAACTCAAAGAGCAGGAGGAGCTCGACGCGATCCGCCCCGATCTTGACGGCGTGCAGGTCATGGCGCTGCTCGGTCTCGCACCGGGCCCCGAGGTCGGCAAGGCGATGAGGTTCCTCATGGAACTGCGGCTCGACGCGGGGCCGCTCGGGGAGCAGGAGGCTGCGAGGCGGCTTCGCGAGTGGTGGGCTAACCCGCTATGAACGCCTCGAGCATCGCCCGCGCCTCGTCGTCCGGGTGCTGCTCGGGCGGCGATTTCATGAAGTAGGCGCTGGCGGCGACGAGCGGCCCGCCGAGACCCCGGTCGAGGGCGAGCTTGGCCGCGCGCACGGCGTCGATGACGACGCCGGCGGAGTTCGGGGAATCCCACACCTCGAGCTTGTATTCCAGGCTCAGCGGTGCTCCGCCGAAGCCGCGCCCCTCGAGCCGGACGAAGGCGAACTTGCGGTCCTCGAGCCACGCCACGTGGTCGCTCGGGCCGATGTGCACGTCGCGCTCGGGCAGCGAGGCGGCGATGTTGCTCGTCACCGCGCGCGTCTTCGAGATCCTCTTCGACTCCAGCCGGGAGCGCTCCAGCATGTTCTTGAAGTCCATGTTGCCGCCGACGTTGAGCTGGTAGGTGCGATCGAGGGCGACACCGCGGCTCTCGAGCAAGTGGGCGAGGACCCGGTGCGTGATGGTCGCGCCGAACTGGCTTTTCACGTCGTCTCCGACGATCGGGACGCCAGCAGCCGCGAACTTCGCCGCCCACTCGGGGTCGCTGGCGATGAAGACGGGGATGGCGTTGACGAACGCGACCCCGGCGTCGAGAGCCGCCTGGGCGTAACATTTCGCCGCCTGCTCGCTGCCCACCGGCAGGTAGCACACGAGCACGTCGGCGCCGGATTCGCGCAGAGCGCGGGCCACATCGACGGGGGCGGCGGCGGATTCCTCGATCGCCTCGCGATAGTACGCGCCGAGTCCGTCGAGCGTCGGGCCCCGCAGCACCGCGACACCGGCGGGCGGCACCTCCGCGAAGCGGAACGTGTCGTTCTCGCTCGCCCAGATCGCGTCGGCGAGGTCGAGGCCGACCTTTGCCGCATCGACGTCGAACGCGGCGACGAAGCGGATGTCGCCGACGTGGTAGCCGCCGAGCCGCACGTGCATAAGGCCCGGCACGACCTCGTCGTCCGGTGCGTTCGCGTAGGCCGTCACGCCCTGGACGAGCGCGTTCGCGCAGTTGCCGACCCCGGCGATGGCGACGTTCAACTGCACGCTCTCACCCTACAAATCTCAGATGCTCGGTCGCCGAGATCGTGCGGTGCTGCCCGCCGGAGAGTGTGTACCCGGTCTCGTCGAGCGTCAGCTGCGATTCGTGGGCGGCCAGCGCACGGCGCTTGGCGGCGAGATCGATCGGCACCGCGACGGCCCCGGGAGCATCCGCCTCGACGATCTCGGCGAACCGGATGCCGCGTGCCGCGGCCGCGCCGCGTGCGATGAGGGTGGCGCGCACATGGTCCGGGTGTCCGTACCCGCCCGCCAGGTCGTAGCCCACCACGAGGTCGGGCTGAAATTCGGCGAGCTCGCGTCCGAGCAGCCCCACG
>JAJYBG010000058.1 GCA_021779075.1 Actinomycetes bacterium | reverse complement strand
CGATCATGGCGCTCGGGCCGGACGGTCCCGCCTGGGCGCACGACAGCTACGGCTGCAGCGTCGTCACCATCTCGCATGCGGGCGTGCTCGACGCCATCGGCGACGTGCGATGGGCGCGAGCCGCCTGAGCGGCAACGGTCCAGTGGACCGTTGCGGCGGCTCGCGCCGCCGAAGGCGGGGCCGCCTAGGAGGCAACGGTCCAGTGGACCGTTGCGGCGGCTCGCGCCGCCGCAGGCGGGGCCGCCTAGGAGGCAACGGTCCAGTGGACCGTTGCGGCGGCTCGCGCCGCCGCAGGCGGGGCGGTCAGTGACGCAGCGCCGGCAGAACGACCGCGGCGGCGATGACGGCGATGACGAGGGCTCCGATCGCGATGCCGCCCGCGCTGCCGAAGTTGATCGTCCAGCCGAGGCCGTAGCGCTTCGGCACCACGACGCGGCCGTCGGCGGCGTTGACGTAGAGGAATCCGGCCCGCCAGTGCGGGTCCCCGGCCCATTCCGGCGCCGGCGCGTCCGTGGCGGAATCGGACTCGGTGCGGGAGGCCGCACCCCGGGCCAGCCTCACGCCGAGGACGACGAGCGTCGCGAGGATGCCCGCGATCATCGCCGCGAGGACGAGATAGAACGGCAGCGCGACGCCCGGGGCGAGCCAGGTGCACAGCGCCAGCGCCGCCAGCCCTGCGCCGAGGGAGACCTGCAGGCAGCCGAGCGACGTCACGAGCAGGTGCCGCTGCGCACGCGACTCACCGGGGGCCGAGAAGTAGGACGAGGCGAACAGGATGCCGACGATGCCGGCCGCGATGACGAGGGTGCCGAAGACGCTCCAGAACGATTTCGCCGACCACGCGTCGACCTGGCCCGCGGCATTCCAGTGCGTGGGCACCGGATCGGGCAGCGATGGGTAGAGCGCCGCCCCGGCGATGCCGGCCGCGATGATGGCCGCGAGTGCGGTCGCGGTGAGCAGGTAGGCGGGGTGGACCTTGACGGACGCCATGCGCTCAGCCCACCACGTGATCGGGCGCCTTCTCGGGAACCGGGAAGATCGCGTCGAGCAGGGCGCCGACCCAGGCGATGAGGTCGGCATCGGCGAGCGGTTCGCCGCCGACCTGCTTGATCGGCACCGAGATCGCGCGCTGCTGCGCGAAGTAGCGGGCGCCCTGGTAGAGCCGCTGCAGCCGCACCTGGATGGAATCGGGCAGCTCGGCGGGGGCGATCCGCAAGGACGACCCCATGGCGAGGACCTCGCTGAGCCCGGCGCGCTGGGCGCGATGGCGCAGCCGTGCGACGGCGACGAGGTTGACCACCGGCTCCGGAAGCTCGCCGTAGCGGTCGACGAGCTCGTCGACGACGAGGTCGATCGCCTCGTCCTTCGCGCTCGGCGCGGTCGCCGCGGAGAGCTTCTGGTAGGCCTCGAGGCGCAGCCGCTCGGAATCCACGTACTCCTCGGGGATGTGCGCGTCGACCGGCAGCTCGAGGCGCAGCTCGGTCTGACCCTCGGCGGCCTCGCCCCGGAACTGCCCCACCGCCTCGCCGATCATCCGCAGGTAGAGGTCGAAGCCGACGCCGGCGATGTGCCCCGACTGCTCGCCGCCGAGCAGGTTGCCCGCGCCGCGGATCTCGAGGTCCTTGAGCGCGACCTGCATGCCGGCGCCGAGTTCGTTGTTCGCGGCGATCGTGGCGAGCCGGTCGTGGGCGGTCTCGGAGAGCGGCTTGTCCTCGTCCCAGAGGAAATAGGCGTAGGCCCGCTCCCGGCCGCGCCCCACGCGGCCGCGCAGCTGGTGGAGCTGCGACAGCCCGTACTTGTCGGCGCGATCGATGATGATCGTGTTCGCGTTGGTAATGTCCAGGCCGGTCTCGATGATCGTCGTGCACACCAGCACGTCGAAGCGGCGCTCCCAGAAGTCGACGACGATCTGCTCGAGCACATGCTCGTTGAGCTGGCCGTGGGCGACCGCGACGCGCGCCTCGGGCACGAGTTCGGCGACCTTGGCGGCGACCGCGTTGATGGATTGCACACGGTTGTGCACGTAGAACACCTGGCCCTCGCGCAGGAGCTCCCGGCGGATGGCGGCGGAGACCTGCTTGTCGGAGTACGGCCCGACGAAGGTGAGGATCGGGTGCCGGTCCTCGGGGGCGGTGGCGAGGGTCGACATCTCGCGGATGCCCGTCACCGCCATCTCGAGGGTTCTCGGAATGGGCGTCGCGCTCATCGCGAGGACGTCGACATTGGTCTTGAGCTTTTTCAGTGCGTCCTTGTGCTCGACGCCGAAGCGCTGCTCCTCGTCGACGACGACGAGGCCGAGGTCCTTGAAGGCGACCCCCGGGCCGAGCAGCCGGTGCGTTCCGATGACGACGTCGACCGTTCCGTCGGCGAGGCCGGCGAGCACCTCCTTCGCCTCCTTGTCGGTCTGGAACCGGCTGAGCTGGCGCAGATGGACGGGGAAGCCGGCGAAGCGCTCGGAGAACGTCTCGAAGTGCTGCTTGACGAGCAGGGTGGTCGGCACGAGGATCGCGACCTGCTTGCCGGCCTGCACCGCCTTGAACGCGGCGCGCACCGCGATCTCGGTCTTGCCGAAGCCGACGTCGCCTGAGACGAGGCGGTCCATGGGGATCGGGCGCTCCATGTCCGCCTTGACCTCGTCGATGGTCTGCAGCTGGTCGGGCGTCTCGACGAAGGGGAAGGCGTCCTCGAGTTCGCGCTGCCACGGGCTGTCGGGCGGAAACGCGAAGCCCTTCGACGCCATCCGCGCCGAGTAGAGCTTGACGAGCTCGACGGCGATGTCGCGTACCGCCTTGCGGGCCTTGGATTTGGCCTGCGCCCAGTCGCTGCCGCCCATCCTGCTCAGCGCCGGCTCCTCGCCGCCGACGTAGCGGGTGAGCAGGTCAAGCTGGTCGGTGGGAACGTAGAGCTTGTCGCCGGGGTAGCCGCGCTTGCTCGGCGCGTACTCGAGGACGAGGTACTCGCGGGTGGTCTTGACCGGGTTGCGCCCGCCGGAGGAGACCTCGCGCTGCACGAGCTCGAGGAACTTGCCGATGCCGTGCGTCTGGTGCACGACGATGTCGCCCGGCTTGAGCTGCAACGGGTCGACGACATTGCGGCGGCGGCTGCCGAGCTTCTTGGCCGTCGGCGAGTCGTACCCGACCTGACGACCGTAGAAGTCGGCCTCGCCGAGCACCGCGAGCTTGGTCTCGGGGAGCTCGAACCCGCGCTCGATGCTCGCCTTGACGACGTAGGCGACACCGGATTCCGGCGCACTGGGGAACTCGTCGCTCAGACGTGCGGCGAGGCCGTGCTCGCTCAGCACGTCGGCGGCGCGCTCGGCGAGACCGCGCCCCGCCGCCGCGACGAGGACCGTCCAGCCAGCGGCGAGGCGCTCGGCGACGTGGTCGACCGCCCCGGCGACCTGCCCGGCGAAGGAGGGGATGGCGGTGGCGTCGATTCTCAGGTAGCGGCCGGGAACCTCTTCACTGAAAGGATCGTCCTCGTCCGGCAGGTTGTCGGGACCGCCGGATGATGGTCGATCCGCGGGGCCGACCGGGCTGGCGCCGTTCGCGTCGCTGCGCGACGCACCCGAGTCGAACTGGCTGAGGGTCCACCACGTGCCGGGGTGCGACCGCCGCAACGCCGCTACCGTCGTGAAGTCGCCGGCGTCGAGGTCGATAGGCGCCTGCGCCCCCACCGTCGCCGCGCTCCAGGCCGCGGCGAGGAACTCGCGGTTCGTCTCGGCGAGGCTCACCGCGCGGCTCGCCACGCGCTCGGGGCCGAGGACCGCGACGGCGGCGCCCTGCGGCAGGTAGTGCGTGACGGGCACCAGCCGGTCGACGAGGGCCGGCGCGAGCGACTCCATGCCCTCGACGGGGATCCCCTCGCCGAGCCGGCCGAGCATCTCGGCGAGACTGGGGAACTCGTGCTGCATCTCGCGGGCGCGCTGGCGCACGGCGTCCGTCAGCAGGATTTCGCGGCTCGGGCCTAGTTCCACTCGCCGCAGCTCGTCGGGCAGCGAGCGTTGGTCGGCAACGGAGAAGAGGCGGATCTGGTCGACCTCGGGCCCGAAGAAGTCGATGCGATAGGGGTGCTCGGCCACCGGCGAGAACACGTCGAGGATGCCGCCGCGCACCGCGAACTCGCCGCGGCGCGTGACCATGTCGACGCGGCTGTAGGCGAGCGCGACCAGGCGCGCGGCAACGGCACCGAGGTCGTTGTCCTGCTCGCCGACGGCGAGCGTGAGCGGCTCGATGTCGGCGAGATTGTCGGCGACCGGCTGCAGCGCGGCGCGCACGCTCGCGATGACGACGAGCGGGGCGTCCTGCGGCCCGGAATCCCAGGCGCTGAGCGCCCGGATGACGGCGAGCCGCCGCCCGACGGTCTCAGCGCTCGGGCTGAGGCGCTCGTGCGGCAGGGTCTCCCACGCGGGGAACTCGAGGATCTCGGCATCCGGCAGCAGCGCCGCGAGCGAGGTCTCCAGCGCCTGCGCGTCGCGGCCCGTCGCGGTGACGGCGAAGAGCACGCGCCGGGCAGGTTCGCGGCGGCCGAGCAGGGCGGTGAGCAGCGGCGCGTCCAGGCCCTCGACGAGCGAGAAGTCGGCGTCGCGCGCGGCGTAGGCGAGGGCGTCGTCGACGGTCCGGGCGCGCGAAAGCGCCTCGATCAAACCCTCGAGTACCACGCCGCAAGCCTAGTTGGCGGGTGCAAACGGACCTCGGCCGCGCGGGGAGCGGGAGTGCCGCGCAGTCCATTCCTGTGCCCGACCGCGACCCGCGGGTGCCCGACCGCGACCCGCGGGTGCCCGACCGCGCCCCGCCCAGGTCGCCTCCTGCGGTCGTCGGGCTGAGACTCGGTTCGACACGCTGAATGACGGCTCTTACGCCCGCGTGTCGAACCGAGTCTCAGCCCGAACGCGCGGAAACAGGACGAGGTCAGCCGGTGTGGTACTTCAACTGGGCCTCGGCGAGACCCTTCTGCGTGATGAGTTCCACGGCGTCGGCGGCATCCCCCACCAGGATCGGCAGATTCTTGCGCTCCGCCGCGGTGAACGGCCTGAGCACATGGTCGGCCGCGTCGCGCTCGCCCGGGGGGCGACCGACGCCCACGCGCACGCGGATGAAATCGCCGGTGCCGACCGCCGACATGATGTCGCGGATGCCGTTGTGCCCGCCGTGCCCGCCGCCGAACTTGAGCTTGAGGCTATCGAAGGGGATGTCGAGCTCGTCCTGCACCACGATGAGCTGCGCCGGGGTCAGCGAGAAGAATCTGAGCAGCGCCGAGACGGGGCCGCCCGAGCTGTTCATGTAGCCGTTCGACTTCGCGAGGACGAGCTTCGGGGCGCCCGGCGCGGCGCGGCCCTCAGCGATGTGCGCGTTCGCCTTGTGCGACGTGAAGGCCGCCCCCGCCCGCCGGGCGAGCTCGTCGACGACGAGCTGCCCGACGTTGTGCCGGGTGTTCGCGTACTGCGCGCCGGGGTTGCCGAGGCCGACGACGAGCCAGGTGTCAGCAGCCAACTACGACGCCGCGGCCTCCGGCGCACCGCTCTCCTCGGCGATGGCCTCGGCGGTCGGGCCGACGATGGCGACGACGAGCGCCTCCGGGTCGGTGAGGAGCACCGCGCCCGCCGGCAGCGCGACCGCGCCGGCGAGGATGTGCGTGCCGGCCTCGAGCCCTTCGACGCTGACGACGACCCGCTCGGGGATGTTCGTCGCCTCGGCCTCGATGAGGAGCGTCCCGGTGTCGAGCTCGGCACGGCCGGCGCCGAACGGAGCGCCCTCGACGTGCACGGGGATCTCGACCTGGACCTTCTCGCCCCGCCGCACGAGGATGAGGTCGATGTGCTCGATGATCTGGGCCACCGGGTCCTTCTGGACGTCCTTGACGAGGGTGAGCTCGCTCGTGCCGGCGATGTCGAGCTCGAGGATCGCGTTCGCCTTGCGCAGCAGCAGGCCGACCTGGTGGGCGGGCAGCGTGATGTGCTTGGGCTCGGTGCCGTGCCCGTAGATGACGGCCGGGATCTTGCCCGCCGCGCGGATCTTGCGCGCGGCGCCCTTGCCGAACTGCTCGCGCAGCTCGGCGACGACCTTGTTGTCTTCAGCCATGGTGTTACTCCAAGTGGTGCGGTGGGCTCTCGGCCCACGTCGTGAATGCGGATTCAACTCGAACGCTCATCGCGTGAGGAAAGACGTGCTGCCAGTCCCACCGCGTCGATAACGGATGTGCGGGGCGGGTGCCCCGGCATCCCTCGCCGAAGTTCGGGCTCAGTCTAGCCGATGAGCATCGAAGCGGCGGGCGACGCGTACTCCCGCGGGAGTAGGCCGCGATCGGCGGCGCGCGATCGGGTGCAGCTCGTCGTGTTCGCCTACGACACCTGCCTGGCGCAGTAGCCGGTCCGGTCCGGGGCATCCCGCGTCATCCCGCGGGAGCAGCGGGAGTCACTCCCCGCGGCGGATCCCCGAAAGCGCGAAACAGCGGAGACTGGGGATGTCAGGGAATTCCGATCGTCTGCAAGAAAGACTTCGTACATGATGTACCACGCGTTCTCGCCGTACTGGGTCTTCATCCCGATCGGCTGGTTCCTCTTCCTCGCGATCATCGTGCTCGCCATCGTGTTCGGTCGACGCCGCTGGCACCGCTCCGGGCAGTGGAGCAACGGGCCGTGGGGCGGATACGGCCCCTGGGGCGGCCCCAGGGGCGGCCCCTGGAACTCGACGGCGGATGCCGAGCGCACCCTCGCCGAGCGGTTCGCCAACGGCGACATCGACGAGAAGGAGTACCGCGCCCGCCTCGAGGTGCTGCGCGCCAACCGAACCCAGCCCGGCCCGCAGTAGCGACGACGAGGCGGGTCGCCCGGCGCCGCGCGCACCGCGCGACCCGCCTCTAGGCTTGAGACCATGCCAGAGAGATCCGCCAACATCGGTGTCGTCGGCCTTGCGGTGATGGGATCCAACCTCGCCCGCAACCTCGCCAGCCGCGAGGGCAACACGGTCGCGGTCTTCAACCGCTCCTGGGCGCGCACCGAGACGCTCATCACCGAGCATCCCGAGGCGGGATTCCTCGCCGCGCGCACCTACGACGAGTTCGCCGCGTCCCTCGCCGCGCCCCGCACCGCGATCATCATGGTGCAGGCGGGCGCGGGCACCGACGCCGTCATCGACGAGCTCGTGCGGGTGTTCGAGCCGGGCGACATCATCGTCGACGGCGGCAACGCGAACTTCCACGACACCATCCGCCGCGAGAAGGCCCTGCGCGAAGCGGGCCTGCACTTCGTGGGCACGGGCATCTCGGGCGGCGAGGAGGGCGCGCTCCACGGCCCGTCGATCATGCCGGGCGGCTCGGCCGAGTCGTACCGGACCCTCGGCCCGATCCTCGCCTCCATCGCGGCGAAGGCTCCGGACGGCGAGCCGTGCGTGACCCATGTCGGCACCGACGGCGCCGGCCACTTCGTCAAGATGGTGCACAACGGCATCGAGTACGCCGACATGCAGCTCATCGCCGAGGCCTACGACCTCATCCGCCGCGGCACCGGGAGGACCCCCGCCGAGATCGCCGACATCTTCGCCGGGTGGAATGCGGGCGAGCTCGAGTCCTACCTCATCGAGATCACCGCCGAGGTGCTGCGCCAGGCGGATGCCGCGACCGGTCGCCCCCTCGTCGACGTCATCGTCGACCAGGCCGCCGCCAAGGGCACCGGCGCGTGGACGGTGCAGAACGCCCTCGACCTCGGCGTGCCGGTCTCGGGCATCGCCGAGGCGGTGTTCGCCCGTTCGCTGTCGTCGAAGCCGGCGCAGCGCGAGGCGGCGGCGGGCCTGCCCGGTCCGTCGGGGTGGACGGCCCCCGACCCGGACGCCTTCATCGAGGATGTCCGCCAGGCGCTCTACGCGTCGAAGATCATCGCCTACTCGCAGGGCTTCGACGAGATCGTCGCCGGCGCCGAGCAGTTTTCGTGGTCGATCGACAAGGGCGCGATCGCCCGCATCTGGCGTGCCGGATGCATCATCCGCGCCGGCTTCCTGGGTCGCATCGCGGAGGCCTACGCCGACTCGCCGGGACTGGTCGCACTCGTGCTCGCGCCGTTCTTCCGCGACGTCGTCGAGGGCGCACAGGATGCCTGGCGCCGGGTGGTCGTCGCGGCGGCGCAGGCCGGAATCCCCGCCCCGGCCTTCTCGTCCTCGCTCGCGTACTACGACGGGCTGCGTGCGGCGCGCCTGCCCGCGGCGCTCGTGCAGGGGCAGCGCGACTTCTTCGGCGCGCACACCTATCGGCGGGTCGACCGTGAGGGCACGTTCCACACCCTGTGGTCGGGCGACCGCTCCGAGATCGAGACGGCCCCGAGTTGGCACTAGCACTCGGTCATCGAGCAGGGCGCAGAGCGCCGGTGTCGAAACGACCGCACCGCTGATGTCGACAGGCTCGACCAGCGGCGCTGCTAGAGGTCCAGGACCCTCGACCTGTCCCGCCGGTGCTGCAGGAGCTGACGCGTCAGGATCGAGCCGAGCACCGCGAGGCCGACGGGGGCGAGGAATCCGAGCGGCGCCGCCGTCAGTTCGAGGACGATCACGATCGCGGTGAACGGCGAGCGCTGCGAGGCGGCGAGCACCGCCGCGGCGCCGAGCAGCGCGAAGGCGGCGACCGGCGACCCCGGCCACATCGACGACCAGAGGATTCCGATGACGGCGCCCGAGGAGGCGCCGAGCGCGATCGCCGGCTGCAGCACGCCGCCGGACGCGCCGGAGTGCAGCGTGCCGACCGTGAAGAGACCCTTCGAGGCGAAGAGCACGAGAAGCAGCACGACGCTTCCG